>NZ_JBMPIT010000005.1:0-371013 GCF_049341845.1 Curtobacterium guangdongense
CCGCGAATACGCTGCCTGCCGACCCACCACAACCACCCCAATCGCTCAAGGTGTTGCGACCACCGAATGAACCCAAGATGTCGTACGACAGCGACTCCGTCGCAACCACGCGTGTGCAACTGATGCGCACGCCGCCCAGCGACAGGAGCGTTGTCGTACGACAGCGACTCCGTCGCAACCACGCGTGTGCAACTGATGCGCACGCCGCCCAGCGACAGGAGCGCTGTCGTACGACAGCGGCTCTGTCGTTCCGAGTCGGAACCCGGGCCCGGCCGCGAGCACACGACGACGCACGCGCCGCCGCCGCCTTCACCGCCGCGCGAGCTCCGCGCGCAACGGCAGGTCCTGGTCCTCGAGGATGAACTGCGCGCCCACCGACGTCCGCGCGTTCACCACGACCGGCGCGAGCAGGTTCACCGTCGTCCCGGCGTCACCAGGGGTCGCCACGACGAGGAGCATCGCGTCCGACGGTGCGCTCAGGCCGATGGTCGCCGCCTGCTCGTCGGACAGCGCCGGCGCGTAGTCGGGCAGGTGCACCGCAGCGTCGAGCAGGAACATCTTCGGCGCGGACACCCCGGACGCCGTGGTCCCCGCACCGACGAGCGTGAAGAGCCCGTCGGCACCCGAGACCGGCGTCAGCGTGAACGCGACGAGCGGCTCGAGACCGAACGGTGCGACGGCGAAGGTGAGGTCGATGTTCATCGGAGGTAGTCCATCAGGGTCGGCTGCAGGACCTTCGCGGTGACGGCGAGGGCTGCCTGGTAGTTGGTCTGCTGCACCTGCAGGTCGAGGACGGCCTTGGCGAGGTCCTTGTCCTCGATCGACGAGCGGCGTCCCTCGAGCGTCACGGATGCCGTCTTCAGGGAGTCCTGCGCGGCGATCGCGGCCGCGTGCCGGACGCCGACGTCCGCCTGTGCGCCGCGCACCGTCTGCAGGTGCGCGTCCACGTCGTTGATGCGGGGGTTCACGTTCACGCCGTTCTGCAGGTCCCCGACGACCGAGTCGATCATCGCGAACACGGAGGTCGACCCGGAGCCGAACACCGCAGCCCCGGAGGTGTCCACCCGGACGGTGGTCCCGTCGCCGATGCGCCGGTCGACGGTCGCGGTGGACTGCGTCCATCCGGTGGTGGGGTCGTACGCCGTCGACGAGGTCGATGACCCGGCGAACAAGGACCGCGCCCCGTACGTGGCGTTCGCACTCGCCGCGAGGTCGCTCTTCAGCGCCTGGAACTGCGCGACGAACGCATCGCGGTCGGTGTCGCTCATGGTGCCGCTGTTCGCCGCCTGGACGGTGAGGTCCCGCACCTTCGAGAGGACGGAGTAGACGTCGCCGAGCGCGCTGTCGGTGTTGGCAAGCCACCCGACCGCGTCGTTCGCGTTGCGGGCGTACTGCGCATTCGCGGCCTGCTCCTTGCGGACCTGCATCGACGACGCGGTGCCGACCGGGTCGTCCGACGGCTTCCCGATGTTCTTCAGGGTCGTGGCCTGCTCGGTGAGCTGCGCGACCTTGGCGGCACCGGCCTGCAGCCGGCTCGTCGCTGCTGCCATGGACATCTGGGTGGTCACACGGGTGATCACGGTCATCCCCTCCCGACGAGGCCGACGCGGTTGATGAGGGTGTCGAGCATCTCGTCGACGGCTGTCAGGACGCGTGCCGCGCCCTGGTAGGCGTGCTGGTAGCTGAGCAGGTTGACGTTCTCCTCGTCGAGGTCGACGCCGGCGCCCGACTGCTGCTGGGTGCGCGCGTTGGTGAGTGCGAGGCCGGTGAGCGTCGCCTCCGACGTCGCCGACCGGGAGGCTGTGCCCACGCCCGCCACGAACGTCGCCCACGTCTTGTCGGGTGCGTCCACGGCCTTCCCCAGCTCGCCGAGGGCGTCCGCCACGGAGCCGTCGTACTCGCCGGCCGCGTTCCGCGTCGCGATGCCGCCGGCGTCGGTGGGGACGACGGTGAGACCCTGCGCGGCCGGGACACCGGCGGTGAGCGCGAAGAACGCGGCGCCGGTGGTCCCGTTCGCCGTCGTGCCGGTGGCGTGCACGGCGTTCACCTGCGCGGCGATCGTCGTCGCGATCGTGTCGTACGCGGCGGACGCCTGCGCGAGCGCGCCGCCGGTGCCGTTCGCGTTCGCCGGCGCCAGCAGGGACACGTTGCCGGCGATCGATCCGCCGTCGAGGGCGACGGCGGACCCGGAACCGGAGGTCCACGTGAGGGTGACCGGCGCGCCGTCCGCGAGCCGGCTCCCGCCGCCGAGCGCGACCGAGCGGGCATCAGCGCCCTGCACGAGGGGATTGCCGCCGATGAGCACGTCGACCGTGCCGTCGGCGTTCGCGCGGGTCGTGCCCCCGGCGAGGGAGGCGATCTGCTCGGTGAGCTGGTCGCGCTGGTCGATGAGCTCGTTCGCGTTGCCGCCGCCGGCGAGTGCGGTGCGGATGCGGCCGTTGAGGTCGGCGACCTGCTTCGCCGCGTCGTTGAGCTGCGACACCTGTCCGGCGACGGTGCCGCGGACCGTGGTCCACTGCGCGTCGACGGCCTTCGACCCGGCGGCCAGGGTGGACGCGACGGTCTTCGCGGCACCGAGCAGCGCGGTGGCGGCACCCGGGTCGTCGGTGTGCGTGGACAGGTCGCCCCACGCGGACCAGAAGTCGTCGAGCTTCGCGGAGAGCCCGTCGTCGCCCGGTTCGTGCAGCCCGGTCTCGAGCTGGTCGAGTCCGGCTGCCCTGGCCGTGGCGTACGCGGAGGAGCCGGCAGCGGCGCGGACGCCGGCGTCGAGCGTGAGAGAGCCGAGTCGTGCGATGCCGTCGACGGAGACGCCCTGCCCGGCGAGGGCCGCCGTCCCGCGCATGAACCCGATCTGCACCGCGGGGATCGAGGTCTGCGTGACGCGCTGGCGGGTGTACCCGGTGGTACCCGCGTTCGCGATGTTCTGCCCGGTGACGTCGATGCCCGCCCGCGCTGCGGCGAGGCCGGAGTACGCGGTCGCGAGCGATCCGAAGGTGCTGACCATCGCCTACAGGGTCCCGTCGAACAGTCGGGCCTCGCCCGTCGCGTGGCCGGAGGTCCCGGCGGCGTCGTACGTCGCGATGTCGCCGACCGTGCCGGCGAGGGTCTCCTCGGTGGCCTGCGCCGCGGTCCGGAGGAAACGGTCGTTCTCGTCCCGCAGCGCACCGATCTGCGTGGTCAGCTCGACCATGGCGTGGAGGTGCGACGCGAGGATCTCGCCCCACGGGCCACCCGGCGCCGCGGCGACGACCTCGCGCAGGGGAGCGTCGGGGTCCACGCCCCACTCCTCGGCGACGGCGGCGCTCTCCGCGCTCCGTTCGAGTCCGGTGGCGCGCAGACGCTCGAGCACCTGCTCGACCTCGCGGCTGGCGTGCGACACCCAGCGGGAGCGCCCGGCGGCGAGCAGCAGCTGCTCCTCCTCGAGCTTGAAGGTGAGCAGTTCGAGCAGTTCTCGTTCGCGCCAGAGCACGGCGGACAGGTCGTTCACGCTCATCATCTCCTCCCGGTGTCGGTCATCCTGCGGACAGCGGTGACTATCGGCAGGCCGGGGTGCCCCGTAAGCGCGACGCCGGCGCCGGCGGGGCACGACTCGCTGCACGCGCCCCCAGTGCCTCCACTCCGGGGGACAGGAACGACCGTTCCCGCACCTGGGTCCCCCCAAATGCGGACCGGGAAACACCCCGTGTCCCCCCGCATTGGGGCCGTGTGAGGGGGTGTTCAGGGGTTTGTCAGCCGATACATTCAGAACGCACCCCGGGGGACAAACCGGAACGCGTCGCAGGGACGCGGGTGCACCGCCCGGAGGGACCCGGGCGGGTCTTCGGCGTACCGACCGGCCTCCACGCGGCCGGTGATCGCCGCGCCCACGGACGGGTCAATCCAGTCGAGACGACCAGGGGATCAGCATGGACCGCACCGAACGCAACGCGATGATCGTCGAGCACCTCCCGCTCGTCGGCTACATCGTGTCCGACGTCCGCGCACGTGCCACCCACCTCGACCGTGACGACCTCGCCGCCGTCGGTTCGCTCGCGCTCGTCGCGGCCGCCGACGCCTTCGACCCCACCCTCGGCGTGCCGTTCGGTGCGTACGCCCGCACCCGCATCACCGGCGCGATCGCCGACGACATGCGCTCGGCGGACTGGGCGAGCCGGGGGACCCGGAAGCGCATCCGCGAGGCCCTCGCGACGCAGGAGACGCTGTCCTCCCGACTCGGTCGCACGGTCTCCGTGCAGGAGATCGCCGACGCGATGGGCGTCGACCGCCAGTCCGCCGCCGATGCGATGAGCGACGCCGGCCGGGTCGTGACGCCGATCGACGAGACCGTGCACGACACCGTCGCCGCCGACCTGCCGCTCCCCGGCGAGGACCTCGTCGAGGCCGAGCGACGCCGCTACCTCCGTGCTGCCGTCGAGGCGCTGCCCGAGCGGATGCGCTTCGTCGTCGAGGCCGTCTACTTCGGAGACCGCTCGGTCACCGACGTCGCCGCCGAGCTCGGCATCACCCACTCCGCCGTGTCGCAGCAGCGCTCCGAGGCGATGCGGCTGCTCCGCGACGGTATGGCGACGCACTACGGCGACGGCGGCGAGACCCCGGAGCCCGTGTCCCGCACCACTGCAGCACGCCGGAGCGCGTACCTGGCGAAGGTCGCCGCGAACGCCGCGGTCGGTGTCGCCCGTGCGGTGCAGGACGCCGCCACCGGCCAGCACGTGGTCGCCAGTTGAGCCGTGGGAACCGCTCGGAAGAATCCCGACGGTTCTCCTAACGCCTCCGGCCGCCCGGCCGAGAGGACACCATGTCAGCCCACGGACGGGCTGGCGAAGACCCAGATTTCACGGAGGAAACCACCATGGGTATGTCCATCAACACCAACCTCTCGGCACTCAACACGTACCGGAACCTCAACTCGACGCAGAACGACCTGTCGAAGTCCCTCGAGAAGCTCTCGAGCGGCCTCCGCATCAACCGTGCTGCCGACGACGCGGCCGGTCTGTCGATCTCCGAGGGGCTGAAGTCCCAGGTCGGTGGCCTCACGGTCGCCGCCCGCAACGCGCAGGACGGCATCTCCGTCGTGCAGACCGCTGAAGGTGGCCTCACCGAGACCCACTCGATCCTCCAGCGCATGCGCGACCTGGCAGTGCAGGCCGGCAACGACTCGAACAACGCGGACTCGCGTACGGCGATCACCACCGAGGTCGGCGAGCTCCAGAAGGAGCTCACCCGCATCTCGCAGTCGACCAACTTCAACGGCATCAACCTGCTCGACGGCTCCGCCGGCACCGCAGGCGTCCTGAAGTTCCAGGTCGGCGCCAACGGCGACGCGGCGAGCCAGATCGACGTGGACCTGTCGAAGGCGAACGTGAGCGACGTGGCCACGGCCGTCGGCACGCTGACGTTCGACAGCGCCGACAACGCGCAGGCCGCGATCACCGCCATCGACACGCAGATCAAGTACGTGTCGTCGGCTCGTTCGAACATCGGTGCCATCCAGAACCGCTTCGACCACGCCATCAACGTGACGAACGTGGCCAAGGAGAACCTCACCGCTGCGTCCTCGCGCATCACCGACGTCGACATGGCGGAGGAGATGGTCAAGTACACGCGCGACAACATCCTCAGCCAGGCCGGCACGTCGATGCTCGCGCAGGCGAACCAGAGCACGCAGGGCGTCCTCTCGCTGCTCCGCTAGCACCCCCGACGCCGTCACCCGGGCCGTTCGGGTGCCGGGTGACGGCGTCACCCTCCCCACCCACCACCACGACGTCAGGGAGCAGCGACGATGTCCTCCGTGTCCTCGGCCTCGAGCCTCGCGATCGACGGTCTCGTCAGCGGCCTCAAGACGACGGACCTGATCAACTCGTTGATGTCCGTCGAGGCGGTCCCGCAGACCCTGCTGAAGAACAAGCTCAGCAGCACGAACTCGTTCATCTCGTCACTGCAGACGATCAACGGGCTCGTGCAGGGCCTCGCCGCGAAGGCGAAGGACGCCGCGAAGGCGAACTCGCTCGACGTGTTCGCGGCCACCAGCTCCAACCCCGCCGTCACGGTCTCGACCGGTGCGAACGCCACGGCCGGTTCCCTGTCCTTCTCGATCGGCGCCGTCGCCTCCGCGCAGATCGGGGTGACCGCGGCGATGGCGACGTGGTCCTCGGCCGCCGAGCCGGTCACCATCACCAAGGCGGACGGCACGACCACCACGGTCACCCCGGCGTCCGGGTCGCTCGACGACGTCGCCTCGGCGATCACGAAGTCCGGCGCCGGCGTCACGGCCACCAAGGTCGCAGCAGGGACCGACACCGACGGCACGAAGCTCTACCGCCTCCAGCTGACCTCGACGGCCACGGGTGCCGCAGGAGCGTTCTCCGTACACCGTGGCACTGCGGCCGACGTCGCCGCGGGGACCGCGACGGACGTCCTCGCGCAGCCGGGTGCCGCAGTCGTCGCCAACGCGGCCGACGCGAGCGTGACGCTGTGGGCCGGGACCGCTGCGCAGCAGACGGTCACGAGCTCCACGAACACGTTCACCGACCTCGTCCCCGGACTCACCGTGTCGGTGTCGGCCCCGAGCACGTCCCCCGTGACGGTCACCGTCGCGCAGGACACCACGAAGGCCCAGGCCGTCGCGTCCGGGCTCGTCGACGCGATGAACGCGATCACGGCGTACTACTCGTCGAACACCGCCGTCACGAGCACGACCAGCCCGACGACCGGCACCACCTCGACGACCGCCGGCGTCCTGATGGGGGACGCGACCACTCGCGACGTCGTGCAGCGCCTGACGAGCACGATGTCGGCGCCCGTCAACGGCAAGTCGCCGTCGTCGATCGGCATCTCGATCACCAAGGACGGCGACTTCACCTTCGACGCCGACGTGTTCCAGAAGGCCCTCGCGACCGATCCGCAGGGCACGCAGGCGATCCTCTCCGGGGTCGCGACCACCGTCGGTGCCGCCGCGACCGCAGCGTCCGACAAGTACGACGGCTCGATCACCACGTCGATCACCGGTCAGCAGTCGGTCGCGAAGGACCTGAACACCCAGATCGACAGCTGGACGGACCGCCTCACCTCCCGCCGCGCCGCGCTCCAGACGCTGTACGCGGCACTCGAGACCAACCTCAGCAAGCTCCAGTCACAGTCGAGCTGGCTCTCCAGCCAGCTGTCCTCGACGTCGAGCTGAACGGGAAGACACCATGTACGACAAGAACACGCTCCGCCGCCGCGCGCAGTACACGAGCGAGGCCGTCCTCTCCGCGACGCCGGCACAGCTCGTCACGATGCTCTACGACCGGCTGCTGCTCGACCTGCACCGTGCAGAGGCCGCGCAGACCACGAGCGACTGGGACGTAGCACGCGAACAGCTCCTGCACGCCCAGGCCATCGTCGGCGAGCTGTCCGCGACCCTCCGCATCGACGCGTGGGACGGCGGCGAGGGACTCCTGGCGATCTACAACTACGCGTCCACGTCGCTCATCACCGCGAACGTGCACCGGGACGTCCAGGCGACCCGCGACTGCATCCGGATCCTCGAGCCCCTGCGACAGTCCTGGCACGACGCCGCTGCCGCCATCCCGGCGACGCCGGCACCGGCACAGCACACGATCGGCGGAGCGCTCGGTGTCGCCTGAGCAGACCACGCCAGACGAGCAGCGGGCCGCTTGGGAGGCCGTGCTCACGTCCCTGGAACAGGCGGCGGTCGCGGACGACCCGGCCCCGTGGCACGAGCCGACCGGGCTGGGTCGGCTCCCGCGGGACCTGGTGGGGCGGGCCTCCCGGCTGCTCGCCGCACAGCGGGACCGCATGCAGGTGCTGGAGCAGGACCGGCGCAACACGCTCGAGCACCTCGGGGCGCTCCGCGCGGTCCACGCGACCCGCGAGCCGCAGCGCTCGGTGTACCTCGACGCCTCCGCCTAGCGAGCCGGATCGCGCGTAGGCGGTCGAATCGGCCCGCGCGCGGAACGGCCACCTCCGCGCGGCCGGGCCCCCCGTTCGGGGCAACCGCTAACACCGCGGGACACGGGCTCCGATAGCGCCCCACGAGCACGGATCGCTCGACCACCCGGCCACGGATCGGCCACCACCGCACGGTGTCATCGCACAGGACGACGGCACCTTGACGAGGGGACCCTCCGTGTTCGACTCCGTGACGTCGGCGGCGCTGCAGAGCGCGCTCGACGGGCTCTCGATGCGCCAGCGGGTGATCGCGAACAACATCGCGAACATCAACACCACGAACTACCACGCCGAGAAGGTGCAGTTCGAGGACGCCCTCGCCAAGTCGATCGTCGACGGCAACGGCAGCACGACGCCGACCGTCGCGCGGAGCCTCGAGCCGACGAACACGAACGGGAACAACGTCAACCTCGACGAGGAGACGCTCTCCAACATCGACACGGTGCTCCGGTATCAGTTCGCCACGCAGGCGATGAACTCCGAGCTGACCAGCGTCCGTGCGGCGATGCGGACCAACTCGTGACGACGTTCGACGCGATCGGCATCGCGAGCACCGGCCTCACCGTGCACCGGAAGTGGCTCGACGCCATCTCCGACAACATCGCCAACGTCAACACCGTCCGCTCGATGGACGACAGCGCGTTCCAGGCGCGGTACGTCGAGGTGCAGGAGGGCAACGGCGTCTCCGGCGCCTACGTCAAGGGCGCCGCGTTCGGCAGCGCCGCCGGCCGGGTGACCTACGACCCGGACAACCCGCTCGCGAACGCCGAAGGGTACGTCCGCCTGCCGGACATCGACCTCGGCACGCAGATGGCGGACCTCATCATGGCCCAGCGCGGCTACCAGGCGAACGCCGCCGTGGTCGACCGCGCCAAGACCGCCTACGAGGCGGCACTGCAGATCGGGAAGAACTGATGCCCATCGACGCCGTGAACGGTGTGACCACGAACGCCCTCTCCGGGGTGTTCGGCACGAACCAGGCCACCACGCCCGCGACCACCGCCGAGCCCACGACGGGCACCGACGGGTCCTTCGCCGCGAGTCTCGGCAACGCCGTCGACGGACTCCAGGAGCTGCAGAGCACGTCGAAGACGCTCGCGCTCAAGGCCGTCACCGGCAACCTCGACGACATCCACGACGCCACCATCGCGTCCACCCGCGCGCAGGTCACGCTCGAGCTCGTCGCCGCTGTCCGCAACAAGGGCGTCGACGCCTTCAACGAGATCATGAGGATGCAGGCCTGATGCCCGTCGCACTGCAGAACGTCTTCGGCCGCCTCGGCGCCTACGTCAAGGGCTTCTCCGCCGCCCAGCGCACCATCGCGATCCTCGGCGTCGCGGCGCTCGTCCTCGGCGGCATCGCGCTCGCGTCGTGGCTCGGCAAGCCGTCGTACGCGCCGCTCTTCACCGGGCTGGCCGCGGCCGACGCGAGCTCGGTCACGGACCAGCTCACCACCGACGGCGTGCCGTTCCAGCTCACCGACGGCGGGGCGACGATCCTCGTGCCGCAGTCCGCGGTGTACACCGAGCGGCTCAAGGCGGCGTCGAACGGCCTGCCGTCGTCGAACGAGGGCGGCTACTCGCTGCTCGACAAGATGGGTGTGACGAGCTCCGAGTTCCAGCAGGACGTCACCTACAAGCGCGCGATCGAGGGTGAGCTCGCGAAGACGATCTCGGCGTTGGACGGCGTGCAGACCGCCACCGTGCAGCTCGCGATCCCGGAGAAGTCCGTGTTCGTGTCCGAGGAGAAGGACCCGACGGCGTCGGTGTTCATCGCCACGAAGAACGGCGTCCAGCTCACCACCGACCAGGTGCAGTCGATCGTGCACCTGACGAGCGCCGCGGTCGAGGGCATGCAGCCCACCGACGTGTCCGTCGTCGACGCGAAGGGCCAGACCCTGTCGGCCGTCGGCACCGGCGCGACCGGATCGGGCGCCGACCAGGCAGCGGACTACGACGCAACCACCTCGAAGAAGATCCAGGACCTGCTCGACACGACGCTCGGAGCCGGCAACGCCAGCGTCGTCGTGTCCGCGACGATGAACCAGAACACCGGGACCCGCACGGCGGAGTCCTACACGACGCCGACCTCCGGACCGGTCGCGCTCAACGAGTCGTCGACGAAGGAGCAGTACGGTTCCGGCTCCGGTGCGTCCAGCGGCGCGACGGGTGTCCTCGGCCCGGACAACATCGCCGTCCCGAACGGCTCCGCGACGAGCGGCACCGGCGACGGCGGCTACACGAACGAGTCGGCGACGAAGAACAACGCCGTCGACCACACCACCGAGACGACGCAGATCCCGTCGGGCGGCGTCGACCGGCAGACGGTGTCCGTCGCGCTCAACAGCAAGGCCGCCTCGGTGCAGAACGCGAACCTGCAGAGCATCAACGACCTCGTGTCCGCCGCCGCGGGTGCCGACACCGCTCGCGGGGACCAGGTGAAGGTCGCGATGATGGACTTCGACACGACCACCGCCGACGACGCCGCGAAGGCGCTCAAGGCGCAGCAGCAGGCCGACCAGCAGGAGGCGATGTGGTCGGCGATCCGTACCGCCGGCATCGTCATCGGTATCGCACTGGCCCTCATCGCGCTCATCATCGTGCTGGTCAAGCGCGGTCGGCGGCAGGAGCGCGAGAGCGTCGACGTCGGTGAGCTCGACGCCTTCGGGAGCGCGTTCGAACTGCCGTTGGCGGTCGACGCGGCCGAGCAGCGCGCCGGGCTCTCGTCCGCCGGCGACGCCCCGACCGTCGCGCTGCCGACACTGCCGCACGACGACGCCCCGACCGAGGTCCTCACCACCGACGAGATCACCGCCGAACGTCGCCGTCAGGACATCTCCGCCCTCGCCGAGCGTGACCCGAAGCGTACGGCCGAGCTCCTCCGCGGGCTCCTCGACGACCGGACCACGGTGTGAACGCCGCCGCCCCCGCATCCGGCGACCGCGCGCTGACCGGTGCGCAGAAGGTCGCGCTCATCCTCATGCAGATGGAGACCGAGCGCGCCGCCGAGGTGATGAAGCAGTTCTCCGAGCTCGAGGCCGAGGAGATCTCCGCGGAGATCGTCCGGATGCGCCGGGTCGAGGACACCGTCGTCGACAAGACGTTGACCGAGTTCCACCGGATGACACTGACCGGGCGCACGCAGCGTCGCGGCGGCAAGGAGACCGCACTCGGCCTCCTCGAGGCGTCCTTCGGTGCCGAGCGTGCCGCGGGTGTCATGGACCGCCTGGCCTCCAACCTCGCCGGGCAGTCCTTCGACTTCCTCGACGACGCCGAACCGGGCCAGATCATCTCCCTGCTCGAGGGCGAGCTCCCGCAGACCATCGCCCTCGTGCTGGCGCACCTCAAGCCGGGCCAGGCGAGCGCCGTGCTCGCCGGTGTCGACGAGCGTGCGCGGACGGACGTCGCGCAGGCGTTCGCCACGATGGGCTCGGCGACCCCGGAGGCGGTCGGCATCGTCGCCGGCGTGCTCCGGCAGCGCGCCGGCGCCGTCGTGTCGCCACGCGAGAGCATCGAGGTCGTCGGGGGCATCCAGCCGCTCGTGGACATCATCAACCGGTCGGACGTCGCCACCGAGAAGGCCGTGCTCGACGGTCTCGAGGCGCGCGACCCCGAGCTCGCGGAGGACATCCGCTCCCGGATGCTCACGTTCGAGGACATCGTCAAGCTCGAGGCGCGGGACATCCAGCAGGTGCTCCGCGGCATCGACTCGAAGATCCTCGCCACCGCGATGAAGGGCGCTGCCGGTCCGGTCGTCGAGACCATCCGCGCGAACGTCTCCGAGCGCAACCGCGAGCTGCTCGACGACGAACTGCAGGCGATGGGCCCGGTCCGTGTCTCGCAGGTCGAGGAGGCCCGCGCCGAGGTCGTCCGCTCCGTCCGCGAGCTCGAGGCGCAGGGCGTCATCACCGTCCACCGCGCGGAGGAGGACGAGCTCGTTGAGTGACACCACCTTCGAACGGCTCGCGTTCCCCGTCGTCGCCGACGCCGGGCTCCGCGACCGCGTCGCCAGCGCCGAGGTCCGTGGGCACGCCGCCGGGTACGCAGCAGGGCTCCGGGCCGCGCAGGCTGAGACGGATGCACTGCGCGCCGAGCTCGCGGCGGCGCACGACCACCGTGTGGCGCAGCTCGAAGCGGAGTCGGCGCGACGACTCGCCGTCCTCGGCGCGATGACCGACGCGCTCGTCGCGCGCACCGTGCCGGTGCTGGAGTCGGCGGAGCGATCCGTCGTGGAGGCCGCCGTCGAACTGGCCGAAGCCGCCGTCGGGTACGCGATCCGGTCCTCCCGTCCGGTCCTGGAGGCCGGGGTCGGCTCCGGTGCGGAGGCGACGGTCCGCCGTGCGCTCGCGTCGGTCGACCACACCGTCGCGATCGCCGTGCGGCTCAGTCCGGCGGACGCCGCGGCGGTCGCCGGGCTGGACCTGCCGGTCCCGGTGCGCGCGGACGCGACCCTCGCCGACGGCGACGCGGTCGTCGACCTGCCGGACGGCATCCTCGACGCCCGCATCGGTGTCGCGCTCGCCCGCGCCAAGGACGCGCTGGGGGTGACCGCGTGACCGCGACGCTCCTCCGTCCGCGCGGCCTCGACGCCGCCGTGGCCCTCGCCGCGCCGCAGCGCGTCGGCGTCGTGACGAGCGCCGTCGGCCTCGGGCTGACGATCGCCGGACTCGACGCCCGTATCGGCGAGGTCGTCCTCGTCGGGCACGACGACGGACCGCAGACCGCCGTCGAGGTCGTCGCGACCGACGCGACGGGCGTCCGGTGCATGCCGCTCGGGCGACTCACCGGGATCACCGCGGGGACGCCGGCTCGGCCCACCGGACGTCCGGTGCTCGTGCCGACCGGTCACGGCCTGTTCGGACGGGTGCTCGACGGACTCGGCCGCCCGATCGACGATCGCGGCCCGCTCGACGCCGACGACTGGGTGGATCTCGACCACGCGACGCCGAACGCCATGGCACGGATGCGCATCGACACGCCGATGCAGCTCGGGGTCCGGGTGCTCGACACCCTGACGACCGTCGGGCGCGGGCAGCGCATGGGCCTGTTCGCGGGCTCCGGTGTCGGCAAGTCGTCGCTGCTGTCGATGATCGCCAGGGGGAGTGACGCCGCCGTCAACGTCATCGCGCTGGTCGGGGAGCGCGGCCGCGAGGTCCGGGAGTTCCTCGAGGACGACCTCGGGCCTGCGGGCCTCGCACGCTCGATCGTCGTCGTGTCCACCTCGGACGAGCCGGCGCTCATGCGTCTGCGTGCCGCCTTCGTCGCCACCCGCATCGCGGAGTCGTTCCGCGACGCCGGGCGGGACGTCGTGCTGATGATGGACTCGCTCACCCGGGTCGCGATGGCGCAGCGCGAGATCGGGCTCTCCGTGGGGGAGCCGCCGGCCACCAGGGGCTACCCGCCGTCGACGTTCTCGGTCCTCGCCGGGCTGCTCGAGCGCGCCGGCACCGACCGCGTCGGGAGCATCACCGGGCTCTACACGGTGCTCGTCGACGGGGACGACCACAACGAGCCGATCGCCGACTCCGCGCGGAGCATCCTCGACGGGCACGTCGTCCTCGACCGGAAGCTCGCCGTGACGGGGCACTTCCCGTCCGTGGACGCCCTCGGCTCGATCTCCCGCGTGGCGTCGAAGGTCACGACCGACCACCAGCGCGCCGCCGCGACGGGCCTGCGGAAGGTGATGGCCGCACGGAAGGCCGCGCAGGACCTGCTCGACGTCGGGGCGTACCAGCGTGGGACGAACCCGCTCGTGGACGCGGCCGTCGACCACCAGGACGCGATCGACGCGTTCCTCCGCCAGGGCATGGACGAGCGCGCGACCGCGGACTCGTCGTGGGATCGCCTCAGCGCACTCGTCCAGCAGCTCGGGGGTCTCTGATGGCGCGCCGCTTCCCGCTCGCCGGACTCCTCCGACTCCGGCACGCCGAACAGGACCAGGCCGCAGCGGTCCTCGCCGCCGCGAACGAACGGGTCCGTGACGCCGCCGACGCCCGGATCGCCGCGCGCCGGAACCTGAGCGACCAGGAGGCCACGATGCCCATCGAGGACGCCGCGACCCTCAGCGCCGTCGCCGCAGCTCGTGCCGCGACCCGCGGGATGCTCGAGGAACTCGACGCCGTCGTGCAGCACCGCCGCGCCGACGCCGATGCCGCGCAGGGGTCGTACAACGCCGCCCGTCGCGCAGCGCTGGGGCTCGAGAAGCTCGAGACGCAGCACGACTCCCGTGTCGCGGCGGAGGACCTGCGCACCGAACAGACCACCCTCGACGAGATCGCGGCACGGAGCCCGCGCGACCTCGGGAACGGAGACGGCCGATGAGCCTCGACACCGTGCTGAGCCGGATCTCCGAGATCCGCTCCCAGATCGACACGCTGCAGAGCGGGACCGCTGCCACCGCGTCCGCGTCGGCCGACTCGGCGGCGTCGTCGAAGGCATTCGCAACGGCACTCGCCGACGCCTCGGGGACCGCCGCGCCGACGACCGTCCCGGCGACGTCCGTCGACGCCGGCAAGGGGACCGTCGCCACCGGCAGTGGTGCGACGGGGGACGACGTGGTCGCCGACGCGAAGAAGTACCTCGGCGTGCCGTACGTGTTCGGCGGGACGACCACCTCGGGCATGGACTGCTCCGGACTCGTCCAGACCGTCTTCAAGGACCTCGGCGTCACCATGCCGCGCGTCGTGCCGGACCAGGCGAAGATGGGCGTCGCGGTGCCGTCGCTCGCGCAGGCGCAGCCGGGTGACCTGATCATCCCGAAGGGCGAGGGCCACGTCGTCATCTACGTCGGCGACGGCAAGGTGCTGCACGCGCCCCGCCCCGGCAAGGACGTCCGCATCGTGGACAACTGGTACAAGGACTCGGACATCGCGACCATCCGGCGCATCGTGCCGTCGGCCCAGGAGGCCGCGGCGACGAAGGCCGCCTCCGCTGCCGGTGCGGGTTCGTCCGGGACCGACCTGCAGACCGCTGCGCTGATGTCCCTGCTGCAGTCCGGGAGCGCCGCCGCATGACCATGACGATGCCCACCGCCCCGGGCGCGCCCACGGCTGCGGCTCCCGCCCGAGCCGGGTCGTCCGCGAAGGACGACGCGACCACGAGTACCGGGTTCGCGGCCGCGCTGACCGCTGCGTCCGCCGCAGCTCCTGCCGCCGGGCGCGGTCCGGCGCGGGACACGGACGGACGTCAGGCGGCGAACTCGACGACTGCCGAGTCCGGTGCTGCGGGCGACGCCACGCAGCTCACGGCGGGCCAGCCCGCGCCGTCGGAGCCCGTGCCCACGCAGCCCGCACCCACGGATGCCGGCGCACTCGCCGTACTCCTCGGCCTCCCGGTCGCGGCCGCCTCGACAGCGCCCAGCGTGCCGGCCGCAGCGCCCACGGCCCCCACCCCGGACGTCCCGAGTCTCGCCGCGGACGCCCCGAGTCTCGCGGTGGGCGACGGTTCTCGTGCTCCGGAGGCCGACAACGGTCGCGCAGTGCGAGTCTCGGCCGAGGCGCTCGCGGGTGGAGCGCAGCCGGCGTCCGGGCGCGCCGCGCAGTCGGGTCTCGCGGAGGGCGACACCCCTCGGGCCGCGCAGGGCGAGAACGGTCACGCAGCCCGGGTCTCGACCACGGGCGCGCCTGCGGGCGTCGTCGCGGCGGTGGCCGGCGCGGCTGCGGGCGGCGAGCCGTCGGCGGTCGCTGGCGGCCTCCCGGCTGCGCCCACCACCGGTGCGCCGAGTCTCGCGGTGAGCGACACTCCTCGGGCCCCGCAGGCCGAGAACGGTCGCGCAGCCCGAGTCTCGCCCGCAGCCGCCGCACAGGCCGGACCAGCACCGGAGTCCGCCGCACCGACGGCACCCGCTGCACCAGCGACCGCACCGCAGCACGGGTCGGACGCGATCGTCCGCACCCAGGCCGAGCCGAGCCTCCAGGCCGGCGCCACCGGACGGACGCCGGACGCGACCTTCGCGGTCCCGTCCCCGACGACCACCGCCCCGACGGCCACCGCCGCGACCCCCGCGACGCAGCCAGCGACTCCCGCGCCGCTCACCCAGCAACTCGCCCGGCCCGTGTTCTCGCTCGCGCAGGCCGGCCCGGGGGAGCACGTGGTGACGGTGCAGGTCGTTCCCGACACCCTCGGTCCGGTCACGGTCCGCGCGCACGTCACCGCGCACGGGATGCACGTCGAGCTCTTCGCCGCGTCGGACGCCGGCCGCGAGGCCGTCCGCCAGGTCCTCCCGGACCTGCGTCGCGAGGGCAGCACGGTCGCGACCACCCTCGACCTGTCCTCGCAGAACCACCCCGGCCAGTCGGCGGACCAGTCCGCTGCCCGCGACGGGCGTCCGTCCGGCGGTCCGGCAGCACGGCAACCCGACCGGGAGGCTCGACCCACCACCGCCGAGCACGCTCGGCCCGCCACCACCACCGTCCGCACCGCGGGACTCGACGTCCTCGCCTGATCCCGACCACGACAAGGAACCCACCATGCCCCTCGACGGGATCACCGGCAGCGTCGACCAGGCCACCCAGGCCGCAGCCCTCGCCGCGAACGCCGCCTCGAAGAAGTCGCAGACGATGGACTCCGAGGTGTTCATGAAGCTGCTCGTCACGCAGCTGCAGAACCAGGACCCGTCCTCGCCGATGGACACGAACCAGATGATCAGCCAGCAGACGCAGCTCGCGATGATGGAGCAGATCACCAACCAGACCACGACGGGGAACGAGAACTTCTCGTTGCAGATGCGCATCGCCGCGGCCAACCTCGTCGGCAAGCAGGTCACCTACACGGACGCGTCCTCCGGTGCATCCGTCACCGGGGCCGCGACAGCCGTGTCGTACGCGAACAGTGTGCCGACCGTGACCGTGAACGGGAAGGAGGTCGATCTCGACGTGATCTCCGGTATCAAGACCGCCTGACCCGCTCGCTCCGCTTTCCCTTCCGTCTCGTTCTGAAAGGAACACACCATGCTCCGCTCGCTCTACTCCGGTATCTCCGGACTCCGCTCCCACCAGGAGATGCTCGACGTCACGGGCAACAACATCGCCAACGTCAACACCGTCGGGTTCAAGGCATCGTCGACGGTCTTCCAGGACACCCTGTCGCAGATGACCCAGGGTGCCGGCGGACCACAGACCGGCATCGGCGGCACGAACCCCGCCCAGATCGGCCTCGGCGTCCAGGTCGCCGGTGTCTCCACCAACTTCGCGCAGGGCTCGGCGCAGGCCACGGGCAAGGCGACCGACCTGATGATCTCGGGCGACGGCTTCTTCGTCACGCGGCTCGGCAACGACACGATCTACAGCCGTGCGGGCGCGTTCGACTTCGACGCGAACGGCCGACTCGTCAGCGCCGACGGCAAGATCGTCCAGGGCTACTCCGCGACGAACGGCGTGGTGAACGACGGCGGGCAGCTCACCGACATCGTCCTGCCGCTCGACGCCGCTGCACCGGCGACCGCGACCTCCTCGGCCACCGTCACCGGCAACCTGCCGTCCGACACCGCCGTCGGCGAGACGCTCAACCGCGACGCCACCGTGTTCGACCAGAACGGCAGCAAGCACACGCTCTCCCTGGCGTACACGCGGACGACGAACGGGTGGAGCGTCACGGCGTCGAACGGGCAGGGGACCTCGGCGACCGGTGCGATCACCTTCGCCGCGGACGGTTCCGTCGCGTCCGGTGGCACGCTCGCGGTCGGCGGCATCACCGTCGACATGACCCAGCTCTCCGGGTTCGCGGCGCTCAACACCGCATCGATCTCGTCGCAGAACGGGCACGAGGCCGGGTCGCTGCAGGGCTACTCGATCTCGAAGGACGGCACCGTCGTCGGCACCTTCTCGAACGGGTCCTCGCTCGCGATCGGCCGCATCGCGCTCGCGACGTTCGCGAACCCGGCCGGCCTCGAGAAGACCGGTGCGTCCGGCTACCGCGCGACGGCGAACTCGGGTCAGGCCACGGTCGGCGCGCCCGGCTCCGCCGGTGTGGGGTCGCTGGCGTCGGGGACGCTCGAGATGTCGAACGTCGACCTGTCGCAGGAGTTCACGAACCTCATCGTGGCGCAGCGCGGGTTCCAGGCGAACGCGCGCATCATCACCACCTCGGACGAGGTCCTGCAGGAGCTGACGAACCTGAAGCGCTGAGTCAGGACGGCGGGGCCGGCGCTGGGCCGTCGGGCCGTCGGCCGTCGGTCCGTCGGCCGCCGCCGTTCGAACAACCGAGAGCAGTCCGCACCACGGTCCGCCGTGGTGCGGACTGCTCCCGGTTGTGCGGTGGGACGCGGATCCATGCCGCGAGATCGGTCAGACGTGTTTCTGCCACGCACCGGACCACCAGGCCGGCTCGAACCCGATCGACGTGTTCACCGCGAGCATGTGGGTGTTCTCCTCGGCGTTGGCCGTGAGGACCGCCGGTGACTCCGGCACCGCTCGCGCCCATTCAGCGAGGGCAGCGCACTTCGCCAGGAGTCCGAGCCTGTGGCCACGGTGCTCCGGCAGCACCAGGGTGTACTTCGTCAGCGTCGTGGCCGACCGATCGGCGCCGATCGAGAGCTCGCTGACCGCAACGAGTCGACCAGTGGGTTCGTGCACGATCCCGGCGACGCCGATGAGCCCGCCGATGCGCGCCACGTGTGCGTCCCGGGAGTGGACACGCTCCGCGTCCCACGGATCGTCGCGCGCGTCCAGCTCGCCCCGCGGCGCGTCGCTCGACATCCGGTTGAGCACTGCGGAGAGGCCATCGACCCACTGCGGCGGGGTCGGCCCGTACCACCAGACCGGGCGGTAGTCGGGTCCGGCGTGAGCCGACGCCTCCGATCGTAACTCTGCGATACGGCGGTCCAGTGTCCCGTCGCGGAGCAGCTGGCTGTACCGGACCACCTGCCCGAGCTCGTAGCCAGCAGCGGCGAGCGTCAGCGCGAGAGAATCAGCCGGCACAGCGCCGACGCCGTTCCCGGAGGCAACTGAAGCCCGAGCGTCGTCGCGGCGGTGCAGACTCGCCACCCGGATCGTCGAGCACCCTTGGGCGACGGCTTCCCGCTCGACCGCCGCGAGGACGTGCCGTTCACGGTCGGGGTCAGCCGGAGCCGCCCGGACGAAGACACTGACGTCGGCATGGTCTGCCGCGGCCACCGGGACCGCGAGCTGTGCGGCGGCGACGGGCTCTCCGTTCTCGTGGGCGACGAAGACCGTCCACCGCAGGTGCGCGCGATCGCGGAGTCCCGCGAGGACCGTCTGCGCGTCGTCGGAGAGCGCGGTCGATCCCGTCCGCTCGGACATCGACTGGCTCGCGATCGCCAGGTAGTCGAGGAAGTCGCGGGCTTCCGGATCCTCCACGGTCTTCGGGAGGTCGACAGGGCGGACGTCGAACGATCGTGTTCCGGGCACTCCACCAGTGTGCCCATGCCCGGGCCCGTCGTGTCGAGCACGTCGAGCGTCTGCTGCACGGCACCACTCCGGCGTGAGCAGGCCGAGCGCTGCGTCTCAGCCCTGGCCCTGGTCCCAGAGCCGCCAGCCGCCCGAGGTGTGCACCCAGCACCAGTTCCACTGCAGCTCGCCGGGCTCGGCGCCCGTCATCCAGCGCTGGTCGATCGTCGACGCCACGCACTCCTGGCTGCGACCGCCGACCTCGGCGGACACGTGTTCCGGCGCGCGGAGGTCGCGGAAGGACCGGAGATCGGGCCAGCCGTCGGAGAGTGCGTCCGGCACTGCACCGCACCACGAGAACGTGTTCGAGGTCGTCAGCAGGCTGGTGAGCGCGCAGTCGTGCCGTTCCGCCGCCCGCAGGTACGCCCGGGTCACCGTTTCGACGGAGGCATCAGCGGCCGGGGCCTCCTGCTGCGCGACGATGCGGTCGTGGACGTGCTGGATCGCGAAACCCCCTCCTGCGAGCGCACAAGCACCCACGATCGAGAGCGCGACGACGGTCCGGATGCGCATCTCGCCAGCGTGGCCGTGCGGCGTGGACGACGCAAGGCCCACGACGGGGGGATGCGCCGGCCACCGTGCCCTCCACTGGGGCGCGCGACCCCGACCCGGCTGCGGCATGATGACGACTGCCATGGACACCACGACGACTCCTCCGCGCCACCGGGACGAGTCGGTGCTGCCGGCGCCGGGGGCGCACCGCCCGACGCCGTGGCTCACGGTGGCGCGGTGGACCGGACGACTGCTGCTCGTCGTCACCGTCCTGGCGGTCGTCCTCACCCGGGCGACGCGTGCGGAGTGGACCGCACAGGGCTACGACGCCGACGGGTTCCCGGTGAGCTGGGTGCCGAACACGACGCTCCTGCTCGTGCTCGTCGTCGGGATCGCCTGGCAGTGGGTCTGTGGACTCGCCGCTTCGCCTGACGCATGCTGGCGGGACGGGGACACACTCGTCGCGCCGACGGTGTTCGGTGACCGGCGGATCCTGGTGTCCGGCGCCCTCGTGCTCCCGTTCCGCCTGCTCGATCAGACGGGTGTCGTCCACGGCGGGCTCGTGATCGACCGGCGTCTGCGTGTCGTCTCGCTCGTTCCCGCGCTGTGGTCGGGAGGTCGTGGACGTCTCGACCGTCTGACCGGCCGCCGTGCCGACGGGACGTTCCTCGGTGCGGTGGGCGAGTACGCGCTCGGGTTCGGCTGGCTGCTGTCCGTGGTCGTGGTCGTCCTCGGCCTGATGGCTCTCGTCGACCTGCTCACCGGGGCGATGGGGCGCTGACCGTCGGTGCCTCAGCAGTCCTGACCAGCCGGGCGCCCGGAGGACCGACCCGACCGGTTCGACTGAGCCGGTCACGGTCACAGGACCGGGCGGTGTCGTCCGAGCCCACGCCCGACGACCGAGCACCTCGGGGTACACGAGCGGCCGCTCCGCGCTCCGAGCGGGGAATTCGGGGGACGTTCTCGGGATGACCCCCAAAAGGGGCACAGGATGATGCAGGATGTTCGCGGACACGTCACCGATTCCCTCGGGACGTGCGTCCGCCCCTGACGACTCCCCAACCCGAAGCCCTCGAGGAGCACGACATCCACACCCGAAGCACGTGCACGCCCATGCGCGGCACGACCCCCACGTCCAGTCCGTCCACCATCGATCGGCACGAGCGGTGAAGCGCGGGCGCATCGTCCTCGCGGCGGCCACCGCCTCCGTCCTGCTGATCGGGATCCCGACCGCTGCCTCCGCCCACGTGTGGGGCTGGGGCGGCCGGTGGCACCACGCACCACCCGTCGTGTCGCCCGAGCCGACCGACGACTCGACGAGCACGCCGAGCGAGGACCCGATGGCCACCCCGACGGAGACCCCGACGGCGGAGCCGACCGACGCTCCGACGTCCGACCCCTCCGCGGCCCCTGAGCAGGCCGCGCCGGAACCCGTCGCGAACGACGCATCCGTCGCACCCGACTCGTCGTTCGTCGAGAACTTCGACACGTCCGCGGTCACCGGCCTCGTCCAGTCCCTGTACCCGCAGTCGTGGCAGCCCTACCCCGACGGCACCTCCGGCATCTACGAGCCGAGCAAGACCGTCTCCGTCCACGACGGCGTGATGGACGTCCAGCTCGGCGGTGCGGGCGCTGCCGGCACGTTCGGGTCCAAGGACGGCGCGTGGGACCACGTCGGCGGCTCCTTCTCCGTCCGCGCCAAGGCCACGGGCGGCGACGGCAACGGCGCGGCGTTCATGCTCTGGCCGAGCTCGAACGTCTGGTCCGACGGCGAGATCGACTTCCCCGAGGGCAACTTCGAGTCGAGCCCGTCCGCATTCCAGCACTCGATGACCCCCGGTCAGGAGAACGAGCGCGTCCAGGTCGGCACCGGCGTCTCGTGGCGGGACTGGCACACGTACACGATCGACTGGGTCCCCGGCGAGTCGGTCACGTACAGCGTCGACGGCCAGGTCCTCCAGACCCTGACCGAGGACGTGCCGACGACCGCGCACCGCTTCATGTTCCAGACCGGCAACTGGGGCGCCGACGGCAACCTCCTCATCGACTGGGTCTCCACGACCGAGTGATGCAGGCCCGGACACGGGCCGGACGGGAGGCTCGGTGCCAGCTGGCACCGAGCCTCCCGTCCGTCTTCTGGTCGCCGTTGCGGTGGTGCGGGCTCCGTGGTTCGCTGGACCGGACAGATGGGGGAGTCAGTGATATCGACGATGCCGGACCCGGGGAACCCGTGGCCGCGTGACATGGTCCTGACGATCCAGAACGATGCGCACGCGCTGCTCGATCTGCTCTGGATCCGAGAGGCATGGGCGCTCGAGCCGGTCGGTGCGGACCTCCCGCCGCTGCTCGTCGACCCGCCCGAGCGGGAGCCCGACGGAGCCCGAGCGGATCGTGCGGGATGGTCGGCGGCGTGGCCCGGGCTGTGGCGCGCATGCCTCGCCCATGCCGGGTCGCAGCCTGATCCGCGAGCGATCGAACGGTTGCACGACCCGTCGATCCCGCGGGCCGAGCGGGCTGCGCTGCTGCAACAGGTGTCCGGGCCGTCATGGCAGGACGAGTTCGGCGATGTTGCGTTCACTCGTCGATACCGCCAGTGGACATCGGCGCGTTCCGACGAACTCATGGCGCCAGCAGCACTGCAGCGGTCGCCGGAACGTGACTGTCTCGAGGTCCTCGTCCCCGCGTGGCGAGCGGGGCTGACGACGATCGTCGAGATCCCGTGCCGTGGGACGTCCACACGACGGGTGGGACCGCACAGTCTCCTGGTGACTGCCGAGACGAGGAGCGATCCCGACGGCTACGCGGCGGCGCTCAGTTCGTTCGCGTGATCACTGGCCGCGGGCCGCTCGGGCCGGTCCGACGCTGGTGGCGTCGATCGAGTGCGCAGACGAGGTGACGGGAGCGCTGGGGAGGTCGGCAGAGTTGCGCACTCGTCTATGCCGGCGGGACGGATCGTCATCTCCGCGTGATGATCACCGGCCGCGGGCCGCTCGGGCCGACCCGATGCTGGTGGAAGCGATCGAGTGCGCAGACGTGGTGACGCGTGCGTTGGGTAGGCCAGTAGATCTGCGCACTCGTTCGTGCTGGCGGACGGAGTGTCACGTCCGCCCGAGTGATCACTGGCCGCGGACCGCTCGCGCTCGCGCCTTGATCGCGGTGATGACCTCGGTCTTGGCGTCGGCGTAGTCGTTCATGTCGTCCCACTGCCGTTCGAGCAGCGCGCGCTTCGTCTCCGAGTAGAGCGCCCGGTCGTCCGCGTCGGCGCGCAGGTGATCCCGCAGGAGCCGGTACTGGTCGACGGCGGGCGCATCGTGCTCGAAGACGTGCACGTGCGCATCTCGCGCGGGCGTCCGGACGAGCCGGTGTCCGGGCTCACGGACGCGGAGCTCGTAGCCGGCAGCAAGGAGCTGGTCGAGGTAGTCCTCCTCGGCGGTGATGTCCTCGACCGTCACGAGGACGTCGATGATCGGCTTCGCCGCGAGGCCGGGCACCGCCGTGGACCCGATGTGCTCGATCCCCGTCTCCGGCCCGGGCAGGACCTGACGGATGCGCCGCTCGTGCTCGCGGTAGCGCTCGGCCCACGCGGGGTCTGCGTCGTGGAGGGAGACCTCGATCGCCTCCGGTCCGCCGATGATGTCGACGGTCGTGACGTCCGGTCGGCGTGGAGCTCGCCGGGCGAGGAGGTCGAGCACGCCCTCGGGGTAGACCTGGTCGTCCGTGTCGATGGGCACCCACCGCACGGGGCTGCCCTCGTCGAGGACGACGAGTTCGGCGTCGAGGGGGACGGAGTCGAGAGCGGGGGAGGTGACCCCGAACACGTGGACGAACTCGTGTCCCGGGTGCCCCTCGAACGTGAAGATGTTCTCCAGCACGCCGAGCGGCTCGACCATTGCCAGTTCGACGTCGAGCTCTTCCCGGAACTCCCGGCGGAGTGCCTCCTCCGCGGTCTCTCCGAACTCGATCCCGCCGCCGACCGGCCGGTGGAACCGGAGGTCTCGGACGCGGTCGTGGTTCTCGGACAGCAGCACGTGACCGTCCCGGACCGGCAGTCCGACGGCGATGTTCCGGATGGACGACATCGTCCCACCCTGTCAGCGCATCCGCGGTCTCGCTAGGGTCGTGCCATGGCGGAGACCGGCGCGTTCGTGTTCCTGCACGCTTCGAACCGCACGATCGACGGGGCGTGGCCGGTGGCCTCTGGATTGCCAGACGCGCGGTTCGCGAGGATGCCGGGCTACGACTCCGAGTCGGCCGAGCCCGTGCCGTTCGACCAGGACGCGTGGGAGTCACGGCTCCTCCGGGCGTGCCCCGACGGTGCCGCGGTCGTCGCGCACTCGTTCGGCGGCCCTGTCGCGATGCGTGCGGCAGCCCGGCGGGCGGATCTGGTGCAGGCGCTCGTACTGTTCGAGCCGGCGGCGTACACACTCGCGCGCGGGACGACCGCGGTGGAGGACCACATCCGACGGATGCAGCCCGTGCTCGACCGCGCCGGGGCGCTCGACGCTGCGACCTTCGCGGTGGCCTTCGGCGACGCGATGTCGGGCCGGCCCGGCGCGTCGGCGCCGACGACCGCCGCAGAGCTGCTCGCGGCCGAGCGGCAGCGCATGCTGCCCGGTCCGTGGACACTCGACACCCCGGACCGCACGGGCGTCCCGACGCTCGTCGTCACCGGCGGCTGGAACGACGAGTACGAGACGATCGCCGCATGCATCGACGGGGCGGCGCACGTGGTCCTCGCCGGCCACGGACACCGCCCGCAGGACCACCAGGACGCGACGCGGGTCGTGCTCGACTTCGTGCGAGCCGCGTCGCCTCGGTAGCCTGGCGGGATGCCGATCGTTCCCGATGCCGTGCCCGCCGACGTCGAGTGGGAGAGCCTGGTCGACGCGCTCTGGGCCGACGAAGCCGTCGATCCCGAGTCCCGCGTGGCCCTGATGCGCGAACTGGCCGACTCCGCACCGCACCCCGCGCTCGGCGCGTTCGAGCTCGGCGGCGCCTACGACTCCTCCGGCCACGAGGACGAGGCAGCGGAGCAGTACGCCGCTGCGGCCGACGCGGGCCTGGCGACGGTCGATCCGCTCCGTGCGGCGCAGATGGCCGTCCAGTACGCGTCGACGCTCCGCAACCTCGGCCGGCTCGACGA
The DNA here is from genome assembly GCF_049341845.1 of Curtobacterium guangdongense. Taxonomy (NCBI): domain Bacteria; kingdom Bacillati; phylum Actinomycetota; class Actinomycetes; order Micrococcales; family Microbacteriaceae; genus Curtobacterium; species Curtobacterium guangdongense. The sequence continues at coordinate 24,990 of NZ_JBMPIT010000005.1, forward strand.
GGCCATCGCGATGCTGCGGGACGCTCCCGAGCACGAGTCCACCGGCTCGGCGCCGAGGGTGTTCCTCGCGCTCGCGCTGCACAGCGCAGGCCGCCACGACGAGGCCCTCCGCGTCGCGATCGAGACCGTCGAGCCGACGCTGCCGCGCTACAACCGTTCCGTCCGCGCATACGCGGCTGCCCTGACAGACCACTAGTCGACGGACGGGAGGCTCGGTGCCAGGCCGCACCGAGCCTCCCGTCCGTCATCGTGACCGCTTCAGGGCCGGGGGGCGCCCTGTGCTGGTGGGGTCCAGACCCACGACGAGCCTCTCGTCGTATGGTTGCTGCGTGTCGATCGTCAGGGTGCACAACTTCGCCATCTCGCTGGACGGCTACGGGGCGGGGGCCAACCAGTCGCTCGAGCAGCCGTTCGGCCACGCCGATGGACGGCTCATGCAGTGGTTCTTCGGGACGCAGACGTTCCGCAGCATGCAGGGGGCGTCGGGCGGGAGCACCGACCTCGACGACCGGTTCGCGCGCACGTGGGGCGACGGCATCGGCGTCGAGATCATGGGCCGCAACAAGTTCGGTCCGGTCCGCGGGCCATGGCCGGACGACTCGTGGACGGGTTGGTGGGACGAAGACCCGCCGTTCCACACCCCGGTCTTCGTGCTGACGCACCACCCGCGGGAACCGCTGTCGATGGCGGGCGGGACGACGTTCCACTTCATCGACGCGAGCCCCGCCGAGGCACTCGCACAGGCACGCGCTGCGGCACCCGGGTCGGACGTTCGGATCGGGGGCGGTGTCGAGACGGTCCGCCAGTTCCTCGCCGCCGACCTGGTCGACCGCATGCACGTCGTGCTCGTCCCGATCGTGCTCGGACGGGGCGAGCGGCTCTGGGACGGTCTCGAGGGCCTCGAGGACCGGTTCACGATCGAGGCGACCCCGTCGCCGTCCGGTGTCGTCCACCTGACGTTCGAGCGCCGGGAGATCACCCCCGCCGGGTGAACCGCGTCATCGGAACGGACATGCGGCGTTGCAGGGTCCGCGCTGCCCCACCGCATTCTTCGAGGTTCCTTGGGGATGGTCGGGAACAGTCGGCGGCATGATGCTCCCGCTCGCGATCCCGCTGTTCGACGCCTCCTCGCTGCTCCACTCCTTCGGCCCGTGGGTGCTGCTCGGCATCGGCATCGTCGTCTTCATCGAGTCCGGGGTGCTGTTCCCGTTCCTGCCGGGCGACTCGTTGCTCGTCACCGCCGCGATCCTGGCGACACCGCTCGGCATCGCACCGTGGCAGATCGTCGTGGTCGGGATCCTCGCCGCGGTCGCCGGCGACCAGGTCGGCTACTGGCTCGGTCGGGAGTTCGGCCGGCGGTTGTTCCGGGACGACGCGCGGGTGCTCAAGACGTCGCACCTGCGCGAGGCCGAGGCGTTCTTCACGAAGTACGGGGCACTGTCCCTCGTGCTCGGCCGTTTCGTGCCGGTCGTGCGCACGTACGTCCCGCTCGCCGCGGGCACCGCCGACCTGCGCTGGCGCCGCTTCACGCTCTGGAACGTCGTCGGTGCGGCGACCTGGGTCGTCGTCATGACGATGGTCGGCGTGCTCCTCGGTGGCATCCCGTTCGTCGCCGACCACATCGACGTCCTCGCGATCGTGATCGTCGTGGTCTCCGTCCTGCCGGTGGTGATCGGCGCACTCCGCACACGGCAGAAGCGTCGCGCGGCCGCGCGACAGGACCGCGGAGCCCAGGACGAGCAGCGGGTGATCGGGTGAGCAGACCGCTCGCGTCACCCCGTGGCGGACGGGAGGCACGGTGCCAGCTGGCACCCTGCCTCCCGTTCGCACGTGGCCGCGTTCCGGGCGCGACCCGCCGCGCTCAGGCCAGGAACGGGATCCGCGGCGCGATGCCGCGGACCCACACCGCCCGGACGAACGGTGCGACGCCGAGGGCCCAGACGACCGACGCCAGGACGTCCGTCGGGAAGTGCACACCGTCGACGAGCAGCGAGCAGAGGACGACGAGGACGACGAGGACGACGAGCGGTGCGGCGACGCGGACGGCCTCGGCGGCCCGGGTGTCGGCGAGTAGCAGGACGACCGCGACGGCCGCGGCGACGACGAACACGGAGTGCCCGCTCGGGTAGGACGCGTCGACCTGCGCGGGGGAGAACGGATGGGGGAGCTGCAGCGCGTCGGGGCGGGCACGGTGGACGACGAGCTTCACGACCGCTGACGGCAACCACGTGCCGGCGATCACCACCGCGAATGCCGCTGCGGGCCGCACGTCGCGACGGACCGCCCAGATCACAGCTGTCGCGACCACGGTCAGCAGGATCGCCGGGACGGGACTGAACAGCTCGTAGACGGTGTTCGTCACCACGCCGACGAACCCGGTGTGCGCCGAGTTGAACCAGGTCACCACCGGCAGGTCGACACTGCTGTCGTGCAGCACCACCCCGGCGACGAGGACGGCGATGACGGCCGCTGCCGCGACGATGCCGGTGCGGGCGACGGAGGCTGGACGGAGGATGCCGGAGCGCCTGCGCTCGGAGCGGCGCGGGCGGGTCAGTTGCGAAGTCACGCGTCGATCGTCGCGGGGTGGTTCCCAGACGGCTCCAAGAACCCGGGACGTCGACTCAGACGGATTTCTGAGTGATTCCTTGTCGGGGAGTCCATACGTTCCCGGCCATGCGAACCTCCATCTCGACGTCCGGCACCCGCAACAAGGTCCCGGACCCCACCGCCTCGTTCTGGATCATCAAGGTCCTCGCGACCACCGTCGGCGAGACCGCCGCCGACCTCATCAGCACGACGCTCGGGTTCGGGCTCCCGCTCACGACCGTCGTGATGGCCGCGGTGCTCGTGCTCGTGCTCGTCGTCCAGTTCCGCGCCAGCGGGTACCGGCCGACCGTCTACTGGGTGACGGTGGTGCTGATCAGCATCGTCGGCACGTGCATCACGGACAACCTCACCGACGGGCTCGGCGTCAGCCTCGTCGTCAGCACCGCGGTCTTCGCGCTCGCACTGGCTGCGGTGTTCGTGATCTGGTTCCGCGTCGAGGGGACCCTGTCCATCCACGAGATCGACACGTTCCGTCGCGAGGTCTTCTACTGGCTCGCGATCCTGTTCACCTTCGCGCTCGGCACCGCCGCCGGTGACCTCATCGCCGAGCAGACGGGCCTCGGGTACCTGCCGGCGCTGTTGCTCTTCGCCGGGGGCATCGCGCTCGTGTCGGTGCTCTTCTTCGCCTCCCGGGTGAACGCCGTCGTGTGCTTCTGGGCGGCCTACGTGCTGACGCGTCCGCTCGGAGCGTCGCTCGGCGACCTGCTCTCGCAGCCGGTGTCGGACGGCGGGCTCGGGTTCGGCACCATCGCCACGAGCGTGCTCTTCCTGGTGGCGATCGTCGGCATCGTCGGCACGGTGTCCGTGCGACTGCGCCGGGGGATCAGCGCGCCGACGGCAGTGTGAGCAGGAACGTCGTCCCGGCCGGGCCGGTGTCCTGCACCCGGACGGAGCCACCGTGCCGGACGACGATCTCGCGGACCAGCGCCAGGCCGATGCCGTAGCCGGTCCGTCGCGGTGGCGCGCCGCCCGCGTTGCTGGTCGGCGTGCCGTCCGGCTTGCTGGTCGGCGCCGACGTTGCGCCGGCGGTCGGCGTGCCGTGGGCGAACCGGTCGAACACGCGCGACGGGTCGACGCCACGGATCCCGTCACCGTGGTCGGCGACGCTGATGTCCACCCAGCGGCCGCGTTCCCGGACACCGATCTCCACGACGCTGTCCGCCGGTGCATGACCGACCGCGTTGTCGACGAGCGCGACGATGCACCGGCGGAGCGCCACCGCGGGGACGGTCACCCTCGCGTCGGTCGGCGGGTGCTCGATGCGGATGCCGTGCTCGTCCGCCAGGACCTGCAGGTCACGGACCGCCGCGTCGAGCTCGACGCCGACCCGCGTCGGGCCGGACGTTCCGTCGTCGGTGGCGGTCGCCGCCTGGAGCAGGTCGTTCACGATGTCGACGAGCGCACGCGTGTCGTCCCGGAGGGCGTCGACGACCTCGCGGTTCGGGTCGTCGGCCGCGGTCTTCCGGCTGAGCTGCTGGACACGGGCGTTCATGACGGTGAGCGGTGTCCGGAGCTCGTGGCTGGCGTCCGCGACGAACGTGCGCTGCAGACGGAGCGCCTCGCCGATCGGGACGACCGCACGCCGCGCGATGATCCACGTCGCGAGCCCGGCGAGGAGCACGGCGCCGACGCCGATCACCGCGAGCGCGAGGACGAGCTCGTCGCTGTCGACGAAGATCCGCGTGGCGTTCTCGGCGTGCTGCTCGAGCTCTTCGCGCGGCGTCGACTGCCAGAGCACGAAGGCCAGCACCAGCCCGATGATGACCACGACGAGCCCGGCGGAGACGGCTGCGACCTGCCAGCCGATCCGGATCGCCGACCGTCGGACGGCGGTGTGGTCCGGGTCGTGGTCCGGACCGGTCTGGCGCGGTCTCGGCCCGCTCACGGTGACCCGATCCGGTACCCGATGCCACGGATCGTCGTGATGAGCTCACGGTCGGTCTTCCGGCGGATGTAGTGGACGTAGGTGTCCACCGTTCCCTCGAGCTCGCTCGCACCGAACACGCTGGACAGGATGTGCGCGCGGGAGAACGCGGTCGTGGGTGACTTGGCGAGCAGCTCGAGCAAGGCGTTCTCGCGGTCGGTCAGCTGGATCCGGCCGGAGTACGGCGAGTAGACCGTCGCCGTCGCCGGGTAGAACGTCCACTCGCCGATCGGCACCGGGTCGCCCTCGGACGTGAAATCGCGCGTGAGTGCACGGAGTCGTGCGGAGAGCTCCTCGAACTCGAACGGCTTGACGAGGTAGTCGTTCGCACCGGCGTCGAGACCGGACACGCGGTCGTCGAGCGTGCCGAGCGCGGTGAGCATGAGCACCGGGGTCGCGTCACGACGGGCGCGGAGACCGGCGACGACCTCGACGCCGTCGATCCCCGGCAGCCGACGGTCGACGACCATCACCTCGAACATCCGCTCCGCCGCCAGACGGAGCGCGTCCTCGCCGGTGGTGGCGAGCGTCACATCCCAGTCCTCACCGAGGACGTCGGCGACGAGGGGGCCGAGTCGAGGGTCGTCCTCGACGAGCAGCAGTCGGGACGCGGTCGTCACGTGGCCTCCGGGTGGTCGATGTCCTCCACAGGGTGCCACACACGCCGGTCACGAAGCGGTGTCCGCACGTGGCAAGGTCGTCTCATGATCGAGTGGAGCGCCGTCGTGTGGACGCTCATCGGCCTGCTCGTCCTCGTCGCCGTCGCGACGACGGTCCTGCTCGCCACCCGTGCGCCGTCGCCGTGGGCGCCGGCGCTGGCGGTGCTCCGTGGGACCGCGCAGCTCGCGGCGATCAGCCTGGTCCTCGCCGGCGTCATCCGGGATCCGGTCTGGATCGCGATCGCCCTGGTGGTGATGTTCAGTGTCGCGGCGACGACCTCGGCGCGCCGGCTCGGCACGTTCCGGCAGCGCATCGGGCCGGTCGCGCTCGCGATGGCGGCCGGCATCGTCGTGTCGCTCGGCGTCGTGTTCGCCACCGGTGCGGTCGCGTTCACGCCCCGCTACGTGCTGGCGGTCGGCGGGATCGTGATCGGCAACGCGATGACCATCGCGACGCTCTCCGGTCGGCGGTTCGTCGAACTGGCCGACGACCGGTGGGACGAGGTCGAAGGGTGGCTCGCGCTCGGTGCGACCCCGCGCCGGTCCACGGCGGACCTGGTGCGCCGCGCGGTCCACGCCGCGATGGTCCCGACCACCGACCAGACCAGGACGACTGGCCTCGTCACGTTGCCCGGCGCGTTCGTCGGTGCGATCTTCGGTGGGGTGTCGCCGCTCGACGCCGGTCGGTTCCAGATCGTCGTGCTCGCGGCGATCATCGCTGCCGTCGCGATCGTCGCGACGGTGTTGACGGCGTTCCTCGCACCCGTCAGGACCCGGCCGGCGCCCCTCGACTGACCTTCGAACACATCGACGGGCAGGCGTTCCGCGACGTACCCCTGACCTGACCTGACCTGACCTGACCTGACCTGACCGTCGGCGCCGCCGAGGCCGACCGCAGCCCGTTCTGCGAGCCGCGCACAGGCACCGCCTGCCATGCTCTGAGGCCCATGGAACTCATCGCACCCGAACTCGTCGTCGTGCTCGCCACGGCGATCGCGGTCGCCACCGCCGTCTCCGGGCGGATCCGGATCGCACCGCCGGTGCTGCTGCTCGTCTTCGGCGCCGGGATCGCGTTCATCCCGCAGTTCGGCGGCCTGGAACTCCCGGCGGAGGCGGTGCTGCTGCTGTTCCTCCCCGCGCTCCTGTACTGGGAGAGCCTGACCATCTCGCTCCGGGAGATCCGCGCGAACCTGCGGGGCATCGTCCTGATGGGCACGCTCCTCGTCGTGGTCACCGCGGGCGGCGTGGCGACGCTCCTGCACCTGCTCGGCATGCCGTGGGGCCCGGCGTGGGTGCTCGGTGCCGCGGTGGCTCCGACGGACGCGACGGCCGTCGGCGCGCTGACCCGGTCGCTGCCGCGCCGGAACACGACGGTGCTCCGCGCGGAGAGCCTGGTGAACGACGGGACGACGCTCGTCGTCTACGGGATCGCGGTGGCCGTGACGGCGGGCGAGCAGACCCTGACGGCGTGGAACGTCAGCGGGATGCTGCTGCTCTCCTACGTCGGTGGCATCGCCGCCGGGCTCGTGGTGTCCTGGCTCGGCATGCAGGTCCTGCGGCGGGTGCACGCCGTCGTGCTGGAGAACCTGCTCACGCTGCTCGTCCCGTTCGTGGCGTTCCTGGCCGCGGAGGCGATCGGTGCGTCCGGCGTCCTCGCCGTCGTCGTCGCGGGGCTGGTCGTCAGCCAGGTGGCTCCGAAACTCGACCGAGCCGAGACCCGGCAGCAGGTGCGGTCGTTCTGGTCGTTCGCGACGTTCCTGCTCAACGGCGCGCTGTTCGTGCTCGTCGGCATCGAGGCGACCATCGCCGTCCGCGCGCTCGGCATCCGGGAACTGTGGCTCGGGCTCGGTCTCATCGGCCTGGTCTCGGTGACGCTCGTGGTGCTCCGCTTCGCCTTCCTCAACGCGTCGTGGGGTGCCGTCAAGCTCGTCACGCTGCGCACCGGCGGCACGCCACGAGAGGGACACCGTGACCGGGTGGTCAGCGGCTTCACCGGGTTCCGTGGGGCGGTGTCGCTGGCGATGGCCGTCGCGGTGCCGCGCATGGTCGAGAGCGGTGCGGCGTTCCCGGACCGCGACCTCATCGTGTTCGTCACGGCCGGCGTCGTCGTGGTCACGATCGTCGGGCAGTCACTCGTCCTCCCCGCGGTCGTCAAGTGGGCCGACTTCGGCGGTCGCGACGAGGTGGTCGACGAGCGTCGGGACGCCGAGCGGACCGCGATCGAGGAGGCGCTCGACGCCCTGCCGCGCCTGGCCAAGCGGCTCGGGGCCGACGACGAGGTGGTCGAGCGCATCCGCGCGGACTACGAAGGCCACCTGGCGCTCGTCCGGGCGGAGCAGAGCGACGAGACAGACCACCCGTTGCTCGCGAAGCGCGGCGATGCGGTGGAGCTCGAACTCGAACTCGTCCGGCACAAGTCGGCGACGGTGCTCCGGATGCGCGACGACGGCGACATCGACGACCTGGTGCTGCGGCAGGTCCGGGCGGAGTACGACGCCGAGGAGACCCGGCTGCTCCGCCAGGGCGAACGCGACTGACCAGCGGCCGACGACCCATCCAGCACGACGACCCATCCAGCACGGCGACCCAGACGGCACGACGACCCGGACGGCACGCCTACTCCGCCGAACGCGCCGCCGTCCGCTGCACCCCGGCGGCCGGCGCGATGACGACCGCGATGACGAGCAGCGCCGCCGGCACGAGCATGGTGAGCTGCAGCCCGAGGTGCTCCCCGAGGAAGCCGAGCGTCGGCGGCCCGACCAGGAACGCGATGTAGCCCGCCGCGGCGACGACGGACACGCGACGGTCGCCGTCCGTCGGGTGGTCACCCGCCGCGGAGACGGCGAGCGGGAAGCCGAGCGCGATGCCGAGTCCCCAGACCACCGCCGCGATCGCCGTGAGGAGCGGGGTCGGCGCGAGGACGACTCCGAGCACCCCGATCGCACCGACGGCTGCGCACGCCCGGATCACGGCGCCGCGTCCGAAGCGGGTGACGAGGGGCGTTCCGGCCGACCGGCCGATGAACATCGCGAGCGCGAAGCCGGTGAACACGAGGGAGCCGAGGACCTCCGGCGCGTCGTGCTCGTTCGTCATGAGGAGCGGCAGCCAGTCGCTCGCCGATCCCTCGGCGAACGCCATCGCGAGCGTGATCACCGCGATGAGGAGCAGCTGCACGGTGACGACACCACGGCGACGCACCGGGCGCGTGCCGTCAGCGGCGGGAGCCTCCACCCGGGGCAGCGGCCGGAGGTTCGTCGCGGCGAAGACCGCGAGCGCGGCCATCACGGCCGTGGCGATCGTCAGGTGCACGACGACTGGGGTCTGCGCGGCGGTCATCGCGATCCCGACGACCCCGCCCGCGACGGTCCCGAGACTGAAGCAGGCGTGCAGCATCGGCACGACCGGCCGGCCGGTCGCACGCTCCTGCGCCGCGGCCTCGACGTTCAGGCCGATCTCGGCGACGCCGGCGCCGAAGCCGATGAGGAACAGCCCGCCCCAGACCCCGACGGCGAACTGCGCCGGTGCCAGGACACCGACGAGCAGCATGCCGAGCACCGGCAGCGCGGCGCCGACGAGGACGAGCGGGCGGGTCCCGAGTCGGCGGACGAGTGCTCCGGCGCCGAGGATGCCGATCATCGACCCGATCGACAGGCCGAACAGGACGATGCCCATCGCCTCGATCGACGCGCCGAGGTCCGACCGGACGGCCGGGGTGCGCGTGACCCACGACGCGATGCCGAACCCGGTCATGGTGGACACCGCGAAGAGCGCCAGCCGGTGGAGTCGGGTGGGTGTCGGCGCCGTCGCTGTGCTCACGCGCCCACTCTCGCACGGCGGACCCACGCCCGCCACGGCAGTGACGTCGCGAGCGCCAGACCGATGACCACCGAGCCGAACCACCCGACGACGGTGCCCGGGATCGGCACGAGCAGGCTCGTCCACAGCAGCACCGACAGCACGCCGAGCACGTACGCAGCCCCGGCCTTGAGGTACCGGAGCCGCCGCAGCCCGGCCGCCTGGTCGAGGTGCGAGGTCAGACGTGCGAGGAACACCGCGCCGACCGCGATCGCCGCGCCCGCGACGCCTGCCTGCTCGAGCGCACCGATGCCGTCGGACCCGAGCGGTCCCGACCCGGACAACGAGTACGCCCCGTCCAGGATCTCGAACAGCATGAACACGACGAGCCCGCGCTCGAACACGACCGTCGACGCGTACGCGTGGATCCGCCAGGCGCCCCGCCCGGTCCCGATCGACGCGGTGTCCGTCGTCCCGGCGGGGGAGCGCAGCGCCCACTTGGCCACGCCCTTCGACCCGAGGTACCCGACGGTGCCCGCGATGCCACCGAGGGCCACCGGCACCACCGAGACGGGCTCCCACGAGGAGGTGGACCCGACGAGCACGGACGTCAGCACCACACCGGTCCCAGCGGTGACCAGCGACCAGACGCGCGGCCGCGCGACGGCGGCGAGCCGGGCCTCCAGTCCGCCCAGCCAGGACCTGCGGGACGCGCGGTCCGTGTTGAACAGGTACTCGGCGAAGACGAGCCAGATGAACGACGCACCGAAGGCGGCGAGTGCCGGGCGGACGTCCTGCAGGTGTGCCGCGAAGGTACCCGGTGCGAAGACCGCCTCGGACACGGCCGACGCCGGGTCCGAGGCGTCGCCGACGGCGACTGCCGCCGGCGGCAGCAGCAGTCGCATCGCGAGGACGCCGGCGACGATGCCGAGCGACAGGAACAGGCGTCGTGCCGGGGAGTGCAGCCGGCTGGCGATGCCGGCCATCGGGACGGACGAGTCGGCCGCCATCGCGATCTCGAGCAGGGCGAGCGCGATGAACGCGAGTGCCGCGGGCGGGCCGAGCGTGAACCAGGCGAGTGCGGCGACGGCGGTCGTGGTGAGCAGGGGGACGGTCAGCAGGGATCTGGCCATCACCCCATGGAGCGCTCCGAACCTGCGCTGGTCGTGCACCCGGCCTGGGCACGGCCTGGAGGCTCGGCGTGCGTTCCCGAGATCGGGTGACGGCCGGTCCCCACTTGCGCGGACGCCCGCGCACCTAACGAGCGGCGCCGTGCGTCCGATAGACACCGCTGACCACCCACGGAAGGGCGGCCGCACACCCTGCCCCACGGACGGCGGCGGGGACGAGACACACCAAGGACGGGCCATGATCGTCGTCACACGACTCAACGGCAGCGGGTTCGCTGTCAACCCCGATCTCGTGGAGCGCATCCAGGAGACGCCGGACACGACGCTCATCATGGTCGACGGCGCGAAGTACATCGTCCGCGAGTCCATGGCCGAGGTCATCGACCGGATCGCCGCGTACCGCGCCCGGATCGTCACGATGGCGTACGGCACCGAGCCACGCAGTGCCACGGGTCCGCAGCCGGTCCTCGCGCCCGTCGCACCGCTGCACGGGGAGCGCTGACGTGGACATCGCAACGATCGTCGGGATCCTGCTCGCCTTCGGCGCACTCTTCGGCATGGTCGAGATGGAGCACGTCGAGCTCGCCGGCCTGTTCCTCCCCGCGCCGATGCTGCTCGTGTTCGGCGCGACCATCGGCTGCGGCATCGCGAGCACGACGTTGAAGGACGCCATCGCCTCGTTCAAGTCGGTCCCGAAGGCGTTCACCGGCAAGGTCACCCCGCCGGCGTCGGTCATCGACGACGTCGTGGGCCTCGCCGAGGTCGCCCGCGCCAACGGCCTGCTCGCGCTCGAGCAGGAGGCCGACAAGCACTCGGACCCGTTCATGAAGAAGGCGCTGCAGAACATCGCCGACGGCACCGACGGCGACGAGCTCCGGATCCTGCTCGAGGACGAGATCGAGTCGAACGCCGCGCCGGTCCGCAGCGCGAGCTCGTTCTTCATGGGCCTCGGCGGCTTCGCCCCGACCGTCGGCATCATCGGCACCGTGGTGTCGCTGACCCACGTGCTCGCGAACCTCGGCAAGCCGGACGAGCTCGGCCCGCTCATCGCGAGCGCGTTCGTCGCGACCCTGTGGGGCCTCCTCACCGCGAACTTCCTCTGGCTGCCGATCGGCGGGAAGCTCCGCAAGCTCGCGCAGCTCGAGTCCGACCGCCAGACGCTCCTGATGGAGGGACTCCTCGCGGTGCAGGCCGGCAGCCAGCCGCGGCTCCTCGGTGAACGCCTCAAGGCGATGGTCCCGCCGGCCGCCAGGGGCGACGGCGCCGCGGCGAAGGGCAAGGGCAAGGCCGGCAAGGGCGAGTCCGTCGACGACCAGCAGCTGGCGGCCTGACGATGAGCGCGAACCCCCGTGGGCGCGGGCGTGGACGCTCGAAGAAGGGCGGTCACGACGAGGCAGAGCACCCCGACGAGCGCTGGATGGCGTCCTACATGGACATGATCACCGTCCTGATGTGCATGTTCCTCGTGCTGTTCGCGATGTCGACGGTCGACCAGCAGAAGTACATCGCGCTGAAGACCTCGCTCGCCACGGGCTTCGGCGAGGTCAAGACGGACAAGATCGACACCGCGAGCGGTACCGTCGTGAAGAAGAACGAGGTCACCGACGGCAAGGGCTACTCGGTCGACAACGCGAAGGCCGACCACTCCACCGCGGCGTCCGGCAGCAAGGACACCAACACGGACCCCGCGTCGACCGCCGTCCCGGCCGTCCCCGCCAGCGCGACCAAGCAGGACGTCGCCGCGGCGAAGCAGGAACTCGACGACCTGCAGGCGATCGAAGCGGCGATCAAGGCGAACCTCGACAAGGCGGGGCAGACCACCAACGTGCAGTTCACCGTCGACGCCCGAGGACTGACCGTGCGGCTGGTCGGCAGCGAGACGTACTTCGGCACGAACAGCGCCGACCTGTCCGACCAGGCGAAGGCGATCATGGACGCGATCGCACCGGTCCTGCAGACGGCCGACCACGACGTCAGCGTCGAGGGCCACGCCGACCAGCGGAACTCGACCGCCCCGTACGCGACGAACTGGGAGCTCAGCGCGGCCCGTGCGACCGGGGTCCTCCGCGACCTGGTGGAGCGGGGAGGCATGCCGGCCGACCGGATCCAGAGCGTCGGGTTCGGGTCGAGTCGGCCGCTCGCGAAGGGGAGCACCGACCAGGACCTCGCGCTGAACCGACGCGTCGACATCGTGGTGCTGTCGAACGCCGACCAGGACGTCAGCGCGCTGATGCCGGCGCTGGCGAAGGCGCAGGACGGGGCGCGATCCGGCTGACGCCCTCCGGCCCCCAGAAGTGGGCACAGCACTGACGGGTGGGACGGGTCGACCCGATAGACCCACCCGTGACCGAGACCCTGCCAGCGCCCGAGGTGTACGACTTCGCGCGCCCGTCGACGCTCGCCCGCGAGCACGCGCGGGTCCTCGAGCTCGCCTTCGAGACCTTCGCCAGGCAGTGGGGCACCCAGCTGACCGCCAAGGTCCGCGTGGTCAGCCAGGTCACGTGCGAGCAGGTCCAGATGATGACGTACGACGAGTACGCCGCGTCCCTGCCGGCGCTCACGGGCATGGCGCTGCTGCCGATCGCCGACACGACCCCGAAGGGCGTGCTGCAGGTCCCGCTCGACGCCGCCCTGACGTGGGTGTCACACGCGCTCGGCGCCTCGAAGCCGTTGCCGGCGCCCGACCGTACCTTCACCCCGATCGAGCAGGCGCTCGTCCGGAAGATCATCGAGGACGCCCTCGACGACCTCCGGTACTCGTTCGGCGGGCTCCTCACGCACGACGTCACCGTCGGCGGGTTCCAGTACAACTCGCAGTTCGCCCAGGCCGCGCAGAAGGGCGACCTGATGATCGTGGCGTCCTTCGAGATCCGCGTCGGCGACCGCATCGCCCCCGGCACGCTCGCCCTGCCGGCCGAGGCCGTGCTCCCGCAGCTCGGCGAGGCCGCGGCCACCGTGTCGTCCGCCGACGCCCGCGTGCTCCTCGACGCCCAGCTCGCGAGCGTCCCCGTCGGCGTCTCGCTGCGCTTCGCCCCGGCCGCCGTCCTGCCGTCGCAGGTCCTGCGCCTCGCCGTCGGCGACCTGCTGCCGCTGCCGCACCCGCAGCACCGTCCCCTCACCATCGCGGTCGACGGCGAGCCCGTCGGCACCGCCGCCGTCGGCGCGAACGGCTCGCGCCTCGCCGGCATCGTCGTCACCACCACATCGGAGCTCCCCGCATGACCGCCACCACCACCCTCCACACCGGTGCCGCCGAGGCACTCGTCGCGCAGCTCCCGACGGCGGCGCCCCTCCGCGCGCTGGCACTGCCGGGAGGCCCGAACGCCGCCGTCCTGGAGGCTGCGGTCGACGGTGTGGTCGCGTCCTTCGTCGGCGGGCTGTCCGCGGACCTCGCGGTGGTCCTCACCGACCTGGACCAGATCGCCGCCGCCGGCGGCACCGACCACGGCCTCGTGGCGGTCACCGACGTGCTCCGTCCGTCGCTCGAGGGCGCGGTGTCGGCGCTCGGTGTCGGCGTCCTCGGCGAGGCCCGTCGTGAGTCCGCCGCGTCGCTGTTCGCCGACCCGGACACCGTGGTGTTCGAGCTCACCGCCGGCGGGCTCCCCGGCGGCTGGTTCGGCATCCGCATCCGCGAGAACGGCACCGTCGGCGCCGCGCCCGTGCAGCACGTGTCGATCCCCGCCGGCAACCTCGGCCGGATCAACAACGTCGAGATGACCCTGACGGTCGAGATCGGTCGCACCCGGATGTCCGTCCGCGACGTGCTCGGCATGGAACCGGGCGCCGTCGTCGAACTCGACCGCTCCGCCGGTGCGCCCGCCGACGTGCTGCTGAACGGCCGGCTGATCGCGCACGGCGAGGTCGTCGTCGTCGACCAGGACTACGCCGTCCGCATCACGAAGATCCTCGACGTCGCCGAAAGCCTCTGACCCGACGTGGACACGCTCGTCATCACCCTCCGCGTCGCGCTCTCGCTCGGCGTCGTGCTCGCCCTGATGTGGGTGCTGCACCGCCGCGTGTCGAAGGGCCAGTTCGGCGCGGGGAAGAAGCCGCGCGGACGTCGGTCCGCCGCGGTGGAGGTCGTCGCCCGACAGGGCATCGGCGGCAAGGCGAGCGTCGTCGTCGTGGACGTCGAGGGGGAGCGCCTCGTGCTCGGCGTGACCGAGCACGGCGTCAGCCTGCTCACCAGCGGCGAGGCACCCGCGCCGGAACTCACGATCGTGACCGGTCCGGTCGCGCTGCCCGTGCGTCCGACCCCGTCGGCGGAGCAGTTCCGTCAGGAACTGGCCGTGCAGACCGACGCCGCCACGAGCCTCCCGTCCGACCTGCCCCTGCGCCCCCGGAACCGTGACCGCCGTGCGGTCCCGACGTCCGCGCAGCTCCAGGGGTCGATCCTGTCCGCCGACACCTGGCGGCAGGCCGCCGCCGCCCTCCGTTCCCGGCGGGCCGGGTGACCGCCGCGCGCACCGGGCGCCTCGTCCTGCTGGTCCTGCTCGGCCTGGCGATGGTCGCCGGGTTCCTCATGCTCACCGCGACCGGCGCACACGCGACCGGGGTCGTCCAGCCGACCGCGCCGGCCACGCCCTCCGCGCCGGCGTCGCCGTCCACCGGCGGGTTCTCCGTCAGCGTGAACGGGCCGGACGGGCAGCCGTCCTCGGCCGTCGTGACGCTCATCGGGATCACGCTGCTGAGCGTCGCCCCGGCGCTGATGCTGATGATGACGTCGTTCACGAAGATCTTCGTCGTCCTCGCGATGACCAGGAACGCGCTCGCGCTGCAGTCGATCCCGCCGAACCAGGTGCTCGCTGGCCTGGCGCTGTTCCTGTCGCTGTTCGTGATGGCGCCGGTGATCGGGCACATCAACGACGACGCGCTCCAGCCCTACCTGGCGGGCCACATCGACTTCCAGCAGGCCGTCGACATCGGCACGAAGCCGCTCCGGACGTTCATGCTGCACCAGACGCGCGAGGAGGACGTCGCGCTCATCACCCGCGCTGCCGGTCAGGGCAACCCGAAGACGATGGCCGACGTGCCGATGACGACCGTCATCCCGGCGTTCATCATCTCCGAGCTCCGCAGCGCGTTCATCATCGGGTTCGTCATCTTCATCCCGTTCCTCGTCATCGACCTCGTCGTCTCCGCGGCGCTCATGTCGATGGGCATGATGATGCTCCCGCCGGTGATGATCTCGCTGCCGTTCAAGATCCTGCTGTTCGTGCTCGTCGACGGGTGGGGGCTCATCATCAAGTCGCTCATCGAGAGCTACCAGGTGGTGCACTAGTGGACCAGCAAGCCGTCATCGATCTCGTCCTGCAGGCCCTCATGGTCGCGGGCAAGCTCGCAGCACCCGTCCTCGTGACGTCGCTCGTCGTGGGCTTCGCGATCTCGCTGTTCCAGTCGGTCACGCAGATCCAGGAGGTCACGCTCTCGTTCGTGCCGAAGGCCCTGGCGGTCGCCGTCGCGCTGGTCGTCTGCGGCAACTGGATGATCTCGGAGATGGTCGCGTTCACGCACTTCGCGTTCGACCAGATCCCGAAGCTCCTCGGGGTGGGCTGATGGAGCTCGCCATCGACTTCGACTCGCTCGAGGGCACCATGCTCGCCGGCGTCCGGATGATCGCGTTCTTCGTGATCGCGCCGCCGTTCTCGTACAAGGCGTTCCCTGCGACCGTGAAGGTCATCCTGGCGCTCGGTCTCGCCGTCGGCGTCGCGCCGCGCGTCACCGCCGGGTACGAATCGCTCGACACCGGGGCGTTCGTCATCGCCCTCGTCACACAGCTCGTCGTCGGTCTGGTGCTCGGCTTCCTGGTGTACCTCGTGTTCGCGGCCGTGCAGTCCGCCGGCGCGCTCATCGACCTGTTCGGCGGGTTCACGCTCGCGCAGGCGTACGACCCGCAGTCGCAGGTGAACGGCGCGCAGTTCACCCGGTTGTTCCAGATGGCGGCGCTCGCGCTGTTGTTCGCGTCCGGCGGGTACCAGCTCATCGTCGCCGGACTCGTCCGGTCGTTCGACGCGGTGCCGCTCGTGGACGGTTCCTTCGCGCTCGGCGGGGTCGCGTCCGTGCTCGTCACGGCGCTGTCGCAGATGTTCCTCGCGACGCTGCAGATCGCCGGCCCGCTCGTCGTCGTCCTGTTCCTCGCCGACGTCGGCCTCGGGCTCCTGACCCGTGTGGCACCGGCGCTCAACGCCTTCCAGATGGGCTTCCCGATCAAGATCGGCCTGACCGTGATCTTCGCCGGTGCGCTGTTCATGGCGCTGCCGTCGATCGTCTCGTCGCTGACCGGTGACGCCGTGCAAGCGATCACGGGGAGGGGGTGAGCATGTCCGACTCCGGTGAGAAGTCCGAGAAGGCCACCGCCAAGCGGATGAAGGAGGTCCACAGGAAGGGTCAGCTCGGCCGCTCCCAGGACCTCGGCGCGTGGATCGGCATCGCCGTCGCCGCACTCATGGTGCCGGCGACCATCGGCAAGGCGGCAGCAGCCGGGCAGGCGCAGCTGGACGCCGTGCGCGTCGTCATCGCCGACCCGACGATCGGCACCATGCGCGGGGTGTTCGACGAGGCGATGGGCTCCATCGCCGCGACGCTCGGCCCGATGCTCCTCGTGGTCCTCGTCGGCGTCACCGCGGCCGCCGTCGCGCAAGGTGGCGTGCACTTCCGGTCCCTGGCCCCGACGCCGGAGCACTTCGACCCCGTGCAGGGCATCAAGCGGGTGTTCGGCACCCAGGCGCTCTGGAACGGCGTGAAGGCCCTCGTGAAGACCGCGGTCGTCGGCCTCGTCCTCTGGTTCGCCGTCCAGGGGCTCGTCCCCGTGCTCATGACGAGCGGCTCGCTGCCCCTGTCCGCGGTGCTGGCTGCCGCCGGTGCGGGTGCGGGAACCCTGCTGCGCGCGGCCATCGCCGCCGGTCTGGTCCTCGCCGCGCTCGACGTGTTCGTCGTGATCCGCCGGAACCGCAAGCGCACCATGATGACCAAGCGCGAGGTCAAGGACGAGAACAAGACCGCAGAGGGCGACCCGCTCGTCAAGGGCCAACGGCGCTCCCGGCAGCTCGCGATGAGCCGGAACCGGATGATCCAGTCGATCGGCACCGCGGACGTCGTGATGACGAACCCGACGCACTACGCCGTCGCGCTCAAGTACGAGCCGGGCAAGTCCGCACCGCGCGTCGTCGCGAAGGGGGCGGGTCCCGTCGCGTCGCTCATCCGTGACCGAGCGCTGGAGGCCCGGGTGCCGATCGTCCGCGACGTCCCACTGACCCGTGCCCTGCACGCCGCGTGCGAGCTCGGGCAGGAGGTCCCCGTCGACCTCTACACGCCGGTCGCCCGGGTGCTCTCCTTCGTGATGGCGCTCAAGGCGAAGGGTGCCGCCGCCGGGACGCACGCGCCGCCTCGGCCCACGACGCCGGACGAGGTCGCCACCGTCCTCGATCCGGCGACCCTCACCGGGGACCTCCGCCCCCGCAGGCTCCGCACGCCCCGCACGACCCCGTCTCCCGAAGAGGTGCCAGCATGAACCGCAAGGACCTGCCGAAGCTCGCCGTCCCGGTCTTCATCGTCGGCATCATCCTGCTGCTGATCCTGCCGGTGCCGTCCTTCCTGCTGGACTTCCTGATCATCTGCAACATCCTGCTGGCGCTGGTGATCCTGCTCACGACGCTGTTCGTGAAGAAGCCGCTCGACTTCTCGGTGTTCCCGTCGCTGCTGCTCGTCGCGACGCTGTTCCGGCTCGGGCTCAACGTCGCCTCGACGCGGCTCGTGCTCGGCGAGGGCTTCGCCGGCGACGTCATCCAGGCGTTCGGCCACGTCGCGGTCTCCGGCTCGATCATCATCGGCGCGGTGATCTTCCTGATCCTCGTCGTCATCCAGTTCGTCGTCGTGACGAAGGGCGCCGAGCGCGTCGCCGAGGTCGGAGCGCGCTTCACCCTCGACGCGATGCCCGGCAAGCAGATGGCGATCGACGCCGACCTGAACGCCGGGCTCATCACCGACGTGCAGGCGAAGGAGCGTCGTGCGGCGGTCTCCGCCGAGGCCGACTTCTACGGCGCGATGGACGGTGCGTCGAAGTTCGTCAAGGGCGACGCGATCGCCGGCATCCTGATCATCGTCATCAACCTGATCGGCGGCATCGCGATCGGGATGCTGCAGAACGGGCTGTCGATCACGGACGCGCTGTCGAAGTACGGCATCCTGACGATCGGCGACGGGCTCGTCACGCAGATCCCCGCGCTCCTGATGGCCGTCTCGACCGGCATGATCGTGACCCGCTCGGGCGCCGAGTCCGAGATGGGCTCGTCGGCGGCGACGCAGCTCGGGCAGTCCAAGAACGCGCTCATGATCGCCGGTGTGGCCGCGATCGCGATGGGGTTCATCCCCGGCATGCCGATCCTGCCGTTCCTGCTCGTCGGCGCGACACTCCTCTTCACGGGCTGGCGCATCGGGCGGAACGCTGCCCGTGCCGAGCAGCAGGCGGAGCAGCAGCAGGCCCTCGAAGCCGCCGCACCCGCCGGTGACACCCCGGAGGACCTCGTCGAGCAGATGCGCGTGCACGCCCTCGAGATCCTGCTGGCGCCCGATCTCGTCGACATGGTGTCCGGCGCGTCGGACGACCTGCTCGGTCGCGTCCGGGCACTCCGCCGGAAGATCGCGATGGACTTGGGCGTCGTGGTGCCGCCGGTCCGCACCCGGGACAGCATCGACCTGCCGCCGTCGACGTACGCGATCCGGATCGCCGGCGTCGAGGCCGGTCGTGGCACGGCTCCGGCACGGAGCGTCCTGGCGCTCGGCGACCAGCTCGACGGACTCCCCGGCGACGCCACCGTCGAGCCGGTGTTCGGGCTCGCGGGCAAGTGGGTCCCCGCCGAGCTCCGGCACGCCGCGGAGATGACCGGCGCCACCGTGATCGACCGGGTCTCCGTCCTCGTCACCCACCTGCAGGCGGTCATCGGCGACAACGCCGCACGCCTGCTCACGCGCGAGGACGTCAAGGTCCTCACGGAGGGCGTGAAGCAGGTCAACCCCGCCGCGGTGGAGGAACTCGTCCCGGGGATGCTCTCGATGGCCGAGCTCCAGCGCGTCCTGCAGGGGCTGCTCGTCGAGCGCGTCCCGATCAACGACCTCGGCCGGATCTGCGAGGCGCTGACGCTCCGCGCGAAGGTCTCGACCGACCCGGAGGGGCTCGTCGAGGCCGCACGCGCCGCGCTCGGCCCGGCACTGCCCGCACGCCACCTCGAGGAGGGCGTGCTCCGCGTCATCATGATCGACCCGCTGCTCGAGCAGTCGATGCTCGAGGGGCTCCGGCCGTCCGAGCAGGGGACCCAGATCGTCCTCGACGCGCACCGCATCGAGCAGGTCCTGGGCTCGGTGCGCGACGCCGTGCGGAACGTCGAGGAGCAGGGCCTGTCCGCCGTGCTCGTCTGCGCACCGCAGCTCCGCCCGGCCGTGCACCGGATGGTGTCCGCGCAGTCGAACGGCCTGCCCGTGCTCTCGTACCAGGAGGCCACGGCAGCGGGATCCACCATCGAGACCGTGGGAGTGGTCCGTGCCGCCGACCCGATTGCAGCGTAGCGCCGCGACGCTCGACGACGTCCGCGACGCCGTCCGCGCCGAGTTCGGCCCCGCAGCGAGGATCGTCTCGGCCGAGAAGGTCACGAGCGGCGGGATCGGCGGACTGTTCCGGCGTGCGCACGTCGAGGCGACCGTCGAGGTGCTCGACACGACCGACGTCCCGACGGCGCGGGTCGCGATCGCCGACGGCCCGGCCGTGCGCGTCGGGATCGCCGCCCTGCTGGCGGACGCCGACGAGGCCGAGGCCCGCATCGCCGCCGCCGACGGCACGTCGTCGACGCGTGCCGACGCGTTCGCGTCGGTGCTCGACGGGTTCGTCGCCGACGGCATCGCACCCGGCCCCGTGGCGGGCACCGGTCGTCCCGTGGGGGGCGATCCGAGCCTCCAGGCCGGTGCCGCGGCGGTGCCGGGAGGCCCGTCCACCGTCACCGACGTCGACTCGGCCGGGTCGCGACGCGCGCTGGCCGCGGGGCGGCCGTCGGTGCCGGCCGTGCTGTCGGCGGACGGTGACCTCGTCGTCCTCGTCGGCCGTGCCGGGGACGTCGACGCCGCCGCCGGCCTGTTCGCGGCGCGGCACGACCTCCGCGCGACCGACGCCAGCGATCGCCGTGGCGGGATCCTCGCCAGGGCCGACGGCGTCCGCGAGGGGTACGCGCTGCTCGGTGTCGCGACGTGGGACGACCGCCGCACGCTCGACGGTCTGGTGCCCGACCAGGTGTGGGTCGTCGTCGACGCCGGGCGGAAGACCGAGGACAGCCGGGCGATGGTGTCGTCGGTGGCGGCCGCGGTGACCGTGGCCGGCGTGCTGTCGATCGGGGCGTCCGAGACCGCGACGCCGGACTCCGTGCACGAACTCGGCCTGCCGGTCCGCGTGCTCTGACGGATTGCTTCCGGCGGTCGCTAGGCTGTGCGGGTGCTGGTACTCACGCGGAAGGTCGGCGAGCGGATCCTCATCGGGGACGACATCGTCATCACGGTGCTCGACTCCCGCGGCGACGGCGTGCGCATCGGGATCGATGCACCCCGGGGCGTGAAGATCCAGCGTGAAGAGGTCGTCCGAGCCGTCGCCGAGGCCAACGTGGAGGCGACGCAGACCGCGTCCGACGACGCCGAGGCGCGACTGCGCGAGGCGCTCGGCGGCGGAGCCGGCTCGTCGTCGCCGTCCTCCTCGTCCTCGTCGGCGGACTGACGCTCAGGGGAGCAGGACCGCCGCCGCTGCCGCGCCCGCCCAGAGCATGCTCGTCAGGGTGCCGACGATGAAGCGTTCCCGCGCCTCGGCACTGTCGAGCTCGGAGAACCGGCCGAGCCCCTTGATCGCGATCACCGCCGCGATGAGCTCCAGGTGACCGATGGCCGCCGCCCCGATCACGGCGAAGCGCTCGAGGTCCCCGATGGCGGCACCACCACGGAGGACCTCCCGCGTCGTCGGCGTCGCTCCCGTCGCGGTGGCGCCGCGCGCGCTGGGACCGCCCGACGCGACCACGAGGATGCCGCCGTGCGTCCCGGCGGGGATCGTGGTCCGCGTCGAGAGCCGGAGCGCAGCGTTCGTGACGGCGCTGCCCGAAACGATGCCGAGGAGCGCGACGCTCAACGCCGCGAGGGTGCCGAGCACCGTGGACGGCGGCTCCGGTCGCACGTCGAAGGCCGTCAGGAGGAGTGCGCCGAGCACGATGACCGCGGCGGGTACCGCGCGGACCACGGGGCCGAGCCGGGGGAGCACGGAGAAGACGGCGGCCGCGAGCGTGACGACCACGAAGCCGATCCAGGCTGCTTCCACGCCGTTCATGCCGGTTCGTCCGCGTCCGCGAGCAGCCGGACGAGGGCTGCGTGCAAGACGTCCTCGTCACGCAGGTCCGCTGCGGCGAACCGTTTCGCGACCGCCTGGGGGGTGATGCCGAGCGCCTCGGCGGCATCGGGACGCGACACCCCCTTCGCGAGCAGGTCGGCGAGCTGCCAGCCTTCCGGCGATCGTCGGGAACGGAGCCGCACGGTCTGTCGGAGGATCGGCTCGACGTCGTTCCCCCGCAGTCGCCGATCCGGGTCGATCTCGACCGCGAGGTGCTCCGGGCTGCGCTTCGCCCGCTCCACGGCGTCGCGTGCGCGGATGAACGCGGAACCGGAGGCGGCTCGGGTGGAGGCGGGCAGTGGCTCGTCCACGTCGCCGATGCCGATGCCGATGCTCCACCCACCGGTCCTGGTCAGCCGCAGCAGTGCGTCGAGGGTGGTCTCCGGCGAGCTCGTCAGCAGCTGGAACTCGTCGCCGGCGGTGCGTTCGGGTGCGAGCACGACGTCGTCGAGCGTGCCGAGGAGTTCGCGCATGGCCCCCTCGACGCGGTCGTCGCCGTGCCGACTGTCGACCTGGTCGACGGTGAGTGCGTACATGGCCACCTCCGCGATCAACCATACAAGGTTGATAATGCCAAGATCAACCCACTGAGGTTGATCACGGACGGGGCTTCTTCTCCTGTTCCGGCAGTCGTCCCGCGGCGCGCTCAGCGGCGAACCAGGCACGGGCCTCGTCCTGGCGCCGCTGCTCCGCGCCGAGGGCGATCGGCGCGCGGACGTGCTCCGGCTCGTAGCCGAACGACTCGATGAGCTGGGGGACGAGCGGACGGATCCGGGCGATGAGCCGGTCGATGTACGCCGACACCGCACGGGCACGCTGTGCGGACAGCCGTCCGTGCAGGAGGTACCACTCGAGGTGCTGTTCGAGCAGCCCGAGCGCGAACAGGTCGCGGAGCCAGACCAGCGCGCGGCGGGTGTCGCCCACCGGGACCTCCTCGATGGCGTCGGTGAACGCTTCCCACTGCATGAGCTCCGCGTGCGCCTTCGACGCCTCGATGAGCTCGTGCTGCGACCGGTTGAGGAGCAGGGCCTGGCGTGCACGGTCCTTGCCCGCGGTGTTCAGCCGCATGCCGATCTCGGCGACCATCGTGTCCACGCGGCCGCTGAGCAGGTCGCGCTGCGTCGCGGGGTCACGGAGGTCGGCCACGCTGGCGGCGAGGGACCCGCGGTCCTTCGCGGTCTGCCCGAGGCGACGGATGCCGCTCGCGTCGGCGAGCTTCGTGCCGACCTGGGCGGCGACGAACTTCGCGGTCGACGCGGCGTCGCGCGGTGCCTGCTTGCGGAACTCGGTGAGGAGGCGCTTGCCGACGAGCTGGAGGAGCACGGTGTTGTCGCCCTCGAACGTCACGTAGACGTCGAGGTCGGCGCGGAGGCTCGTGAGCCGGTTCTCGGCGAGGAAGCCGGCACCGCCGCAGGCCTCGCGGCACTCCTGCAGGGTGTCGAGCGCGTACCAGGTCGACATCGACTTGAACGCGGCCGCCTCGGTCTCCAGGTCCTCGCGGCGTTCCGGGGTGTCCAGTCGGCCGCTGAAGACGTCGTCGAACGTGCGCAGGAGCTTCTCGTGTGCGAACGACTGCGCGAACACCGTCGCGAGTCGGGGGATGAGCCGACGCTGGTGGCGACCGTAGTCGAGCAGGACGCCCTCCTCACCGCCGCCGGTGGGGAACTGCCGGCGCTGCATCGCGTACGTGAGCGCGATCTGCAGGCCGATCTTCTGCGCCACCACCGCTGCGCCGTCGAGCGAGACACGGCCCTGCACGAGGGTGCCGAGCATCGTGAAGAACCGACGACCGGGGGACTCGATCGGCGACGAGTACGTGCCGTCCTCGGCGACGTCGCCGTAGCGGTTCAGCAGGTTCGTGCGGGGGATCCGGACGTGGTCGAAGTGCAGTCGGCCGTTGTCGATGCCGTTCAGGCCGCCCTTGACGCCGTCGTCCTCGCCACCGACACCCGGCAGGAACTCGCCGTCGTCGTCGCGGAGCGGCACGTAGAAGGCGTGCACGCCGTGGTCGACGCCCTGGGTGACGAGCTTCGCGAACACGACCGCGGCCCTGCCGTGCAGTGCGGCGTTGCCGATGTAGTCCTTCCACGCACCGCGGAACGGCGTGTGCACGACGAACTCCTGCGTGTCCGGGTCGTAGGTCGCCGTCGTCGCGATGTTCTGCACGTCGGAGCCGTGGCCGGTCTCGGTCATGGCGAAGCACCCGGGGACGTCGAACGCGATGATGCCGGGAAGGAACTCGCGGTGGTTCCGCTCGGTGCCGAGGTGGTGGACCGCGGAGCCGAAGAGCCCCCACTGCACGCCGGCCTTGATCTGGAGCGACGGGTCGGCGGTGGTCAGTTCCTCGAAGGCCGCCAGGTTGCCGCCGTGGTTGTCCTGGCCGCCGAGCTCCGGCGGGTAGGGACGCTGGATGGCGCCGTTCTCCTGCAGGATGCGGAGCTGGTCGAACGCGCGGGCGCGGTGTTCGGCGATCGTGAGCCCCTCGACCTTGTGCAGGGCGGGGTCGCGGACCAGGCGGCGGGAGATGCGGCGGTCCTCGGCCCAGCGGCCGAGCAGGTGCTCCGCGAGCAGGTCGACGTCGATGCGCACGTCCGTGTCGGTGCCCGCCTTCGGGGTGCCGGCGGCCGGGTCTCCGGCGGCGTCGGCCTTCGGGGCCCCTGCGCTGCCGGTACTGCCTGCGCTGCCGGTGCTGCCGGTGCTCGTGACGGGTGCGGTGTCGACCATCGTGCGCTCTCCTGAACTGCTCTGTCCTCGTGCTGCTGGTGTTGCCGTTCCAACCTAGGCACCCGGGCCGAGTGCCGCACGAGAGCCGTGCGCGGCCGACAACACGGCGCACGTGACGGAGCGGAGGGGTGGTGGGAACCCTCCAATCGCATCGCAAGCGCATGCTCTGAGGACCACTCGACGATTGGGCGCGCCCCCCGGATGCGGGGCAGACTGGCCGCCATGTCAGGCACCTCTGCCCCCGGGCACGACACGCAGCAGCACGCGCGGACGTTCTTCGGTCAGCCCTTCGAGCTGTCCACACCGTTCGCGGTCGAGCTCTGGGAGCGGTTCTCGTTCTACGGGATGCAGGGCATCGTCCTCATCTACATGTACTACACCGTCTCGCGGGGCGGCCTGGGCATCGACGAGCACGTCGCGACCGGGATCATGGGGGCGTACGGCGGTGCCGTCTACCTCTTCACGATCATCGGGGCGTGGATCGCCGACCGGTTGATCGGAGCGGACCGGACGCTGTTCGCGAGCGCCATCGTCGTGATGTGCGGACACATCGCCCTCGCCGTGCTGCCGGGCGTCACCGGCGTCGGCGTCGGCCTGGTGCTCATCGCGCTCGGGTCCGGCGGACTCAAGGCCACGGCGACCACCATCGTGGGCGGGCTGTACTCGAAGGAGGACCCGCGTCGCGACGCCGGGTTCTCGCTGTACTACCTCGGCGTCAACATCGGCGCGTTCTTCGGTCCGATCCTCACCGGACTGCTGCAGTCGTCCCTCGGCTTCCACTTCGGCTTCGGTCTGGCCGCCGTCGGCATGGCGGCCGGCCTGGTCCAGTACGGCATCCGGCGCGGCAAGCTGCCCGAGAGCGTCCGGCACGTCACGAACCCGCTCGAGAAGCGCCGGTACCCGATGGTCGGGGTGCTCGTGCTCGTCGGCCTCGCGATCGTCGTCGTGGCCGTCCTGACGGGGCTGCTCAACGTCGACAACCTGCCGCTCGTCGTGGTCGGCATCGTCATCGTCGCGACGATCGTCTACTTCGTCGTGATCCTGTCGAGCGGGCTCACGAAGGACGAGCGCTCCCGGGTGTTCGCCTTCATCCCGCTGTTCATCGGCAGCGCCGTGTTCTGGTCGCTCTACCAGCAGCAGTTCACCGTCGTGACGATCTACTCCGACCAGCGCCTCGACCGGAGCATCTTCGGGTGGGAGATGCCGGTGTCGTGGGTGCAGTCGATCAACCCGATCATGATCATCGTCCTGTCCGGCGTCTTCGCGGCGATGTGGACCAAGCTCGGCGACCGCCAGCCGTCCACCCCGACGAAGTTCGCGCTCGGCACCGGGATCATGGGCATCGCGTTCCTGCTCTTCCTGCCCTTCGTCGGCACCGGGCAGAACGGCACGCCCGTGCTCGTGCTCGTCGGCATCCTGCTCGTCTTCACGATCGCGGAACTCCTGCTGTCCCCGATCGGGCAGTCCGTCGCGACGAAGCTCGCCCCGCCGAAGTTCCAGACGCAGATGGTCGCCCTGTTCTTCCTGTCGGTGTCGCTCGGCACCGCGGTGACGGGCGTGCTGTCGAAGTACTACGACCCGGAGAACGAAGCGCCGTACTTCGCGATCCTCGGCCTCGTCGCCGTCGCGGTCGGTGTGCTGCTCCTCGTGTCCGCCCGCCCGGTGCTCCGCCTGATGCGCGGGATCCGATAGCCTGGACGTGGCCACAGCGACCCGCTGGACAACGGCCCCCTGAACGAGGAGAGATCACATGCTGGAGCTCGTCGGAGCAGTCGTCATCGGCATCGGCGTCGTTGGTGGTGTGTTCACGTGCATGGCCATCAGCGCCATGATGAAGAGCGGTTCCGAGGAGTACTAGGCCTCCACCGGCACCAGCTGACGACTCAGGACGGTCGCGCGCTCGAAGGGGCCGCGGCCGTCCTTCGTGTACACGGGCTCGTCGAACGCGACGGTCCACGACAGCGGCTCACCGACGCCGGGGTACCCGACGATCTGGTTGCCGCCCGGCGCGACGATGAGGCCGATCGGTTCCGGGCTGCCGTCCGCCTCGACCCACTGCTCGCCGCCCTCGGTGGTGTCCACCACGCGGACCAGTGCGCCGATCCCGAGCCCCGCCCCGCCGGGTCCGCGCAGGTCGTCGTCGCTCGGTCGGCGTCTCCGGTTCCAGATCACGCCGCCACGCTACCGTGACGACGGGACGCGCACGATCTCGGTGATGGACGAGTGGCCGGTGTCGGGGTGCTTGCGCATCGACAGCAGCCGCTCCATCGAGGGCTCGAGCGCCGTGACCTTGTCGAGCGGTGCACTGACCACGAGCTGGAACCCGAGCCGGAGCCACGCCGTCACGGCACGCCCGGCGAACTCCGAGTCCGCCTTGATGAACGCCTCGTCGAGGAACACCGGCGCGAACCGCGGCCGGGGCCGGGTCTCGTCGCCGAGCTGGTAGCGGAGCGCCGCTCCCACGATGAACGCGACGAGCTCCTGCGTCTCGCCACCGGACTTGTCGCCGAGGGACGAGTACACGCCGAGGTCGTTGCCCTCGGTGTCGTACCGCACGGCGGTGATCTCCATGTGCCGACGGACGTCGAGCACGGCGTCACGCTGGGTCGTCCGGCCGCGCGGGGCGTCGGCGTCCACGCGGATGACCGCCATGAAGCGCCGGAGCCGTCGGAACCGGGTCTCGAGCACGTCGTCGGTGAGCTCCGCGTCGACCGAGGCGGACAGTGCACGGAGCTCGCGGCGGAACTGCGAGACGTCCTCGCGCGTGACCCGGCGGATGACGATCTTCAGGCGGTCCCGGTTCGCACCGAACGGCAGGTCGCGGAGGATCTCGTTGACCGGCTCCAGCCGCTCCTCGATCTCGACGACCGCGCGGTCGAACGCCCCGGCGAGCGGGACGAGGTCCTCGCCGCTCCACTGCGACAGCCGTCGACGCCACTCGCTGCGGCGTGCGTGCAGGCCCGTCGCCACGATCTGGTCGAGGATCGCGCGGTAGTCCGGGTACGACGCGACACCGGTGCCGAGGTTCGGGTCGTGCCACGCGTCCTGGTAGCGCTGGAAGGTCAACGTCATGGCGTTGGATGCCGATGCCGCACCGTCGAGCGCCTGCGAGAGCCGTTCCTCGAGTCGCCGGCGCAGTCGCTTCGTCGCGTCGTCGAACCCGTCGACCGTGTCCGGTGCGCCGACCTCCTCGAACGTCTCCTCGAGCAGGTGCGCCTGTTCCTCGTCCGGCACCGCGGCCGGCGAGGACTCGAAGCGCTCGAGGATCTCGGCGGCCGCGTCCTGCCCGTCGACGAGCACCGCGTGGCGCTCCTCGAGCCGCGTGACCGTGAGCCGCGCGGCCGATCGACGGTCGGAGGCCTCGTCGAGTGCCGCACGCAGCTTCGCGACGGACGCCCGGAGCGTCCGCAGCCCGTCGTCGGCGGCGAGCACGGCCTCCCGTTCCTCGGCCAGGCGCGTCAGCGACGCGTCGACGCCGGCGACGTCGATGCTCTCCCACGTCGTGTCGACCCGGTGCTGGTGGGCCGCGCGGAGGGCCTCCAGCGCCGCGATGTCCTGCGCGACGTCGGTCCGGCGGGCCTCGAGCGTGGTGAGGTCCTCGGCGATGGAGGCGAGTTCGGTCTCGACGGCGACGACGCGCGCCTCGTTCGTGAAGCCGATGACGTTCGCCTGGCGACGGTCGCCGTGCGCGCCACGCCGGCCGTCGCGGAGCTGCCCGGACTCGGTCACCCGCCGGCCGCCACCACCCAGTTCGGCGGCGGAGGACACGCAGCGGGCGTCGATCCGGTCGGACTCGATGCGCGAGCGGACCCACGTGCTGAAGGGGGAGTCCTTGATCGCGAGCTTGCCGGACACCATCGACGCATCGCCGTCGAGGTCCAGGTGCGGACCGGACGGGACGCCCTCGAACTGCACCCGCACCCCGATGCGCAGCGAGTCGATGGCTGCGCTGAAGGAGTCGAGCTGGTCCTGGTCGACGAGCAGCGTGCGGGCGACGGGCGCGAGCACCGACTCGATCGCCGTGCGCCAGCGCTCCTCACCGGGGAGGACGTCGAGCAGCTCGGCGACGAAGGGCAGCGACGACGGGTCGATGCCGGCGGCGTTCGCCATCGCCACCCGTGCCTCGTGCATCGGCAGCGGCATCGCACCCTGCCGGTGCTCGAGCGACTGGCGCTCCTGACGCAGCGACCGCTCACGGTCGAGGAGCGGGTACTCCTCCCGCGTCAGGGCGTCCCGACGCTCGTCGAGCGCGGCGCGGGTGGCACCGAACGTGCCGAGGAACTCGTGCGAGTCCCGCTGGGCCGCGCCGAAGGCGGTCTCGGTCGTCGGCATCTCGCCGAGCAGTGCGGTCCGTGACTCGAACGCCTCGCGTGCACGGAGCACGACCTCGCGCTCGCGCGTGCCGCGGTCGATGCGGTCCTCGAGCTGGGCGAGCGCGTTGCCGCCGGAGTCCCGGAGTCGTGCCTCGGCCTCCCGCAGCTCGATCTCGACCGCGGCGTGGCGGGCGGATGCCGCCTCGACCTCGGCGCGTGCGACGGTCCGGGAGCGCGAGTTGCGGTCGACCTCGTCGTCGAGCAGCGCACGCTTCCTGGTGGCCGTCCAGTGCGCGAACGGGGACACCTCCGACCCGGTGGCGATGCCGTCGAGGGCCTCGGCGGCGGCGCGGGACCGCTCGATCTCCAGGTGCAGCTCGGTGATGGGGGAGAGGATCGCGACCTTGCGCTCCTCGGTGTCCATCGCCTCGTACGCCTCGTCGAGCGCGGCGAAGTGTGCGAGGGCGCGGTCGGCTGCCTCGTACGTGCCGGGGGTCTCGAGCACGAGCGACTTGTACAGCGAGTCGACCGTCGGCATGTGCTGCCCGGCCTGGATGCGCGCGAGCAGGCGCATCGCGCGGTTGCCGCCGCCGGAGTCGCCGATCCCGAGCCGCGCCTGCAGCGTGTACGCGAGCTCCTGGTAGGTGTCGCGGATGACGAGCCCCGGCACGCGTCCGGTGAGCTCGAGGTGGCTGAACCGGGACGGTACGAAGTCCTCGAGCCGACGCAGGTCGAAGTCGTCGTCCACGGTCGCCATGGTCATCTGGATGTCGCCGACGCCGCGGGCACGCTTCGGCACGATGTACGCGCGCAACACCGTGAACTGTCGCTCGTCGTCGTTCCGGAACGTGACGGCGACCGCGCCCCACGTCGCCGTCTCGTCACCACGGAGGTTCACGTCACGGAGGGCACCGGACTCCGGGTCCCGCCGGGAGTCGACCTTGCCGCGCAGGTACGTCAGCAGGTTCCGCTGGTCCGCACTCCGCGCCCGCCCGGTGGTCGCGTCGTTCGAGGCGCCGTTGAACGGCACGTCGGACGGCATCATCACGGCCAGGTACGCGTCCATGAGCGTCGACTTGCCGGTTCCGGAGGCACCGGAGATGAGCGTCGCGGCGCCGGACAGCTCGACACGGCGGTGGCCGTGGAAGCCGCCCCAGTTGACGACCTGCATGGATTCGGCGCGCCACTGCGCGACGGTGTCGAAGAGCGCCGGCATGCCGGCGGTGTCCATCCGGAAGTCGGTCACGCGGACTCCTCCTCGTCGTCTTCTCCGGATTGGAGGCTCGGCTCGTCGCCGTCTTCCGGCCCGCGTTCACCGGTGGTCACGTTGGCCAGCCATCGGTCGAGTTCCAGGAGCCGCTCGAGGGGGAGCAGGACCTCGACGACGCTCGCGATGCGGAAGCGGTCGGGGTCGCTCGTCTTGAGCAGCACCCGCGCGGTCACGAGGCGGTCGATGGCCTTCGCGACCCGGCCCTCGTCGCGCGTCTTGTCGGTCGCCGTGGCGGGCCGGAAGCCGGCGACGTGCCCGAGGATCTCGGCACGGTCGACGACGACCTGGTCCGGTCCCGGTCGGGCGTCTGCGCGGAGTCGCATGCGGAGGTAGACGAGGACGATCGTCTCCTCGCGCGTGTACGGGACGTCCCGGAGGAGCGTCGGGAAGCCGCGGCGCTGGCTCTCCGACCGGGCCTGGCGCTTCCACGCGACCTCGCGGTCCCGGTCGACGTGCAGCTCGAGGAACAGGTCGTTCAGCCGCGACCGGAGCTGGTACTCGGCGTCGAGGACCGCGCGCCACTCGTCCGCGTGCGTGCGCGCGCTGATGTACGAGTGCCGGAGCAGCGCGACGAAGGCGCGACGCTGGAGCTCGTCGAGCCGGCCCTCGTCGCCCTCGAAGAGGGCGAAGCTGGACTCGTCACGCTCGTCGTCCTGCTCCACGGGAGTGGTGTCGTCGTACTCGTCCGTCTCGTCGACGGGAGCTGACGTCGTGTCGGTCACCGAGCCTCCAGGGTGGTGTCGTCGTCTGCGGACGGATCCCGCGGGGTCAACGCGGCCGTCGGCATGGTGAAGGCGACCGCCGTGCCGTCCGGGCGCACGGTCTCGTGCGCGACGGCTGCGGCAGCGGTCTCGAAGTCGTCCCGACCGGTCAGCAGGTGCGCCAGCCCGAACAGCTCGACGGGGCGCCGCTGCTCAGGGGGGAGCTCGTGGAACGCGCCGTCGCTGGTGGCCGCGGTGCTGAACCGGAGTGCCGCGCGGAGTTCGACCAGGAGCGGTCCGCCGTGACGTCGGAGGGAGTCGACGTCGATCTCGTCGAAGACGTCGTCGTCCGGTTCCTCGATGGGCGGCGGGACGGCTTCGGTGTCCGGGTCGTAGAAGCGCTCGCGCAGGGTGCCGATCTCGGCCACCGGCGGCAGGAGCTCGAGGGGGAGGGTGCCGCGTGCGCTGCCGTCGCCCATGAGCGTCGCGAGCCGACGGTTCACGCTCCGCAGGACCGCGTCGAGCTCGCGGTCGCGGACGACGTCGTGCGCGACGATCTGGTCGCGGAGCGTGCCGGTGAGCAGGCGACGCTGAGCGAGGACGTCCTCGATGCCCTGCCGCAGGATGCTCACGGTGTTGCGGAACGCCCGACGCTCCGCGGCGTTGAGGGACTCGGCGAAGGGGTGCTCGAGGATCGTCGCGATGTCGTCGCGGAGGCGCAGGAGCAGGGCGTCGTCGCGGAGGAGCTCGAAGGCGCCCTCGAACGCACGACCCTCCGGCGTGGCCTCCATGAGCGTGTCCGTCCGGGCGAGGTAGTCGTCGAGGATCTCGCCGATCGGACGGACCTCGTTCCGGAAGTCCTCGACGATCTCGCGGTGCATCGACGCGACGGCTTCCTCGACGCGCTTGAAGTCGCTCGGGAGCTGGCGGATGAGGTCGGTGATGTTCGTGTAGCCGTCGCGCATCCGGTCGTCGTCGACGGTGGTCGGGGCGTCACCGGTCGCCAGACGGTCGCGCTCGGCCTGGAGTTCGGCGATCTGTGCGTCGATGCGGCGGATCTGCACGTCAGGGTCCGGCTCGGCCCTGGCGGCCCACCGGTGCACCGCGTCGACGATCATCGCCAGACGGCTCTCGCTGATCAGCGCTCGATCGGCGGACAGGGCGTCGACGAGGCTGAGCGCTTCGAGCGCGTGACTCGTGAGGGAGTACTGCTCGTCGCCGCCGGGGGAGTTCGACCGGACGAGCCACTGCGCCGCGACCCACTCACGGCAGAGCGCTCGGCCGTTCGGGCGCTTGTCGTCGTCCTGCGGGTTCTCGCTCGCCGGGACCCTGGCGCCGGTCGCCTGCAGCCGTGCGACGTGTTCCTCGACCTGCAGGTGCATCCGGTCGGCGGGGACGTACTGCACGTCGCGGTCGAACACCGTGCGGAACACCGCGAGCACGACGGCGCTCGTCGGGCGGGACATGAGGCGCAGCGTCGGGCGGTCGAGCACCGCGCGCACGCGTGCGTACTCGAGGTCGACGTCGGTCATGCTGCCCTTGCTCTGGTGTTCGGTCGTGTCCGGTTGGGGGACGAAAAGAGCCCGACGCGGTTGCGTCGGGCTCTCCTGGTTGTTCTTCAGGCCCTGAATGGGCACGTGGGCGATACCAGACTCGAACTGATGACCTCTTCGGTGTGAACGAAGCGCGCTACCAACTGCGCCAATCGCCCCCTGCACTTGCGTGCGGATCGATAGTAGCGGATGTCGCGGCATGTGCCGAACACGACGGTGCCTCCGCGCGCGTCGTGCCGGTCCGAGCCGCGCGCGATGCCCCTCGATCCGCATGAACTCGGGGGACACGCCCGGTGAACACCCAGGATTTTGGAGAAACGCGTCGGAGTCGGATACAGTTTACGAGTCGCCGCGAGAGCGGGTCAGACATGCGGATGTGGCGCAGTGGTAGCGCATCACCTTGCCAAGGTGAGGGTCGCGAGTTCGAATCTCGTCATCCGCTCGAGTACTGGATCCCTCGGGATCCGGTTTCTCACCAGAGGGTATCCCACCGTTCGGGTACTCACGGAGACGTGAACCTCGATGGTGGGGTGGCCGAGAGGCTAGGCAGCGGCCTGCAAAGCCGTCCACGCGGGTTCGAATCCCGTCCCCACCTCCAGAATTCAACTCTCTCTGGGCGATTGGCGCAGCGGTAGCGCGCTTCCCTGACACGGAAGAGGTCACTGGTTCGATCCCAGTATCGCCCACCACCTGAAACCCCCGGCCTCGGCCGGGGGTTTCGTCGTTCCCACTACCGGGTCGGCGACGTCGCCGCGTACGGATCCGTCGCCACGTTCCCGTACACGTCGGTTCGCCGGCGTCGGTCACGCACCACGCAGGTGCCGCGTGCCACGGCGAGGGCGACCACGACCGCTGCGATTCCCGCGAAGAGCCACCTCCACGATGCGTCGTCCTCGATGAGCAGCCGCGCCGCCAACATGGTGAGCGGCGCGACGACGAGCACGCGGCGCCACTCCGGCCAGGTCGCCCGCCACAGGACGGTCATGCCCTTCTTCCACCGGGCGACCAGCACGTACGTCAGCAGGATCGCGAACGGCAGCAGCTCGATCCAGTGCACGAGCGCGTCGGCTGCGTCCTCGTAGAACGGGTGCACGACCTCACGGGCGACGCCACCAGCCGCAGCGACGGTGAGCACCACCCACATGCGGGCCTCCCACCGGCGGGGATGCCACCACGGGGTCCGCCACCAGGGCACCCGGGTCACGACCGGCCGCCGCCGATCGTCCGCGCCACGGGGACGACGGCGGTTCGCTGGCGTCACGTGCTCGAGGCCTGGACGACGGCGATCGCGGAGAACACGAACGCGATCACCGCCGCGCTCGACCGCAGGACGTCGATGCGTTCCCAGCGCGTCACGATCCGTTTCCAGTCCGCCGGGGGATCGGCAGGGTCCCAGTCGTTCACACCGATGTTGATCGGGACGGTCCCGAGGAACGACGCCAGGACAAACACCGTCAGGGCGGCCACCGCGGCGATCCGCCACGCGAGTCCGTCGCCTGTCCCGCCGACGACGAGGACGGCGACGGACGCCAGTACCGCGGGGACCATCAGGATCGGCACGACGACCTTGAGGGACTTGACCAGTGCGATGCGCGTGCGGACGTGCGCGTCGTCGGGCAGGGCGGCCATCGCCGGCTGGACACCCCACCGGACGATCAGCTCCTCGCCGGCGAGCAACCCGACGAGGACCAGCTGGGCGACGAGGAGGGCGTTCACGTGCGGTCCTCGGCACCGACGGTGCCGTTGGTGGGGACCGTGCAGGTGGTGGTGACGGGGAGACGGCGTGGCACGGTGCGATTGTCCCACCCGGTCCGCGCTGGCGCCCGCACCGGCCGACCGGCGCGGCCATCCGCCGGACGGGAGGCACGGTGCCGGTCCGCACCGTGCCTCCCGTCCGGAGCATGCGGGCCTACGATCGCCGGTATGCGAGTGGCGATCACCGGAGGGACGGGCGTCGAGTGGGACGCTCTGGGCTGACGTGGCGAACATCCTGGTGGTCGAGGACGACCCGGAGATGCGGTCGCTCGTCGAACGGGGGCTGACCGGCGAGGGGCACACGGTCACCGTCGTGGGCGACGGGATCGCCGCGCTCGTCGCCGCGCGCGCACAGTCGTTCGACGCGGCAGCGATCGACGTGATGCTGCCCGAGATGACCGGGTTCGAGGTCTGCCGACGACTCCGAGAGCTCGGGGAGGACTTCCCGGTGGTGCTCGTCACCGCACGTGATGCCGTGGACGACCGGGTGTTCGGACTCGACTCCGGTGCCGACGACTACCTGACGAAGCCCTTCGCGATCGCTGAACTCAACGCCCGCATCCGTGCCCACCTCCGACGGCGAGCGGCCGGGACCGCGACGATCGTGGAGGCGGGGACGGTCCGGCTGGACACCGTCGCCGTCCGGGCGTCGGTCCGCGGCCGCGACATGCCCCTGAGCGTCAAGGAGTTCTCGCTGCTCCGGTTCCTCGTCCAGGGGTCGCCGTCGCCGCGGACACGAGCGGAGGTCCTGCAGGAGGTCTGGGCGAGCGCCGAGCACTTCGACCCCACCATCGTCGACCAGTACGTCAGCTACGTGCGCAAGAAGCTGCACGCAGCAGGGGCCGACGTGGCGATCCGCACGGTCCGCGGCGTCGGGTACGCGCTCGAGGTCGTCGCGTCCGCATGAACGTCGTCCGTCGACTGTCCATCCGCGCCCGCATCACGCTCGGGAGCCTCGTCGTCGGGGCAGTCGTGCTCTGCGGCGTCGCCGTGGTGTTGCACGTGCAGATCGAGCGCGCGTCGCTGGCCTCGGACGCGTCGCTCGCGTCCGGTGACGCCGCCCCGTTCGTGTCGGACCTCCTCCACAACCCGGACGAGCCACCGGACCGGCCCGCCGAGGGTGTCCTCGTCGGTATCCGTTCCGCATCGGGACGGTGGGTGGTCGACTCGCTCCCCGCGGACGTCCGGTCCGCGCTGCCCACGGACGTCCCCGAGGGCGGCGTGACGCTCCGCACCGAAGCCGGGCACCGGGCGATGACGGTGGTGGGCACCCCGGTGGTGAACGACGACGGGGCCTTCGTGGTCTGGGCGGCGCACGACGGTCGCGCCGGCGAGGAGACGGTCGCGCGCGTCGACCGGTCGCTCGCGGTCGGGACGGTCCTCGCGCTGCTCGCGTTCGGCGCGGCCGCGTGGCTCCTGTCGACCCTCGCACTCCGACCCGTTGGGCGGATGCGCCGCACGGCGGAGGCCCTCAGCGCCGGAAGGACGAGCGGGCACCTGCCGGTCGGGACGTCCGACGACGAACTCGCGGCGCTCGCGCGGACGCTGAACGCCTTCATCGACCGGCAGCGGGAGAACGCCGAGCGGGAGCGCCGGATGGTCTCGGACGCGAGCCACGAACTCCGGACCCCGCTGGCCGCGCTCACCGCACGGCTGGAGTTGGCGCACCGGTCGGCGGGCGACGCTGACGCGCTCGCCCGGGAGCTGCAGGCTGCCGAGGACGACGCCGCGCGGTTGGTGGCCCTCGCGAACACGATGCTCGAGCTGAGCCGGCTCGACGAGGCGGACCCGGCGCCGCCGACCGCCGCCGCCGACCTCGTCACCGAGCTGATGGGCTCGATCGACCGAGCGCGGGCGGCACACGGCGCGGGAGACCGCGACATCGACTTCTCGGTCGCCGTGAACGCTCCGGACGAGCGGTACGGGGTCGAACCGGCAGCGTTCGCGCGGGTCGTCGACAACCTCGTCGCCAACGCCGTCACCGCGGGGGACGCCCGCGGCGTGGTCCGGGTGCACCTCGGACAGGACCCGGCACGTCGGCTTGAGCTGCGCGTGGTGGACGACGGACACGGTGTCCCGGAGAGCTTCCTGCCACAGGCCTTCGAGCGGTTCGCCCGAGCGGACACTGCACGTCGGGCGGCGTCGACCGGGCACGCCGCCGGGAGCGGTCTCGGGCTCGCGCTCGTCCGTGGGATCGCCGAGCGGGCCGGCGGGACCGCGTCGCTCCGGAACGGCGAGGAGCACGGCGCGGTCGCGACGGTCGTGCTGCCCAGCACCGACGCCGATCCACGGCGAGCCTGATCACTCGAAGTCTCGAACGAAGTCCACGTCCCGTTCCGGGTTCCTCCCAAGGGCCGGTGTCGATGCTGAGCGTCACCCGATCACATGCTGGAGAGGAACGAGCCGATGATCGACACCGCTCGGCCCACGACCCACCCACTCGCAGCGGCCCCGGCCACCGAACCACTCGCCGTCGCGGCGCGTCGTCGCGACCGGTCCCGACGTCGTCGCAGTGCGACCACCGACCTGCTCGGGATCCTCGCGTGGACCTCTGCCGCGGTCGCCGTGGCGTTGTGGCTCGCGTCACCCGGATCGCACTCGGTCGTCGGCATCGGCGGCTGGCTCACCGACGCCGGCATCGTCGCCGGGCTGATCGCGACCGACCTCGTCCTCGTGATGCTCGTGCTCGCCGCCCGGGTGCCGCTCATCGACCGCACCTTCGGTCAGGACACGGCGATCGCGGTCCACCGATCGCTCGGCAAGCCGGTGCTGTACCTGCTGCTGGCACACGGCGCACTCCTGACGCTCGGCTACGGCGCGTCGGCGGGCACCGGGCCGATCGCCGAGACGATCGCGCTCTTCTCGACGCCGGACATGCCGCTGGCGTACCTCGGGCTCGGCCTGTTCGTCGCCGTCGTGGTGTCCTCGCTCGTCGCCGTGCGTCGACGCCTGCCGTACGAGGCGTGGCACGTCATCCACCTGCTCAGCTACGCGGCGGTGCTCGTCGCGCTGCCGCACATGCTGAGCGCGGGCAGCGTGCTCGCGGCGGGGACGTGGCAGCAGGTGTACTGGATTGCGCTGTACGTCCTCGCGCTCGGCCTCATCGCCGTGTACCGGTTCGCCGTGCCGTTCGTCGTGACCGTCCGACACCGGATCCGCGTCGTCGACGTGGAGCCCATCGCCCCGGGTGTCGTGTCGATCCACCTCGCAGGGCGCGACCTCGACCGGCTCGGCACGCGGGGCGGACAGTACGGCGTCTGGCGGTTCTGGACGGCGACGACCTGGTGGCACGCCCACCCGGTGTCGTTCTCGGCGGTGCCCGGACGTGACCGGGCCCGGATCACCGTCCGGGACCTCGGCGCGGGGTCGTCGCGACTGGGTCGGATCCGGCCGGGGGCGTTCGTCTCGCTCGAGGGGCCGTACGGCCAATTCACGAGCCGCGCCCGGACGGCGCCGTACCTGGCGCTGGTGGCCTCCGGGATCGGGATCACGCCCGTCCGCGCGTTGCTGGAGGACACCGACCTCCGACCGGGCGAGGCGACGGTGCTCCTGCGGGGGAGCGATGCGCAGCAGCAGTACCTCTGGCGGGAGACCGCCGACCTGGCGGCGACGACGGGCAGCCGGCTCTTCGCGATGGTCGGCCACCGTGCTCGGTCCCGAGCGACCTGGATGCCCGAGGAAGACCTCCGTCGCGGCGTCACCCTGCTGTCGGTCTTCCCGCGGCTGCTCGAGTCGGACCTGTACGTCTGCGGGCCCCGCGCCTGGTCGGACCTCGTCGTCCGCGAGGCCCGGCTCGCAGGGGTCCCCGAGCACCAGATCCACCAGGAACGGTTCGAGTCATGAGGGCGCGCGCCGTCGTCGGGGGGATCGTGTCGTCGATCGCGGTCCTCGTCATCGGTTGGCAGCTCGGCGGCCAGCCTGCCGTCACCGCGCCGTCGCAGAGCACGACGTCCGGCGGCACGGCGTCGGGCAGCGGATCGGCGAGCTCCGGCGGGTCGTCCGTCTCGGGCACGTTCACCGGTGACACCGCGCAGACCCGGTACGGCCCCGTGCAGGTCCGGATCACCGTCGCGGGTGGGAAGATCACCGACGTCACCGCCCTGCAGCTCACCGACCACGACGGTCGATCCGTGCAGATCAGCCAGCAGGCGGCACCGATCCTCCGGCAGGAGGCCCTCGCCGCACAGTCCGCCTCCATCCAGGCCGTGAGCGGCGCGACCTTCACCAGCGAGGGCTACACGACGTCGCTCCAGTCCGCGATCGACAAGGCGGGACTGTGAACGACGTCCTGACCTTCGAGACGATGGGGACCGTCGTCAGTCTCCGCGGAGCGACCGTGGCGGCTGCGTCCGAGGTCCGCGCCGTGTTCGCGGGCTACGACCACCGGTACAGCCTCTACGACCCGGCGTCGGTCCTCAGTCGGGTGGCGGACGGCACGGTCGGGCTCGCCGACACCCCGGAGCAGGTCCGCGACGTGTACGCACTTGCGCTGGACTGGCGGGAGCGGACCGGCGGCGCGTTCACTCCGCACCGCCCCGACGGCGTGGTCGACCTCTCCGGCGTCGTGAAGGCACTCGCCATCCGCGACGCGGGACAGGTGCTGGACGAGGCGGGTGCCGACTGGATGATCAGCGCCGGCGGCGACGTGCTCGTCCGTGGGATGCACCGCGGTGTCGAGCCGTGGAGCGTCGGGGTGGTCGACCCGGCGAACCGCGACACGGTCGTCGGCGTCACCCGTCTCGACGCGACCCGTCGTGCGGTCGCGACCTCCGGGACCGCCGAACGCGGCGAGCACATCTGGCGACGCACGAGTCCGACGTTCGTGCAGGCGACCGTGGTCGCGGACGACGTCGTCACCGCCGACGTGCTCGCCACGGCGATCGTCGCCGGCGACGAGGAAGACCTCGGTCGGTTCACGAGCGACGTCGACGTCGACGTCCTGGCCTTCGGGGCGGACGGGAGGGTGTGGGCGACGCCCGGTGCGTCCTCCTGGGTCACCACCCGCGTAGCACCGGTGCCCTGATCGGCCAGCGGAGCCGACGGCAGCCCCGTCGGACCGTCGTCCGGTGGGGCTGCCGACCGGTCAGGAACCGCTGGTCGGCGATGTGCTCGGCGCGTCCGTGGACTGCCCCGGGGCGTTCTTCGGCGGCTTCGGGGCGTTCTTCGGCGGCTTCGGGGCAGCAGCGGCCCCGTCCGGTGCGGGCCCGTCCTTCGGCGGGGTGGGTGCTGCAGCTGCCGGTCCTCCGCCGGTGCCCGGAGCGCAGGTGCCCGCAGCACCAGGTCCCGCTGCACCCGGCTTCGGTGCACCAGACGGTGCGCCCGTCGGTGCGCCCGACGGAGCACCCGACGGCTTTCCCGAGGGTGCGCCGGACGGGGCTGCCACCGGCGTGCTCCCGCCGTCGCTACCGGCCGCCACCGCCGCGGTCACACCGACGCCGCCGATCAGCACCGCGACGATTGCCGCGCCGATCCCGATCCGCCGCCCGAGACGACGGGGTCGGTCGGCGGCCGACGACGGAGCCGGGGCCTCGGCGGCGGCGAACTGCTCGGTCGGCTGCGTGCCCTGGCCGAAGCCGCCACGCGGGTACTCCCGTGTCGGGTCGTCGTGCTGGTTCTCGTTCTCGTTCTCCATGGGGTCTCCACATCGTCGTCCGGCGGTGCCGGGTCGGCTGTGCTGCCGACGTGGACCACGGTCGAAGTCGAATCTGAAGCATGACTGAAGCACAGGTGCTCCCCAGGTCGTTCCAGGCTTCGTGATCGAATCGCGGACGTACGGTGTCCGCCGTGCCCAGTCCAGCCCGCGTCCTGCTCGTCGACGACGACGAGACCATCCGTGTCTCCGTCGCACGCTCCCTCCGCGACGAGGGCCTCGTCGTGCTCGACGCTCCGGACGGCTCCGGGCTCCACCGGGACCTCGCGGCGTTCGTCCCCGACCTCGTGGTCCTGGACTGGATGCTCCCCGGTGCGAGCGGGATCCAGCTCGCCGGCAGCGTGCGGACCTCGT
The DNA here is from genome assembly GCF_049341845.1 of Curtobacterium guangdongense. NCBI lineage: Bacteria > Bacillati > Actinomycetota > Actinomycetes > Micrococcales > Microbacteriaceae > Curtobacterium > Curtobacterium guangdongense. The sequence goes on from NZ_JBMPIT010000005.1 coordinate 64,832, forward strand.
CGGACGCCGCCATCGTGATGCTGACCGCACGGGACGACGTCGAGGACCGACTCAGGGGCTTCGCCGAGGGCGCCGACGACTACGTCGTGAAGCCGTTCGCGATCGCGGAACTCGTCGCCCGGATCACCGCGGTCCTCCGCCGCCGTGGTCGGGTGCCGGCGGTGATCGAGGTCGGCGACCTGGTCCTCGACCCTGACGCCGCGGTGGCACGTCGGGCCGGCGTCGTGCTCGAGCTCACCGCGACCGAGTTCCGACTGCTCGCCTTCCTCGCCGAGAGCCGCGGCCGGACCCTGTCGAAGGGGCAGATCCTGACACAGGTGTGGGGGTACGACAGCGTCGACCCGAACCTCGTCGAGGTCCACCTCAGCGCGCTCCGGCGGAAGATGGAGGTGCACGGCCCACGACTCGTCCACACCGTGCGCGGTCTCGGGTACCGACTGAGTGCGGTGGCCGCGTGAACGGCGAGGCGCCCGGTGCGTCGGGCCTCCGCACCGGTTCGCTCCGGATGCGGACCGTCGTCGCGGTGCTGGTCCTGCTGGCGGTCCTCCTCGGCGCGCTCGGCGTCGTCGTGCAGGCCACCCTCGGCGACCGGCTCCGCGCGCAGGTCGAGGACCGGCTGCGTGACCGTGCTTCGGCGGCGGCTGCCCTCGTCGGGACGGTCGACGCGACGGACCTCGCCGACCGGCTGTCGATGCAGGGGCTGTCGGTGACGATCACGGCCGCCGACGGCGGTTCGGTGGAGGCCGGTCCCAGCCCGGACCAGTTGCGGCACGGTCCACCAGACCCCGGCACGCTCCCCGCACCGGCGGCCGCACCGGCGGCCGCACCGGCCTCCGCCCCGGCGCGGGACGCCACGGCGGATCCCGCCACGACCGGGACCGGCGCGGCGTCGCACGTGACGATCAGGTCGTCGCAGCTCACCGAGGGCGACCGGATCGTCACCCTCGTGTCGACCCTGAGCGACGGCTCGCGGATCCGGCTCACCGCCGGAACCGGCTCCGTCGACGAGGTCCTCGGCGAACTCCGATGGGTGATGCTCGGCGCGTCCGTCGGCTTCATGGTCGTCGCGGCGGTCGGTCTGGTCCTGGTGGTGCGGCGGACGATGCGACCGCTCGTCGTGATGACGGACGCCGCACGCTCGATCGCGCACGGCGACCGCGGACGGCGCCTCCGCCCGGCCCGGCAGGGAACCGAGATCGGTCGTGTCGCGGTGGCCTTCGACGAGATGCTCGACGCCGTCGAGGGTGCGGAACGACAGGCCGTCTCGGCGGAGGCCCGGATGCGGTCGTTCCTGTCGGACGCCGCGCACGAGCTGCGGACGCCGGTGGCCGGGATCACCGCTGCCGCCGACACGCTGGTGCGTGCCCGGCCCGACGTGGTGGAGCGCGAAGAGCTCGCCGTCCACGTCGTCCGGCAGGCCGGTCGAGCGGCGCGGCTCGTCGACGACCTGTTGCTGATGGCGCGGGTGGACGGCGGCCTCGCGCTCGAGCCGTCGTCCGTCGACCTCGGCGTCGTCGCGAGGAGTGAGGCCGACCGGGCCCGACTCCGCTCGCCGGGCCTCACCGTCCAGGTCCGTGAGCCGGATGGCCCGGTCGTCGTGTCCGCGGACGGCGACCGGATCGGCCAGGTCCTCGCGAACCTCCTGGAGAACGCTGCCAGGGCGACCGACGGCGCCGGGCACGTCGTGGTCGAGATCGACCGGCTGGGCGAGGTGGGCCGTGTGCGCGTCGCCGACGACGGGTCGGGGATCCCCGCGGCCGATCGGACCCGCGTGTTCGACCGTCTCGTGCGGCTCGACGCCGCGCGGGCGGCGAGCGGCGGGGGAGCAGGGCTCGGCCTGCCGATCGCACGGGGCATCGCTCGAGCGCACGGCGGCGACCTCGTCTGCCCGCCGGGCGTCGACACGGTGTTCGTGCTCACGATCCCGGCAACGATCGACCAGCACACACCGACCGGAGGATGCGCGATCGTGACCTGAGCAATCGTCCAGACTGCCTGTGGAGCGGCATGCACTCGCTACGGTGTCCGGGTGGGGAACACCAACGGAACGGGTCGGCGTCGTGGCGGGCTGATCGGCATCATCGTCGTGGCGGCGTACCTCGTGCTGCGGTTCGGCGTCCTGGCATGGCGAGAGCACGAGGCCGGCATGTCGACGGGAGCGGTCATCGGGACGCTGTTCCTCTACGCCGCTGCGATCTTCGGGATCATCGAGATCGTCCTGGCGGTGCAGAACGCGTCGACCCGACGGCGGGAGGCGGCGCTCGCCCTCGCCCATCCCGGTGCGCACCTCGCTCCGGCGCTCTTCACGAAGGACCTCGCGACCGACGTCCGTCGCACCGCCGCGATGCTCGGCGCCGAGCTGGGTTCGGACGTCCCGCGTCGTGGGCACGCGACGGTCGTCGCCGACCACAACGGCATCGGCATCTACGTCGGCGGCGCCACACCGCGGCTCGTCCTCGGGATCCCGCGCAACCAGGTGCGCGCGGTCTCGACCGGCGAGACGAAGGCCGCGGGCCGGTACACCTTCGGCACCGTCGACGCCCTCCGGGTCATCGTGGACGACGGGCAGTGGACGACCATCGACCTTCCGCTCTACCGCACCGTGATCGGCTTCGCGAAGCACCTGCACGGCGAGGCGCTCGAGGCCCAGGTGCGCTCGGTCGCGGTCGCGGCCGGGGTGCGCCAGGAGACGCCGATGCCCGGGACGACGCGGTGATCCGCCGGACGGGTGTCGCAGCACTCGGTCTCGCCGCCGTGCTCACGGTGACGGGCTGCGCGACCGCGGGCTCGGCGCACCACGCCGCGACGACCGACCGCCCGACCACGGCGGGTCCGACCGCGTCCGCGACCCCGACGGCCGCTGCGGACCCGGCCGGCTCGGCACCGGCAGCAGGGGCCGTCGTGCTCGACACCGACCTCGCCACCGCCGACGGTCGCGCGTCGATCCACCTGCGGGTGGTCGCCACCGGCAACGACGACTACGTCGTGCAGACCTCGGCGTACCGGTCGACCCTCGGGCAGCCGCTCGCGATCTTCTTCCGCCAGTTCGACGAACGAGTCGGCGACACCATCTCCGAGGGTGTGAGCTTCGGCTACGACGCCTGGGGAGCGCCGGGGGAGACGGCCCAGGTCCCCGACCGGCAGTTCGCCCTGCAGGAGGCGGGGGACGACCCGAGCTTCCTCCGGACGGCCGTGTTGGTCGACCGACCGGAGACGTCTCCGTGGACGGTGCTCGGCGTCTCGCAGCTGGACTGGCACACGCCGGACCGGCACCCGGGGCTGACGGTACGCGACGGAGGCACGCGGTCAGGAGCCACCGGCTCCGTCGAGAGCGTCGACGGTGTGCCGAGGTGGTACCACGTCGCCGACGGCGACACCCTCGACGCGATCGGACGCCGCTTCGGCGTGACCGTCGACGACCTCCGGTACCTCAGCGCACGGCAGGCGCTCGGTCTGGCGTACGACCTGCGGGCCGGCGAGACACTGAACCTCGACCGGACGCAGCGCTGACCGGACGGAGCGCTGACCGGACGGATCACGCCGGACGGTAGACGCTGATCGCCGGCGCGTCTCCGGCGTCGTGGGTCTCACTCGTCGCGGCCCACGTCCGACCGTCGTGCTCGAGTGTGGGTGGCAGGTCCCCGCGGACGAGGATCCTGATCGCCGGTTCGTCCCCGTCGACCAGGTCGACGCCGTGGGATTCGGGCTCGGCAGGGGTGCCGTCGGTGGTGTCCTTCACGAAGTCGCTCATGCCCCCACCCAACACGGACACGCCCGGTTCTGGCCGGGAGTCAGGCGGAACGCGCAGAGACGGGTATGGTGGACTCTGCGCGACCGTCGAGTCGTGCAATGCGGATGTGGCGCAGTGGTAGCGCATCACCTTGCCAAGGTGAGGGTCGCGAGTTCGAATCTCGTCATCCGCTCGGGCATCGCCGGCTCCACCCGGCCCCCGGGAAACCCCGACCTCGGTCGGGGTTTTCTGGTTCCGGGACGAGCAACACCGCGAGTCAGAGTGTCACCGCTCGGATCCCTGGGAGCCCGACCAGTCGTCGGGAACCGACGAGGACGACCGTGACCAGTACCGTGCCGCACCCGTTGCACCGTGCGACGGAGCCCATCGCACTCCGGTGCACGCGTGCCACGCCGAGTGCGTCGGAGGAACCGCACCCCACACACCGGAGCGTGGCGGACGTCGGGTCCGGTCCGAGGACCTCCGCCAGGTCGCCGGCGAGGGCGTTGCCGTCGAGGATCGTCATCCGTTCCCTCCGAACCGCTCCGCTCGGACGTCCCCGGTGTCGTGCCCGAGTTCTCCGAGCCACCGGAGGACCTGTTCGACGAAGGGCGTCGATCCACACACGTACACGAGCGCACCGGCATCCGGTGGGAGGACCGCGGCACCGAGTGCGTCCCGCGTGAGACGACCGACCGGTGCCGAGGAGCCGTCGGGTGCGCGGCGGCTGTACACGATCGTGACCTCGAGGGGAGCTGACCCGGTCGCGGCTTCCGACAGCTCGGACCGGAAGAAGACGTCCTCGGGGGTCCGCACGGCGTAGAGCAGCCGGAACGGTGCGGGATCGGCGGCGTCGGCGTGCGCGGACACCATGGCGACGAGCGGCACGATCCCGGATCCGCCCGCGATGAGCTGGACCGGGCGCGATGCCGAGGACGCCGATGTGTCCGGATGCCAGACGAACCACCCGCCGAGCGGCCCGTGCACCTCGAGCGCGTCCCCGACCTCGACGGCGTCGACGAGGAACGGGGACACCTCGCCGTCATCGACACGATCGACCGCCAGTGTCACGCGGGTGCCCGAACCGCTGGACGCGATCGAGTACGAGCGGGTGGCCTGGTAGCCGTCCTCGGCGGTGAGCCGGAGGTCGAGGTGCTGTCCGGCGTCGTTGCCGGGCCAGGTCGGGACGTCGAGGACGATCCGGCGCGCGGTCGGGGTCTCCGCCCGGACGGACGCGACGGTGGCGTCGTGCCAGGCCGGCCGTCTGCGGGAGGCGGGCGGCGCGGCCGTGCCGACCCGTGCCTCCAGGCCGCTCACCAGTACCGCTCTTCCTTCCACGGATCCCCGTGCAGGTGGTAGCCCGCGTTCTCCCAGAACCCGGGCTCGTCGGCGGACTGCATCACGATCCCGCGCACCCACTTCGCGCTCTTCCAGAAGTACAGGTGCGGGACGAGCAGCCGCGCCGGCCCGCCGTGCTCGGGCTCGAGCGGCGCACCGTCCGCCTCGAACGCGATCCAGGCCTGCCCGTCGAGGAGCTCGTCGAGCGGCACGTTCGTCGTGTAGCCGCCGAAGCTGTGCACCATGCAGAAGTCGAGCGACGTCTCGACCTGGTCGAACAGTCGGTCGAGGGGCACCCCGCGCCACGGCATGTCGAGCTTCGTCCAGTGCGTGACGCAGTGGATGTCGACCGTGACGTCCTCGACCCCGAGCGCCTGCACCTCGTCCCAGGTCCACTCGTGCAGGGCGGTCTCGGTCCGGATCGAGAAGGTCCAGTCCGTGGGGGGGACGTCCGGGGTGTCACCGGCAGACAGCACGGGCCAGTCGCGCACCAGGGTCTGACCCGGTGGCAACCGACCGTCGTCGTCGCGCCGTCGTCCGCCGAACCCGCGTGTGAAGGTCGCCATCGATGCTCCTCGCCTCGTCACGATCCTGGCCCCGGAAGCACTGCCGTGTGTAACGGGTTCGTAAACGTTCGGCCGCACCCCGATCCCAGCCGCATCCGCGGCGCTGTGCGGGACGCCGGGTCGCAGGCGCCATCCGCGGCGGCGTCACACGGTTGGCGCGAGCGCGGAATGCCTCTATCGTTCACCGGAACGATTACCAGGAGGGGTCACCCCGAATGCCACCCATCGTCCAACCCGAAGACGGCCGCGCGCCGGCGGACCGTCGCCCGAGCCGCCGCGCGCTCCTCACCGGCGCCGCCGGTCTCGCCGGCCTCGGCCTGCTCACCCTGACCGGATGCAGCTCCGGAGCGAGCGCCGGAACGGTCGGCATCCCGGAGCAGGCCGCGACCGGCACCGCCCGGCGAGGCGGCCGTCTCCGCATCGCCCGCCCCGCCGCTTCCGCAGCCGAGACCCTCGACTCCGCGAGCTCCCTCTCCGCGTACGAGTACCTCGGCGCGCTCTACAACCGGCTCGTGAAGCTCGACGAGTCCGGGGAGACCGTGCCCGACCTGGCGCGGGAGTGGTCCGCGAACGTCGACGGCACCGTGTGGACGTTCCACCTCCGTCATGATGTCCGGTTCCACGACGGGTCCCGGTTCGGCGCCGACGACGCGATCGCCAGCATCCGACACATCCTCGACGAGAAGACCGGATCCCCGCAGGCCGGCGTGCTCGGCGAGGTGATGGACGCGAACTCGATGCGCGCGGTCGACCGGTACACGCTGCGGTTCGACCTGACAAAGCCGAACGCCGAGTTCCCGTCGCTCCTGACCGCGTACCAGTGCTACATCGTCCCGGCGTCGGCCGTGGGGACGATCGGCAGCACCGGGATCGGTACCGGGCCCTTCAAGCTGTCCTCGTTCACCCCGGCCGGAGCCGGCAGCGTCGAGGCGTTCGACGACCACTTCGCGGGTCGTCCGGCACTCGACGGGATCGACTTCTTCTCGATCCAGGACACCACCGCGCGGGTGAACGCGCTGCTCGCCGGACAGATCGACCTCATCTCGCAGACGAACCTCGACTTCGCCACCGCCCGTGTGGTCGCGGCATCGGACCGGGCGACGGTCGCGCGCTCCGTGAACGCGCAGTGGTACACGATCCCGATGCTCGCCACGAGCACCGAGTTCAAGGACCCGACGGTGCGCCAGGCGATGAAGCTCGCCTACGACCCGAAGCGGATCGTCGAGACCGCCCTGCAGGGCACCGGCTCGCCCGGCTGGGACAACCCGGTCCCTCCGCAGCTCGCCGCGTTCCTCGACGAACCGCGCGAGTACGACCCGGACAAGGCCAGGAGCCTGCTGAAGCAGGCCGACCGGGAGGGTCTGCGCGCGTCGATCTACACGTCCAGCTACGAGTCGGTCTTCACACCGCTCGCGGTCGCGTACCGCGACCAGGTCGCGGAGGCCGGCATCGACCTGACGGTCCGGAACGCCTCCTCGGACTCCTACTACACGCAGATCTGGATGCAGAAGCCGCTCATGGTGAGCTACTGGTTCACCGGTCGGCCGATCGACCAGCTGCTGAACCAGATCTTCCGCTCCGGGTCGTCGTACAACGAGAGCGCGTGGTCGAACGGCTCGTTCGACCAGCTCCTCGACGAGGCGCGTGCCGAGATGGACGACGCCAAGCGGAAGACGCTGTACCAGGACGCCCAACGACTCGTCGTAGCCGACGGTGCCGACATGACCCCGATGTTCGGCGACCGCCTGGTGGGGTTGTCCCGTGACGTCGTGAACTACTCGGAGTTCGGCTTCGAGTTCGACTACCTCCGGATCGGACTGCGCCGATGAACGTCCTCCTCCCCGTCCTCCGCCGGGTCGGCATCGCCCTCCTCACGGTGGTGCTCGCCTCACTGTTCGTGTTCCTCGCCGTGCAGGCGCTCCCGGGTGACGTCGCGCAGCAGCTGCTCGGGCAGAACGCCACGCCCGAAGCGGTCAAGCAGCTCCGCGAGTCGCTCGGCCTCGACCAGAACGTCTGGCTCCGCTACGGGCAGTGGCTCGTCGGTGCGGCGCACGGCGACTTCGGCACGTCGCTCGTCAGCGGCGAGCCGGTCGCGCCGACGCTGTTCACCGCGTTCCGCAACAGCATGCTCATCGCCGTGCCCGCGATGCTCGTCGGGGTCACGCTGTCCCTGACGCTCGGTGTCGTCGCCGGCGTGCGTCGGGGTCGCCCGACGGACCGGGTCGTCTCGATCGTCAGCCTCGTCGTGATGAGCGTGCCCGAGTTCATGGTCGCGACCGTGCTCGTGCTGCTCTTCGCGATCGGCATCCCGCTCTTCCCGGCCGTCGTCCTGCGCGGCAGCGACGCCACCGTGGCCGAACTGCTGCCGACGATCTGGCTCCCGATCATCGTGCTCACCCTCGCGATGGCCGCGTACATCGTCCGCACCGCACGGTCCTCGACGATCGACGTGATGGCGTCGGAGTTCGTCACGACCGCCGAGCTCAAGGGCCTGCCGATGCGCCGGGTGGTGTGGAAGCACGCGGTCCCGAGCGCGCTGCTGCCGACGCTCAACGTCGTCGCGCTGAACGTGGCGTGGCTGCTCGGCGGTGTGGTCGTCGTCGAGAACGTCTTCAACTACCCGGGCATGGGCAAGCTCATGCTCGAGTCGGTGTTCAACCGGGACCTGCCCACCATCGAGGCGATCGCGCTCCTCAGCGCCGTGATCTACGTCGTCTGCAACCTCGCCGCCGACCTGGTCGCGCTCGCGCTCGACCCGAAGCTCCGCACCCGGCAGCGACGGACGCGGATCCGACCGGCGAGCAGACGGCGCACGGCGACCGGCACCGCAGCGACGACCGAACGGAAGGCCACCGCATGACCGCCATCGCCCCGCGCTCGCGCAGCGTGATCGGCGCCGCCGTCGCGCCGCTCCGCAGCTCCACCGCACTCGCCGTCGGCCTCGGGCTGATCGCGCTGCACCTCGTCCTCGCGGTGCTGGCACCCGTCATCGGCGTGCACGACCCCGTCGCGACCGACTCGACGAACGTCCTCGCCGGTCCGGAGTGGACGCACTGGCTCGGGACCGACCAGTACGGCCGGGACATCCTGTCCCGCACGCTGAACGGCGGTCGGTACGCCCTGCTCGTCACGTTCCTCGCGACCACGATCGCCGTCGCCGTCGGGACGTTCCTCGGCGCGGTCACCGCCTACGCGGACAACTGGTTCGACGAGGTCGTCATGCGGGTCGTCGACGCACTGCTCAGCGTGCCCTCGATCCTGGCGCTGCTCGTCGTCGTCACGGTCTTCGACGCCGGCCTGTGGGTGATCGTGCTCGCCGTGACCATCGTCTACGCTCCAGCGGTCACCCGGGTGGTCCGCGGTGCCGCACGGACCGTGATCACGCAGGACTACGTCACCGCGGCCCGCGCCCGCGGCGAGAAGCCCCTGTCGATCGTGTTCCGCGAGATCCTGCCGAACGTGCTCGACGTCGTGCTCGTCGAGTACGCCATGCGGGCATCGTGGATCGTGCTCCTCGTGGCGTCGCTGTCCTTCCTCGGGTTCGGTGCGAACCCGCCGACGCCCGACTGGGGGCTCATGGTGCAGGAGAACCGCACCGCACTGACCGTCGTGCCGCTCGGGACGCTGGCGCCGATCGTGGCCCTGGCGACGCTCGTGATCGGCCTCAACCTCGCTGCGGACGGGCTGAGCAAGTCGCTCGGGGTCGACCGCGCCACGCAGGGAGCAACGAGCGCATGACCGTCATCGACACGACCACCACCCAGGCCGTCCGCGTCGACGACCTCGCCATCTCCTACGCCGCCGGTCGCACCTGGGTCCCGGTCGTCCGGGGCGTCTCGTTCACGATCGACGCCGGCCGGACGCTCGGCCTCGTGGGGGAGTCCGGCAGCGGCAAGTCCACCGTGGCCAGGACGCTCCTCGCCCACCTCCGCACCGGGTCGACCATCGTCGGCGGGACGGTCACGGTCGCCCAGCAGGACGTCTTCGCCCTGTCGCCCGCCGAGACCAGGGCGCTCCGCGGCGGCACCGCGTCCGTCGTCGCGCAGAACGCGGGCCAGGCGCTCACGCCGTCGATGCGGATCGGGGAGCAGATCCGCGAGGCCCTGCGCGCCCACGGCGAGCCGGACGGCCCCGAGCGGGTCGCCGAACTGGTCCGACTCGTCCGGCTGCCCGACCCGGACACGATCGTCCGTCGATACCCGCACCAGCTCTCGGGCGGCCAGCAGCAGCGCGTCGCCATCGCCATGGCCGTCGCCGCGCGACCGCGCGTGCTCGTCCTCGACGAGCCGACCACCGCGCTCGACGTGGTCACGCAGGCGGCGGTCCTCGACCTCGTCGCGGACCTCGGCCGGGAGCTCGGGATGGCCGTCCTCCTGGTCAGCCACGACCTCGGGGTGGTGTCGGCGATGGCCGACGATCTCGCCGTGATGCGGCACGGCGAGATCGTCGAGCACCGCGCGACCGCCGACCTCTTCGCCGACCCGCAACACGAGTACACGCGGGCGCTGTTGGCCGCGGTGCCGGACGGGACCCGGTCGAACAGGACACGGTCTGGGCCCACGTCGCCGGTTCCGGATCGACGCGCCAGCGGCGAGACGGCCGTGCCGATGGGGAGAGGCTCGGGCCGCGACGGTCTGGAGTCGACCGTCCCGGGGACGGTCGGCTCCACTGCCACGCCCACCGTGCCTCCCGTCCGTCCCGTCGTCACCGCACGGGACCTGGTGGTCCGGTACGGGCGCGGCCTGCCGGCCGCGGTCGACGGCGTCTCCTTCGAGATCGCAGCGCACGAGACCCTCGCCGTCGTCGGTGAGTCCGGCAGCGGCAAGTCGACGCTCGCGACGGCACTGGCCGGGCTGGTGCCCGCCGAGTCCGGCAGCTTCGACTACACGGACGACACGGTGACGGGTGACCTCCGCGAGCCCGTCGCCGGCCGGTCCGCCGAGCTCCGTCGCGCCGTGCAGCTGGTGTTCCAGAACGCCGACACCTCGCTCAACCCGCGTCGGACCGTCGGTGCCGCGATCGCCAGGCCGCTGCGGCTCTTCACCGGCTCGTCCTCGCGCGAGCGTGTCGCCGAGCTCCTCACGCAGGTCGGCCTGGGACCGGAGTTCGCGAACCGTCTGCCGGCACAGCTGTCCGGCGGCCAGCGCCAGCGCGTCGGCATCGCACGGGCCCTCGCCGCCGGGCCGCGACTCGTGATCGCCGACGAGATCACCACGGCGCTCGACGTGCAGGTCCAGGCCGGGATCCTGTCGCTGCTGGCCGACCTGCAGCGCGAGAACGGGCTGAGCTGCCTGTTCATCAGCCACGACCTCGCCGTGGTGCGGGGTGTCGCCGACCGCGTCGCGGTGATGACCGGCGGCCGCATCGTGGAGATCGGCCCGACCGAGCGGGTGTTCACCGGCCCGAACCACCCGTACACGAGCACACTGCTCGCGGCCACGCTCGAGCCGGGCGTGACCACGCTGCCGGAGGTCGACGACGGCGTGCAGCACTGGCGACACGTCGACGGCTGGACCGACCACGGCGACGGACACCGGATCAGGAACTGGGAGGACGCATGACGGACGGGCTGACGGCGATCGGGGTGCCGACCGGACTACCGGACGGGGTCACCGTCCGCGACGAGTGGATCCCAATGCCGGACGGCGTACGGCTGCACACCCGGATCTGGGCCCCCGCCGACGCGTCCGCCGATGCCCGGGTGCCGGTGCTGCTGGAGTACCTGCCGTACCGGCTCGACGACTGGACGGCGCCGCGGGACTCCGAGCGGCACCCCTGGTACGCGGCGAACGGGTACGCGTCGGTCCGCGTCGACATCCGCGGGACCGGGTCGTCGGACGGGTTCTTCGACGACGAGTACAGCGAGCAGGAGCTGCGCGACGGAGAGGCCGTGATCGCGTGGCTCGCCGCGCAGGAGTGGTCGACGGGCGCGGTCGGGATGTTCGGCATCTCGTGGGGCGGGTTCAACGCCCTGCAGCTCGCGGCCAGGGCACCGGCGGCGCTCAAGGCCATCGTCACGGTGTGCTCGACGGACGACCGCTACGACAACGACGTGCACTACGTCGGCGGCGCGGTGCTCGGGATCGACATGACGGCGTGGGGCGCGACGATGTTCGCGTTCAACTCCCGTCCGCCGCGGCCCGAGGTCGTCGGCCCGTCGTGGGTCGCGCGCTGGAAGGAGCGGCTCGACGCGAACCGGCCGATGACGCCGGTGTGGCTGTCGCACCAGTCCCGTGACGACTACTGGCGGCACGGCAGCGCGGCGGAGGACTACGGGAACATCGGCGCAGCGGTCCTCGCCGTCGGCGGCTGGGCGGATCCGTACCGGGACGCCGTCCTCCGCCTGGTCGAGCATGTCGACGCCCCGGTCAAGGGGATCGTCGGACCGTGGTCGCACCAGTACCCGGACCGCGGTCTCGCGCCGGGGCCGTCGATCGGGTTCCTGCAGGAGACCCTGCGGTGGTGGGACCGGTGGCTCAAGGGCGTCGACACGGGGGTCGAGGCCGATCCGGCACTCCGCGCGTGGATCAACGACCCGGAACCGCCCGCGACGTACTACGCGTCGCGGACAGGGCGGTGGGTCGGGGCGGCCTCGTGGCCGTCGACCGCGACCGAGTCCGTGTCACACGCGCTCGACACCCTGCGCGGCGGCCGTGACGGCGACGTCGTGGTCGCCTCCCCGCAGGAGACCGGCACGGACGCCGGACGGTTCTTCCCGTTCGGCAACGCGACCGACCTGCCACCGGACCAGCGCGCCGAGGACGGCCGCTCGATGTGCTTCGACCTGGACGTCGACGAGTCGTTCGACCTGCTCGGCAACGTCCTCGTCGGCCTCGCCGTCACGAGCGACCAGCCCCGCGCGACCGTCACCGTGCGGCTGTGCGACGTCGCCCCCGACGGCAGCTCGACGCTCGTCACCCGTGGTGTGCTGAACGCCGCCCGCCGGCACGGCATGGACCGGTCCGACCCGCTCGAGCCGGGAGTGCGCACCGAGCTGCCCGTCCGGTTGGTGTCCACCGGGCACCGCTTCGTCGCCGGACACCGACTCCGGGTCGCCGTGTCGACGTCCTACTGGCCGTGGGTGTGGCCGCACGGAACGGCAGCGACCCTCGTGCTCGACCCGTCCCGGAGCTCGGTGACCCTGCCGGTGTGGACCCGGTCGGACGACGACGACATCCGCTTCGCGGAGCCCGAACGGTCGACCCCGCTCGCGATCACCCGGGTGGAGCCGAGCGACCCGCTCCCGCAGCGCACCGTCACCCACGACGTGGAGACCGGCACGTGGACGCTCGACGTCGATCCCGGGTACGGCGGCGGCCGGGTCTACCCGGACGGACTGGTGTTCAGCGAGGACGCGCGCGAGACGTACCGGATCCGGTCGGACGACCCGACCTCGGCCACCGCGGACTCGCGCTGGGCGATCGGACTCGAGCACACCGACTGGGCCGCACGCCTGGAGACGACGTCGCACGTGGCGGCGGACGCCGGGTCGTTCAACCTCGTCAACACCGTCCGCGCATGGGCACGCGATGGCGCAGCCGGGACCGAGGAACAGCTCGTCGCCGAGCACACGTTCCGTGACGAGGTGCCGAGGACGTCCGCGTGAGCGCCGAGCAGCAGGTACCGGACCCGGCGCATCCGAAGCCACGGGCACGCCAGCGCCCCGAGGTCCGCCGCGCGATGATCGTCCTCGCGGCGCGCAGCGTCATCGTCCGCAACGGTCTCGGCGCGACCGGCCTCCGCGACATCGCGGCAGAGGCGGGTGTCTCCGTCGGGACCGTGACCTACCACTTCGGCAGCGTCGCGGAGATCCTGAACGAGGTCGTCGTGCTCGAGACCGAGCGCTTCTACGGCGCGATCGTCGCCGCCGTCGACGCGGAACCCGACCCGGTGACGGCGCTGCGGATGCTCGTCGAGCCGTTGTTCGACGACAGCGAGGAGGTCCGGCAGCACTGGCGGATCTGGTCCGACTACTGGACCGCCGTCGCCCGTCGGCCGGAGGTCGCCGAGGAGTACGCGGAACGGATCCGGGTCTGGGAGTCCTGCCTGGTCCGGGTGATCCGCCGCGGGATCGACGGGGGGACCTTCGACGTGGCGTCGGACGGCATCGACCCCTCGGTCGTCGCGCTCAAGCTCGCCGCGTACAGCGACGGTGTGGCGACGCAGATCGCACAGAACGCCCCGGGGCTGACCAACGCGGTGGCGCTCACCTGGATGTGGGAGTTCCTCGCACAGCACCTCGGGGTTGTACTGAGGTAAGGCTTGCCTTACCGTTGGGTCCATGGCCAGGACCCGTCGACAGCCCAGCGAGCGCATCCTCATCGCGGGGAGCTCCGACGACCTCGTCGAGATCCACCGCCTGCTGCTCGACCTCCCCGAGAACGCGTACGGCCAGGTCTTCGTCGAGGTCGCCCTCGACGAGCAGGTCCGCTTCCTCCCGGCGCCCCCGCGGGTGACGGTCACGTGGCTGGTCCGCAGCGCCCGCGCGTCCGCCGTCGCCCCGCTGGTCTTCGCCGACCACGGGGAGGCCCTCGCCGCGGCCGTCATCGGCTGGGCCGCCGAGTGGTGCGTCGCCGACTGCGAGCCGCGGACGACGGTCTGGATCGGCTGCGCGGACAGCCCGTGGGTCGAGCAGACCCGTGCAGCGGTGCAGCTCGAACTGACCGACGCCGGCCAGCAGGTCCAGGTGGAGTACGGCGGGTAAGGTCAGCCTGTGCTTCCTTGCGCCGTTCAAGAAAGCGGAGCAAGGTTGTCCCATCGGCGGGACCGGAGCACGAGATCCGGTCGCGCCCACGAGGTAGGAGGAAGCAGCACATGACCACGAGCACGACCACCCCGAACACCACGTCCCCGTTCTCGACGACGCCGGAGCTCGCAGCCGGTGTCGCACAGTTCCTCGCCCCGGTCGTCATCGACCTCGAGGCGCTCGTCGTCAACGGCAAGCAGGCGCACTGGCACGTGCGCGGCCGGAACTTCGTCGGTGTCCACGAGCTGCTCGACGACATCGTCGCCCACGCGCAGGAGTACGCCGACCTCGCCGCGGAGCGCATCGTCGCCCTCGGGCTGCCGGTCGACTCGCGCATCGCGACCGTCGCCGCGAACACCACGATCCCGGCGCTGTCCGAGGGCTTCCAGAACTCCGACGTCACCATCACCGAGGTCATCGCCGACATCGACGCCGCGCTCGCGCAGGTCCGTCGTGCGGTCGAGGGACTCGACGAGGTCGACCTCAACAGCCAGGACGTCGTCATCGAGATCGAGCGCGGTCTGACCAAGGACCGCTGGTTCCTGCAGGCGCACCTCGCGGCCTGAGACCCAGCGATCTCCCGGACGGGAGGCCCGGTGCCGGCTGGCACCGGGCCTCCCGTCATGCGTGTGGTCCCGTCCCGTTCACGCACCGGACCCCGCCGGTTCACCCGCCTGTACCCCCGTACAGCCATCCTCGGATGGCACCCGTTCGGGGCGCATGACGAGGGGAACCGACATGGAACAGCACACACCGAAGCGCCGTCGGCGCGCGGCACTCGCGATCGGGGCCGTCGTCGTCGCCGCCGCGATCGCGCTTCCCGGCACCGCCGAGGCCGTCAGCCAACTCGCGCTCGACCAGCACGGTGGGGCACAACGAGCAGCGGGCGACCAGACCCAGGCCGTCCGGCAGGCGATCAAGAACGCGAACGCGAAGAACGTGATCCTGCTCATCGGCGACGGGATGGGCGACTCCGAGATCACGGTCGCGCGCAACTACGAGTACGGCGCCGCCGGTCGCCTGCCCGGGCTCGACGCGCTCCCGCTGACGGGGTCGTACACGACGTACTCGCTCGTGAAGGACGGTGCGGACAAGGGCAAGCCCGACTACGTCACCGACTCGGCGGCATCCGGCAGCGCCTGGGCGACCGGCACCAAGACCTACGACGGCGCGATCTCGGTCGACATCGACGGTGCACCGCAGCAGACCCTCCTCGAGCTGGCGAAGGCGAACGGCCTGCGCACCGGCAACGTCTCGACGGCGGAGATCCAGGACGCCACCCCTGCGGTGCAGGTCGCCCACGTCGGCGCCCGGAGCTGCTACGGACCGGACACCGCGTCGTGCGGGTCGGACGCGCTGCAGAACGGCGGGCTCGGGTCGATCAGCGAGCAGCTGCTGAACGCCCGTCCCGACGTCACGCTCGGCGGTGGCTCGGCGAGCTTCACCCAGACGGCCAAGGCCGGGCAGTACGCGGGCAAGACGCTCTTCGACCAGGCAGGTGCACGCGGCTACCAGGTGGTCGACGACGCCGCCGGGCTCGCCGGTGTGCGGAAGGCCGACCAGAAGCAGCCGCTGCTCGGTCTCTTCACGCCGGGCAACTTCCCGACCCGCTACGCGCCGACGACGGCGACGGTGGGCGGAGCCGACCAGGCACCGGTGCGCTGCACGCCGAACCCGGCGCGCCTCGACACCGGCCTCTCGCTGCAGTCGCTGACGAACAAGTCGATCGGGCTGCTGAACCGCGGCGCGTCGAACGGCAAGGGCTTCTTCCTGCAGGTCGAGGGCGCGAGCATCGACAAGCAGGACCACGCCGCCGACGCGTGCGGCCAGATCGGCGAGACGATCGACTTCGACGAGGCCGTGCAGGCCGCGCTCGCGTTCGCCGAGAAGGACGGCAACACCCTCGTCATCGCGACCGCGGACCACGCGCACTCGAGCCAGATCGTCGACAACACCCCGCCGGCCTCGCTGTCCACCGCACTCGTCACGGCCGACGGCACGACGATGAAGGTCTCCTACGGCACGGCGGGCGCCGGTGCGTCCCAGCAGCACACCGGCACGCAGGTCCGGATCGCGGCCTCCGGTCCCGGCGCCGCGAACGTCGTCGGGCTCACCGACCAGAACGACACGTTCTTCACGATCTCCGACGGACTCCGGCTGAACGCCGACCTCGCCGCACTCAGCCGTGGCGCGCGGATCGACCTGTCCGTCGGGGCTCCTCGCCCGAACCAGCGGGTCGTGCTGACGGGCAGCCGGTTCGCCGGTGACCGCCAGGTGCGGGTCGCCGTCGGGTCGACCGACCTCGGCACGGTGGACGTCATCGACGGCACCGCAACCGTCTCGTGGCGGGCGACGAAGGGGTCGTCGACCGTGACCTTCACGGGCGTGCAGTCCGGCAAGCAGGCGTCGAAGCAGGTCCGCGTCCGCTGATCCCGCGGTGCGCACGGTCCGGCCTGGCCGGTGTCCGCTCAGGCGGGCCCGACCAGGCCGGACTCGTACGCCAGGACCACCGCGTGCACCCGGTCGCGGAGCTGGAGCTTCGCGAGGATCCGGCCGACGTGGGTCTTCACCGTCTGCTCGGCGATGTACAGGTCGCCGGCGATCTCGGTGTTCGACCGGCCGCGGGCGACGAGCATGAAGACGTCGCGCTCGCGGTCCGTGAGCACGTCGAGCACGTGCTCGCGGGGTGTCGACGGCGGGGGAGCGGCGACGAAGGCCTCGACGAGGTGCCGGGTCACCCGCGGCGCGAGCAGCGCGTCGCCGGCGGCCACGGTGCGGACCGCCCCGACGAGCTCGTCGGCACTGGCGTCCTTGAGCAGGAAGCCGCTCGCGCCGGCGCGGAGCGCGTCGAAGACGTAGTCGTCGATGTCGAACGTCGTCAGCATGAGGACCCGGACCGGGGTGGCGGTCGGGGCGGCGAGCAGGCGGCGGGTCGCCTCGATGCCGTCGAGCTCGGGCATGCGGACGTCCATGAGCACCACGTCCGGCCGCAGCCGGATGCCGAGCGCGACCGCCTCCACGCCGTCGCCGGCCTCGGCGACCACCTCGACGTCGTCCTGGGCCTGCAGGATGGCGCGGAGCCCCATCCGGAACATCTGCTGGTCGTCGACCACCATCACACGGATCATCGGGTCCCCCCGTCGGTGTGCACCGGGTCGTCAGCGTGCACCGGGTCGTCGGCGTGCACCGGGAGGTCCGCGACGACCCGGAACCCGCCGTCGGTCGTGGGACCGTGGTCGATCGTGCCGCCGACGGCGGTGACCCGCTCGCGCATGCCGGCGAGGCCGAAGCCACCGTCGTCCGGCGGAGCGGGCGGGACGCCCTGGACGTCGGGAGCGGCGTTGGTGACCGTTACCCGGAGACGCGAGCCGTGCCTCCCGACCGTCACGACGGTGGACGCGCCGGACGCGTGCCGGGCGACGTTGCCGAGCGCCTCCTGCACGACCCGGTACGCGGTCAGCTCGGTGAGCCGGCCGACCCCGCTGTCGTCACCGACGTCGAGCGTCACCGGGATGCCTGCCGCACGCGTCGCGGTGACCAGCGTCGGCAGGTCGACGAGCCGCGGTTGCGGCGCACGCTCCGCATCCTCGTCGCCGCGGAGCGTGCCGAGCAGCTGACGCATCTCGCGGAGCGCCGTGCGCGACGTCTCCGCGATGGCCGCGAACTCGGCTCGCGCGCCGTCCGGCAGGTCGGCCACCCGGTACGGCGCGGACTCGGCCTGCATGTGCACGACGGACATGCTGTGCGCCACGACGTCGTGCAGCTCGCGGGCGATGCGTGCGCGCTCCTCGACCGAGCGACGGCGGGCCTGCTCCGTGTCGGCGTCGCGGCGTGCTGCGTCGAGCTCGGCGCGGATCGACCGCCGCTGCCCGATCACGACCGCGGCCGCCGAGAGGATGAGCGTGTCGCCGGCGGACACGACGAAGCTCGCGGTCCAGACGTCCGCCTGGTCCCACCGGCCGGGGGAGACGGCGACGAGGACGAGCGGGATCACCGTCGCGGCGCCCCAGACGATCGCCGTGAGCCGCCAGGTGGTGCGCACACCGAGCACGACGAGGAGGACGCTCAGGCCGATGATGCCCGTGACGGGGACGGGCCATGGGCCGGCTGCGGACCCCGCGGTGAGCAACCCGAGCGCTCCGAGTGCGGCCAGGTGCAGGACGGCGGCGGTGCGCGGGACCCACGGCGCGATGCCGATCGTGAGGCTGAGGACGGCCGAGACGAGCATCGCGAGCGGGACCGGCACGTCGTAGACCACGGCCGTGACCGGCGCGGCGACGGCGAACAGGGAGCCGGCGACGACCACCAGGCCGATGCGCATCGCGAGCACCTGCCAGGCGGGTCGGGGTGCTGGGGTCACGGGCGGACGATCTCTCCGGTGGTGCTGCGGGCGGTCACGGCCCTGGTGCTGGTGGCGGTCGTGCTGGTCTCGTCCGCGGCGGACTCGTGGGCGGCCGCGCGGGTCGCGCGTCTGCGGCCGAGCCTACCGATCACGCGGTCGACGACGACACCGAGCAGCACCGCGATCGCCATCGACACGCCGGCTGCGACGAGGGGTTCGTGCAGCACGCTCGACGTTGCGAGGGCGATGCCGATGGAGGTCGCCGCCCAGGCGAAGCCGGCGATCGTGCTGATCGCGAGGAACCGCCGGTAGGGCAGCCGTGTCGCCCCCGCGGTCGTGTTGACGGCCACCCGACCGACCGGGATGTAGCGGCCGACCAGGATCAGGCTGGCGGAGCGCCGCTGCATCTGGCGCTGTGCGAAGGCGAAGGCCGCGGCGACCTTCGGCCGACGTGCATCCGCGAGCCGTGCGAGACCGACGCGCCGGCCGATCCAGTAGGCGATCGAGTCGCCCGCGACGGCACCCAGCGCCGCCGCGACGAGGACCCCGGCCAGCAGCGGGCTGCCGGTCGTGGCCGCGACGGCGGCGATCGCGACGAGGGCGGCCTCGCTGGGGACCGGTGGGAAGAACCCGTCGACCAGGCACAGGGCGAACAGCACGACGAAGACGAGCGGGCTGGCGGCGAGGTCCACCACGAGCGGGGTGAGCTGGTCGAACACGGCGGGCTCCTGTCCGTCGGCGACGCTCGCCGACGGTGTCGACGCTACGGAGCCGCCGACGCGCTGCCATCCCACTGCGGGGCCCACCGCCCCCTACCCGGGTATGACTTCCGCGGTCGGTTCAGTCGGCCTCACCCCGTGCGGTCTCCCGGATCCGCCGCACGACCGCGCTCGTGGATTGCTCCGGGACGTAGTCGACCATCACCACCTCGCCGCCGTAGGCACGGACCACCTCGGTCTCGCGCAGCATCTCCGGCGAGTAGTCGCCGCCCTTGACGTAGACGTCGGGGCGGACCCGTTCGAGCAGCGGGATCGGGGTGTCCGTGGCGAAGACGGTCACGAGGTCGACGCAGGCGAGGGCAGCGAGGACGCCTGCCCGGTCCTCCGCGGTGTTGATCGGCCGCTCCGGGCCCTTCAGCCGCCGCACCGAGTCGTCGTCGTTGAGCGCCACGACGAGCAGGTCGCCGAGCTCCTTCGCCTGTCGCAGGTAGGTGGTGTGGCCGCGGTGGACGACGTCGAAGCAGCCGTTCGTGAACACGACCCGCCGTCCCTGCTCGCGGGCGAGTCCGACCGCGGCGGCGAGCTCGTCGTGGTCGACCACGGTCTCCGCCGGCGCCTCGACCGACGCGAGGAGCGCGGCGGTGTCGCACGTGGAGGTCCCGGCCTCGCGGACGACGACGTCCGCCGCTGCCTGCGCGAACGCCACGGCCGCCCGGGCGTCGCAGCCCGCGGCGAGGGCGATGCTCGCCGCGGCACAGAACGTGTCCCCGGCGCCGGACGCCTGCTGCTCGGACGCCGGCGTGGCGCGGGTGCGGTGCCCGGTCCCGTTGCCGGTCCCGGTGCCGGCTCCGGCCACGAGGAGGACCGATCCGTCGCGGTCGAGCGTGACGGCGGCGGCCCGCGCTCCGGTGACCCGGAGCACGTCCCCGTGCGCTGCGATCACGGCGCCGGCACGATCGGCCCCCTGACCGAGGTCGGACCCCAAGAGCGCCGCCGTCTCCGCCGCATTCGGCGTGACGAGGTCCGGGCGCAGGTCGTGCCACCCGCGGAGGTCGTGCGCGTCCACGACGACGACGGCGGGGCGATCGCCGTTGAGCACGGGCAGGACGGTCTCCGGCGAGACGCCGAGGCCGTAGTCGCAGACGATCGCGGCGTCGGCACCGTGCAGCGCGCGCCCGATCGCGGCGGCGAGCTGCTCTCGGTGGGCGGTGGTCGGCGCACCGGCGAGCTCGTCGACCCGGACGACGACGCGGTCGCCGCCGACGATGCGCGTCTTCGTGGTGGTCGTCGCGCCGGGGACGGCGAGGAGGTGGGTCGTGTCCACGCCGGCGACGTCGAGGCGGGCGCGGAGCACCGAGCCGGCCTCGTCGTCGCCGATGATCCCGACGAGGACCACGCGGGCGCCGAGGGCACGGGCGTTCACCGCGGTGTTCGCGGCGCCACCGGGGACCGCGATCGTCTCGGTGACGCGGACGACCGGTGCCGGCGCCTCGCGCGAGACGCGTTCCGCCTCGCCGATCGTCCAGCGGTCGAGGATGGGGTCGCCGATCACGACCACGAGCGGGTCGCGGTCGTCGATCCTGGCGACGACGTCGCGGATGAGCCGGACGTCGGCGGTCACCGGTCGTACCCCTCGGCGGCGGCGGTGTCGGCGGGGCGCTCGTCGGCGGGGTGTCCGTCGGCGGGGCGCTCGTCGGCGGGGCGCTTGTCGGCGCTGGTGGTCCGTGGGGCCGGTTCCAGGTGGACCACCGTGGTCGTGGTCATCTCGTCCAGCAGGTGCGGACCGTAGCCGAACCCGGATCCGGACGCGCCGCGGGGCTCGGCACTGCCACCGGGTGCGCCGCCGAAGACGGCGTTCACCTTCACCGTCCCGACGGGCAGCGTCGCGGCGGCCAGGAGGGCGTTGCCGGTGTCGGCCGTGAGCACGGTCGCCGCGAGGCCGTACCGGTCGGCGGCGGCGAGACGGAGACCCTCGTCGAAGCTGTCGACGACGCGCACCGGCGCGATCGGGCCGAAGGTCTCCTCGGTCATGGCGAGCGCGTCGTCGGGCACGTCGGTGAGCACGGTGGCCGGGTAGGAGGAGCCGACACCGTCGGGCACCACGCCGCCGGTCCGGACGGTCGCACCACGACCGACCGCGTCGTCGACGTGCTGCTGGACGAGCACCCGGAGCCGCTCGTCGACCAGGGGACCGAACTCGGACGCGGGGGCGGCCGTGCGGGCGTCCGCCTCGGCGACGAGCGCGCCGACGAACGCCTCGGCGACGTCCCGGTGGACGTAGATGCGCTCGACGCTCGTGCAGATCTGGCCGGTGTTCGCGAACGCCCCGAGCGCTGCTTGCGCGGCGGCCCAGGTCGGATCGACGCCGGCGTCGACCACGAGCGCGTCGTTGCCGCCGTTCTCGCGGATCACGTGGGCGCGTGTGGTGGCGGCGACCGCGGTGAGCCGGTCCCCGGTCGCGGTGGAGCCGACGTGCGCGTAGACCGCGATGCCGTCCTCGGCGAGCAGCGCCTCGCCGGTCGCCGCGTCACCGTCGACCCCGACGAGGACCCCCTCCGGCAGGACCTCGGCGAGGAGTGCGTTGAGGCGCTGGATCGTGGCCGGGCACCGCTCGCTGCCCTTGTGCACGACGGTGTTGCCGGTGACGACCGCTGCGCCGACGATGCCCAGCGCGACGGCGACGGGGTCGTTCCACGGGGTGAGCGCGAGGACGACGCCGCGGGGGTGCGGCACGGTCCAGTCCACGGCACCGTGCTGTCCTCGCAAGGACTCGCCGCGGTGCAGCGGACCGAGCTCCGCGTACTGCAGGAGCGTGCCGATGCCGGCCTCCACACCGCCGAGCGCGTCGCCGGGGACCTTGCCCGTCTCGCGGGTGTTCAGGTCGGCGAGCTCGACGGCGTGCGCGCGGAGGTGCTCGGCGGCATCGCGGAGCAGCGCACCACGGTCCGCCGGGGCGGTCCTCGACCAGGCCGGGAACGCAACGCGTGCCGTGGCGACCGCGTCCCGGATCTCGTCGGCGGTCGCCGCGGTGGTCGTCGACGCGACCGATCCGGTGACGGGGTCGAGGACGACGATCCGGTCGGTCGTGGTGGGGGCTTCGAGCGTCATGCGGGTCCTTCCAGGGACGCGGACGGTGCGGGTCTCCGACGGTCCGCTCCCGTTGCTGGGCGCGGTCACGGCAACGCGTTCCGCGGCTGACCGGACGTGCTCTCGGACTGCCGTCGGTAGACAGGGCATCGACGAAAGGGGAGCACTCGGTGCGCATCGGAGACGGTGGACGACGGTTCGAGGGGATCCGCGAGATCGCGGTGCTCCGTGGCGGGGGACTCGGCGACCTGATGTTCGCGATGCCCGCGATCGATGCGCTGGCGGCCGCGTACCCCGATGCGCGGGTGACACTGCTCGGCACGCCGGCCGCCGCGGAGCTGCTCGTCGGCCGGACCGCCTCGGTGCACGCGTTCGAGGAGATCCCTGTTTCGCCGGGCGTGCGTGACAGCGGCGTGGACGCACCGTCCCTCGCGGACTTCGAGCACCGGCTCCGCGGCAGGTTCGACCTCGCCGTGCAGCTGCACGGTGGCGGCCGCAACTCGAACCCGTTCCTGCTCCGGCTCGGGGCACGGCACACCGTCGGCACCGCGACCGAGGACGCCGAGGTCCTCGAGCGCTGGGTCCGCTACGTGTACTACCAGCACGAAGTGCTCAGGGGACTCGAGGTGGTCGCACTCGCCGGGGCCGAACCGGTCACGCTCGATCCGCGCCTGACGGTGCCCGAGGACGAGCGGCACGCGGTCCGGTCGCGGCTCGGGGTGTCCGGGACACTCGTGGCGATGCACCCCGGCGCGACGGACCCGCGGCGCCGCTGGAGCCCCGACCGGTTCGCGGCCGTCGCCTCGGCGCGGATCGATGCCGGCGACGACGTGGTCCTCGTCGGGGACCATTCCGACCGTGCCGCGGCCGATGCGATCGTGGCGGCCGTGGGCACGGACCGTGCACCCCGATTGCACGACCTCGTCGGCGCGCTGCCGCTCCGGGAACTGCCCGCCGTGCTGGCGGCTGCCGACGTCATGGTGGGCGACGACTCCGGTCCCCGGCACCTCGCCGTGGCGGTCGGCACACGGACGGTGGGTGTGTTCTGGTTCGGCAACGTCATCAACGCCGGGCCGTTCGACCGTGGGCGACACCGGGTGCTGATGGCGTTCGTCACCCGCTGCCCGGTCTGCGGGATCGACGTGACCCAGGTGGGCTGGACCGCCGAGCGGTGCGAGCACGACCCGTCCTACGTCGACGAGGTCACGCCCGAGCAGGTCCTCACCGAGGTGGAGGACCTGCTCCGGACACGCTGAGCGCCTGCGGCCTACGGCCTGGGTGTCACGGCCAGCTCGGCTCCGTGGCCGGCATGATCGAGAGCTCGCGGATCTCGCACCCGGCGGGCTGGGCGAGCGCGAACAGGATCGCGTTGGCGACGTACGACGGCTCGATGAGCTGCGCGTCCGGCCCCGGCTTGTACTGCTCGGTGCGGTCCGCGAAGAAGTTGGTCCGCATGCCCGCCGGGATCACGTTCGTCACGCCGACGCTGCCCGCTGCTTCTGCGGCGAGCGCCTGCGAGAACCCGCGGACGCCGAACTTCGACGCGGAGTACGCGGTGCCGTCGCCCACGCCGCGCAGTGCGAGCGACGAGGACACGGTGACGACCCGGCCGTGGCTCTGCTCGAGCGAGGGGAGTGCGGCGCGGACGACAGCGGCGGTCCCCAGCAGGTTCACGCCGACGATCCGTTCCCAGTCGGCTGCGGACAGGCCACCGATCGGCGCCGGCTTGTCGATGCCGGCGGCGGTGACGACCGCGTCGAGCCCACCGTGCCGTTCGGCCGCGTCCCGGACGGCCTGCTCGGTCGCCGCCGTGTCGGTGACGTCGACCGCCACGGCGTCGACCCCGTCGGCGACGCCGTCGACGCGGAGGTCGAGGACGATCGGGGTGCCGCCCGCCTCGAGGACGGCGTCGACGACGGCCGCTCCGAGTCCGGAGGCGCCGCCGGTGACGAGGACGCGGCCGATGGGGGTGGTGGGGACGGGCATGTGGTTCCTTTCGGTGGGGCTCAGCCGACGTGCGCGAGCGCCGCGGCGAGACGGGTGGTGGAGCGACCGGGGTGGAACGGGACGGTGACGACCCGACCGCCCCACTCGGCGAGGGTGACGGACTCGGGCAGCGCGTCGGCGGTGTAGTCCCCGCCCTTGGCCCAGACGTCGGGGCGGAAGCGTCGGAGCGCCTCGTCCGGGGTGGTCTCGTCGAACACCACGACGCCGTCGACGCAGTCGAGTGCGAGCAGGAGCTCGACGCGGTCGTCCTGGTTCATGATCGGCCGCTCGGGTCCCTTGAGCTGTCGGACCGAGTCGTCGGAGTTCAGGCAGACGACGAGGCAGTCGCCGAGCGCGCGTGCCGCGGAGAGGGTCCTGGCGTGTCCGGCGTGCAGCAGGTCGAAGCAGCCGCCGGTCGCGACGACGACGCCGCCGGCACTCCTGGTGCGGTGCACGACCCGCATGGCATCGCGATCGGTTCCCGGCACGTCCGCCGGTGGGCGGCCGGTGTCGGCGAGGAGCGATGTCACCCCGCCGGCGGCGAGGTAGGCGGACGCATCCGCGACCCCGGCGGCGACGGCGTCGGCGACGTCCGCACCGGACGCCAGTGCGACGGCGACTCCTGCCGCGAGTCGGTCTCCGGCACCGCACGGGTCTCCGGGGGTGACGGACGGCGCCGGCACGAACCGGCTGTCGAGCCCGCTACCGCCCAAGCGACCGACCAGTGCGCCGCGGTCGCCGAGCGTCACGGCGACGGCGCGCACGTCCCACTCGCGGACCAACGTCTCGGCCGCGTCGGTCGCGAACGGCACGCCGGTGCCACCCAGTCCGGTGAACCGCCGGGCTTCTGCGGCGTTCGGTGTCGCGACGGCGATGCCCGCGACCGGCGCCGCTCCCTTCGGGTGCGGGTCCCACACGACCGGCGTCGACCGCGCAGCGGCCGCGATCGCGTCCCGGACGGCGGGGGAGGCCGCGACACCGCGACCGTAGTCGGCGACGACGACGGCGTCTGCGTCCAGCAGCGCATCGGTCATCGCCGGGGTCGCCTCGGGCACGGACGGGGTCTCGCATCCCTCGTCGATCCGCACCAGGGCATGGTCACCGACGCGTATGCGGGTCTTCACGGGCGTCGGGGCACCGGACGGACCGGCGACGATCCGTACGTCGGGCAGCAGCGCGGTGATCTCCGCGGCGTGGGCATCGTCACCGAGGACGGTGACGAGCGTCACCTCGTGCCCGTCCCGCGCGAGCATCGTCGCGACGAGGCCGGCACCGCCCGCACGTCGGTCGTCCGTGTGGACGTCGACGACGGGGACCGGTGCGTCGGGACTCAGGCGGTCGCTCGTGCCGGAGACGTCGACGTCGAGGAGGGTGTCCCCGACGACGACGATCCGGAGCGGCGCCGACGACGGCTCGCGCGCTGCACCGGGGCCGGTGCCCGTCATGCTCGGGTCCCACGGCGGAGTGCCGGTTCCATCGCGGTGCAGAGCGCGTGCACGAGCACCAGCTGCGCCTCCTGGACGTTGGCGGACGGACCGTCGATGCAGATCGCGTCGTCCACGGCGTCCGCGAGCGGGTTCGGCCGCGGACCGGTCAGGGCGAGCGACCGGGCACCGACGGCCCTGGCGGCTGCTGCGGCGGTCAGGAGGTTCGGGCTCCTCCCGCTGGTGCTCAGCAGCACGACGACGTCGCCCGCCCTGGCGTGTGCACGGACCTGACGGGCGAAGACCTCGTCGAACCCGTAGTCGTTCCCGATGGCCGTGACCGCCGAGGTCTCCGCGTGCAGGGAGATCGCCGAGTACGCGGGGCGGTCGCCGTCGAACCGACCCGTGAGCTCCGACGTCAGGTGCTGCGCCTCCGCTGCCGATCCGCCGTTGCCCGCTGCGAGGAGCCGGCGGCCGGACACGAGCCGAGCGGCGACGTCGTCCGCCCAGGCCGCGATGTGGTCGCCGTGCTCGACGAGCGATGCGATGACGGGAACGGAGGCCGCGACGTGGTCGAATACCGCACGGGCGCTGCCGCTCATCCGCTCGGTCGTCTCGATGCCGTGCTGGTCGATGGTCATCGTGCCGTCCTCTCGGTGTTGCGGGCGGCTCGGGCCGTCCGCGGAGCGTGCTCTGGGGTGCTGACCGTGCTGACCGTGCGGCCGATGAGCCGTTCGTAGACGCGCTCGGTGTCCGCCGCGACGCGCGTCCACGAGTACCGGTTCTCGACGCGTGCTCGGCCGGCTGCGCCGTACGCGTCGGCCTTCCCGGGGTCGTCGAGCAGCGCGGCGACCGCTGCGGCGACGGCGTCCTCGTCCCGGGGCGGGACGTGCATGCCCGTGGACTCCTCGACGACCGTGTCGATGAGACCGCCGACGCGCGATGCGACGACGGGTCGACCGCATGCCATCGCCTCGAGCGGCACGATGCCGAACGGCTCGTACCACGGTGCGCACACGACCACGTCTGCGCTCCGGTACACGGACGGCATCTCGTCCTGCCCGAGCTGGCCGCGGAAGTGCACGTGGTCACGGACGCCGAGCTGTCGCGCGAGCGTGTCGAGTCGCTGGTACTCGGGGTCGTCCGGCAGGTCGGCACCGGCCGTACCGGCCCCACCGACGACGACGAGTTCGACGTCCCGCCCAGCGGCGACGAGCCGTGCCAGCGCGGCGATCGTGGTCCCGACGCCCTTGCGACGCACGAGGCGCGACGCGGTCAGGACCCTGGAGGTCCTTCCCCGTTCCTCGACCGCGCCCGTCGGCCGGAACCGGTCGACGTCGACCCCGCACGGGACGACGGAGATCGCGCGGAGCGGGACGCCGAGCGCCTTGAGCTCGAACGCCTCGTCCGAGCAGGTCGCGACGACCTGGTCGACGCCGCGTCCGACCGAGGGCTCGATCCAGTCCCGCTCCGCCGGGCTCGTGTCCGCGGCACCCTGGTGCCGACGCTTGACCACGCCGAGGGCGTGGAACGTCTGCACGATCGGGATCCGGACGCCGCCCGTGCGGGCCTGCACCTGCGTGACGGCGTCGAGCGCGGCGTGCCCGGACATCCAAAAGTGTCCGTGCACGACGTCCGGCCGGTCGACGAACCACTCGGCGGCGAGCACCTGCGCGAACACCGCCATGCAAGGGAACAGGTCGTCCTTCGGCACGTGCTCGGGCGGTCCGGCGTCGACGTGCACGACCTCGACACCCGGGCGCAGCGCGACGCGCGGCGGCAGCGTCGGGTCGTCCCGCCTGGTGTAGACCGTGACCTCGTGGCCGCGGTCGGCGAGCGCACCGGACAGGGCGGCGACGTGCACGTTCTGCCCGCCGGCATCGACGCCGCCGAGCACCGCGAGCGGGCTGGCGTGTTCGGAGACCATGGCGATCCTCATCGAGCGTTCCCTCCGACGGCGTGACCGGCGAGACCAGCCGGCGTGGGACGAGTACGGCGGTGGCGCGTGACGGTGTCGTCGAGCAGGTCGTCCCAGTCCCGCAGGTACCGGGTGAGCGAGTGGCGTGCGAGCGCGGCTTCGCGGGCGACGAGCCCCCGGCGCCGTGCCTCGTCCGGGTCGTCGACGAGCAGCCTGGCAGCGCGCGTCAACTCCGAGACGTCGGTGGAGATCGCGCCGGCTTCCGGCGGGACCGTACGCGCGGCGTCGGTCGTCGCGAGGACCAGCACGGGCATGGCCATGTGCATCGCCTCGATCAGCGAGAGCCCGAGCGACGTCCATCGGTTCGGGTGCAGGTAGGCGCGCCGTTCCGCGAGCGCGGCGTGCATCGGGTCCGGCGGGACGTCTCCGAGCCCGG
The DNA here is from genome assembly GCF_049341845.1 of Curtobacterium guangdongense. Lineage (NCBI taxonomy): Bacteria > Bacillati > Actinomycetota > Actinomycetes > Micrococcales > Microbacteriaceae > Curtobacterium > Curtobacterium guangdongense. The sequence goes on from NZ_JBMPIT010000005.1 coordinate 93,124, forward strand.
AGACGGCACCGAGGCCCACGAGGTGTTCGGTGCCCATGCCCCAGACGTCGACGGGGGCGACCGCACCGAACGTCGCGAGCAGGTCGGTCCCGACGACCCGGCCACGGCGGACGGGCTCGTTGATGACGGCGCCGAACCGCTCCCGTCGGCCGGTCCACAGCGGCCCGGGGTCGACGACGCCGTGCTCGACGACGGTCGTCCTGGTGCTGCCGCAGTCCCACATCAGCGCGTTCCAGTGCGTGACGTGGGCGATGGTCAGGTCGTCGCGGTCCCGGAAGGGGTGCAGGGAGTTCGGCACGTCCGTCCTCGGGGCGTTGTGCTCGACGAAGACGGTCGGCAGGGTGCGTCCGGGCAGGAGCTCGGCGACGGCGGCCGCTTCCTCGGTCCGCTGCAGCACGACGACGTCGACGTCGGTCTCGCGGAGCGCGGCGGGGTCGATCTCCGTCACTTTCGGCCAGTCACGGCCACCGGTCCCGAGCCCCCAGGCGTCGCGGGCATCGGTCGTGGGCACGAGGTACTCGTGTCGGCCGCGGACGAAGGCGTCCATCCAGCCGCCGTGCACGTGCCAGAGGAGGATGCGCATGCGATTCCTTCGATGCGGTCGTGTGGCGAAGAGTGGAGCAGGAGCAGGACGCTACGCAGCAGGTCATGGTGTGCTTCGCAGACTGCCCCCGGATCATCCACGGAGCGCAGCGAAGCCGCGTCAGCCCAGCGCCCGATCAGCCCAGCGCCCGATCAGCCCAGCGCAGCGAGCAGCCGGTCGTGCGCCGCCAGCACGTCCGACACCGTCACCGAGGACAGGCACGGGTGCCCCGGCACCGGACACTCCCGCGCACGGCTCAGCCGGCACGCCGCGGTCTGGTCCCCGAGCAGCTCGACGTACGGCCCGACCGGCGCCCACTTCACCGCGGGCACCACCGGCGAGAACAGACTGACGATCGGCACCCCCACCGCAGCCGCCAGGTGCGCCGGCCCGGTGTTGCCCACGACCACCACCTCTGCCCCGGCCAGCACCGCGGCGAGCTGGCCGGGGCTCGTCCGTCCGCCGAGGTCCATGACGGGGGAGTCGTACCGCGCTCCACCGGCGGCGACCTCCGCGGTGAGCGCCCGCTCACCCGGCGACCCGGTGACGACCACCGGGGTCCCGCGTGCCGCGTACGCGGCGACGAGCGCGCGGTGGTGACCAACCGGCCAGGAACGCGCCGGGACGCTGGCTCCCGGGTGGACGACGACGTAGCGGCCCAACCCGACCACGTCCGGAGGTGCGACGGCGTCCTGCCGCACCGCGAGCCTCCCGTCGTCGTCCGGCGGCAGCCGGAACCCGGCCGCCGCCGCGATCCGCAGGGCGCGCTCCGGCTCGGGGAGGTCCTCCGGCAGGTCCTCACCCGGCCGCAGTCGCACGTCGAGCAGGGTGCCGGGGTGGTCGACCGACGCGCCGGTGACCTTGGCGACTCCGCCCAGTCGGAGCAGGACGGCGAGGGGGAGCGGCGACTGGTGGAACGAGGTGAGCACGACGGCCTCGTCGACGTCGGCCTCGGTGACGAGCCGGCGGAAGGACGCGAGTGCTGCGTCGTCGAGGGCACCGGGGGTCTCGGTGACCCACGGCGCTGCCCAGACCCGGACGTCGTCGATCCCCGGCAGCAGTTCGGCAGCCGGTGCGCCCTGGGGGCCGCAGAGCATCGTGACGTGCGACGCCCCGGCGGCGACGGCGCGGACGGCGGGTCCTGCGACGAGCACGTCGCCGAACGAGTCGAGCCGCGCCACGAGGACGCGGGTCACGGGCGCTCCACCACGCGCGCGAGCACGAGCGCCACCGCCTCGGCGAGGTCTGCGGCCACGGTCGGTGCCGCGGCGATCTCCTCCGGACGGGTCGAGCGCGTCGGGACGAGGATCGACTGCGCACCGGCGGCAGCAGCGGCACCGACGTCCGCGCCGATGTCACCGATGACGACCAGCTCCTCCGCCGGGATCCCGAGCACCTCGGACGCCCGCAGGACGAGCCCCGGGCGGGGTTTCCGGCACGCGCAGCCGTCGTCGGGGCCGTGCGGGCAGACGCACCACACCGCGAAGGGTCCGACGAGCTCGTCGACGCGGGCGTTCGTCGCGTCGACCTCGGCGCGGGTGGCCCCGCCCCTGGCGATCACGGACTGGTTCGTCACGACGCCCACGGGGAGACCGGCTTCTCGGGCGCGCTGCACGGCGAGCCGCGCACCCGGGACGGGGACGACACGGTGCGGGTCGGCGTTGTACGGCACGTCGATGACGAGGGTGTCGTCCCGGTCGAACAGGATCCCGCCGACGGGGCGGTCCGCGGAGAGGGCCATGCCCCGAGTTCTACGCACCGGGTGCCGGGTGCGCGGGCAGGAAAGCCGCGGAGCGCGTCCTGGGGAGCCCGTCGGCCACGTCCGGCTACCGTCCCGCTCGTGACCGCTCTCGATCGCCTGCCCCCGTCCGACGGCCGCCCGGAACTCGTCGTGCTCCGCGCGATCAAGCTCGGCGACCTGCTCGTCGCCGTCCCGGCCCACCACGCCCTGCGCCGCGCGTTCCCCGACCACCGGATCAGCCTGGCGACGACGGCGTGGCTCGCGCCGCTCGTCGAGCTGATCCCGTCCGTCGACGTGCACCTCGCGCAGCAGGGGTTCGACCACCCGATCGGGGTGCCGACCGGCGTGACCGACGTGGCCGTCAACCTGCACGGCGCCGGTCCGGAGTCCGAGGACCTCGTCGCCGCGCTCGGCGCGCGCCGGCTCCTCCACCACGGCACCGGCGGACCGACGTGGGACACCGGCACCGTCAACGAACGCGAGCGGTGGACCGCGCTCCTCCGTGCGTACGACATCGAGGGGGACGCCGACGACGTCGGGATCGACCGCCCGGACGAACCCCCGGTCGTCGACGGCGCCGCCGTGGTGCACGTCGGCGCGTTCCACGGCGCCCGGCACTGGCCGGTCGACCGCTTCGCCGAGGTGGTGCGCGGACTGCGCCAGCGCGGACACGACGTCGTCCTGACGGGAGGCCCGGCTGACGTCGAGCGCGCCACCGCGGTCGCGGAGGGGGCCGGCCTGCCGCCGGGGGCGGTGCTGGCCGGCGTCCTCGACCTCCGCGCGTTCGCCGCGGTGGTCGCCGCGGCGCGCGTCGTCGTCACGGTGGACACGGGGGCGGCCCACCTGGCATCGGCGTACGGCATCCCCTCGGTCGTGCTGTTCGGACCGGCACCGCCCGAGAGCTGGGGGCCGCCGGCGTCCGGGCCGCACGTCGTGCTGACGGACGCGTCGGTCCGTCGCGGCGAGGTCTTCTCCGAGGAACCCGATCCGGCGATCCTCGCCGTGCACGCGATCGACGTGCTCACAGCGGTGGACGGGCTCGGCGTCGGCGTTGTCGGCGATGCCGGTGTCCTCGGGTTTGGCGTCCCCGGCCGCGCGGACGCAGGTACCGACCGGTAGCGTCGAGGAGCGGTGCCGGATCGACCGGCGACCGCGGAGGGAGCACCGTGTTCGAAGCGGCCAACATCCGGGACTGGATCGGCCTGCCGGTCGTCGACGAGGGCGACGACCGCGTCGGGACGCTCGAGAGCATCTACTACGACACCGCGACCTCCGAGCCCGCGTTCGGCGCCGTGCAGACCGGCCTCGTCGGGTTCCAGAAGCTGGTCTTCGTCCCGCTCAGCGGTGCGACCGTCACCCCGAAGCACCTGCACGTCACGTTCGCGAAGAAGCTCATCAAGGACGCCCCGTCGATCCCCACGGACGGCGAGCTCGACGCGGCGACGGAGCCGGAGCTGTACTCGCACTACGGGCTCGAGTACCGCACGGGCAGCAACGGCGAACGGCGACTCGGCCGACGCTGAGGACGCCGGGCTAGCCTGGTTCCCTCTGTCCGACCCCGCGCACACCCGAGGGACCCGCCCTGCTCCGTTCCGTCCGTTCGACGCTGGTCGCCGCACTGGCGGTGTTCGTCGTGCTCGCAGCAGGCTCGATCGCCGCTCCGTCCGCGTCGGCGGCGCCGCTCTGGCCGGTGCCGCAGCCGTACCGTTCGACGTCCGAGCCGCCGGAGCGTCTCGCGAACCTGCCGGTCGGCAGCGAGTACGTGGCGCTGGGGGACTCGTACTCGGCTGGCTACGGGCTCGGTGACCCGACCGGGCTGCCGACGACCGCGTGCGGGCAGTCCGCCCAGGACTACCCGCACCGGATCGCCGCCCGGTTCGGCCTCGCGCTGCACGACGTCACGTGCGGGGGTGCCACGAGCGCGGACATCCTCGGCGGACACCAGTTCCGGGGTGTCCCACCGCAGATCGAGGCGCTGTCGTCGGACACGCGGCTCGTGACGCTGACCATCGGCGGGAACGACGCCGACCTCTTCGGCACCGCGGCGTCGTGCCTGGCGCTCTCGGCGAAAGGGCCGGTCTTCTCCGGACGGGACGCCCCGTCCTGCCGCAGCACCCTGGTCCGCGACGGCGTCGACCAGCTCGGTACGAAGATCCAGGCGCGGGTGTCCCTGGGCATCGCGAACACCCTCGCGGCGATCAAGAACGCGGCACCGAACGCCGAGATCGTCTTCCTGGGCTACCCGGCGATCTTCCCCGACGCCGACCACACCCCGGCGAAGGGGTGCTTCCGGTCGGCGCTCGACATCGGGACGCTCACGGGGTCCTTCCCGACGAACTCGTACCCGTTCACGAACACCGACGTGCGCTACCTGCACGGCGTCCAGGAGGAACTGAACGACGTCACCCGGTCGGCTGCTGCCGCGGCGGGTGTCCGCTACGTCGACGTGTTCGCCTCGACCCAAGCGCGCTCGGCATGCGCGACGAAGCGGCCGTACGTCTCCGGGGTCACCCTCGACTCCACCAACGGGCTCCGGCGGATCGACCTGGAACCCGGCGCCCTGCACCCGAACACGGCGGGCGTCGCGTACCTGGCCCGTCGGGCAGAGGCGGCGATCCGCGACCTGCTCGGCTGACGCGACCTGGTCGGCTGAGCGGTCAGCCGATCGCCTCGGCGTCGTCAGCAGCGCCTTCCGCCCCGGCACCTTCCGCGGCCTCGTGCGCCGACGGCGGGACGACGCACACCGGCGACACCGTCCCGTGCAGCACGTCGCGCAACACCGACCCCGACAGCACCCGGACGTGCCCGCGCCCGAGCACGACGAGCGACGCGTGCCGGGTGTGCCCGGCGATCGCCCGCCCCGGCCGACCCTCGACCAGGAGCGACCGTAGCCGGACGTCCGGGTACCGCCCCGCGATCTCCGTCGACACCCGAGCGAGCAACGCCTTGTTCTGGAGCCGCCAGCGGTCGGGGTCCTCGGCGAAGTCGGTCAGGCCGGTCCTGGTGAGCACGGGCATCTCCCACGCGCGCAGGAGCGTCAGCCGACGGTTCGTGCGACGGGCCTCGTCGACGGCGATCGCGACGGCGCGTTCGTCGAGCGGGTCCTCCACCGCGAGGACGACGTCCCCGTCGATCGGGTGCGGCCCGTCCGGCACGACCACGGTCGGGACCGCTGCGCGTCCGGCGACCCGCGCGGCCTCGCCCCCGACGGTGGACCCGCGTCGACTCCGGAACGTCCCGATCACCAGGAGGTCCGTCGTGTCCGACTCCGTGAGGAGTGCTGCGGCAGCGGGGCCCGCGTGCCGGACGACGGCGACCTCGACACCGGGCAACGCGCTCCTGGTCTCGTCCGCGACGTGCTCCGCGACCCGTTTGCCGTCCGGACCGACGCGACCCTCGAGCGCCGGGTCGACGCCGACGACCCGGACGTGCCGGATCCCGGTCCCCGATCGCGCCGCGATCCACCTGACGGCTTCCTCGTGCGGATGTGCCGCATCCGCCGCGAGGGTGACGCTCGTCCACTGCTCGTCCATCCCGATCGACCTCCTCATCGGGGCCAGCGCGGGGCGTCGGTCGGCGCTCCTGGCGCTGAAACTACTCCCGGCCGTCGCGGAGCAACCAGTCCATCGCCTGCGGGAGTGCCGTGAGGACGGACACGTGCCCGAGACCCGACCGTTCGTGCAGGGTCGCGTGCGGCAGGGCCGCCGCGAGCATCCGTCCGTGCGCGACCGGGACGACCCGGTCGTCGACGCCCTGTTCGACGAGCGCCGGCACCCGCACGTCGGCGAGGGCGAAGCCCCAGTCCGTCACGAACGCCACGTCGTCGTCGGCACCGCCCTGGAGGCTCGTGGGGCCGGCCGCCTGTGCGTCCTGACCCAGCGCGGCCCAGTCCCCGTCCAGGGCCGCCCAGTCGGCGTCGGTGAACTGCGCGGGGTCGAACCCGGCCGTCTCCGCCCAGGCGAGCCGAGCCTCCCGTCCGGCCTGCGCGCTGCGCAGGCCGCTGTCGTCGGCCATGCCGTCCCACCAGGCGGCCTCGTCGACGAAGGGGGCTGGTGAGGCGAACGTCGCGACGGCGGTGACGCGGTCGGAGAGCAGCGCGGCTCCGGCGAGGGCGTGCGGGCCGCCGCCGGAACCGCCCACGACCGTGACACGGCCGATGCCGAGCGCGTCGAGCACCTGTTCGAGGTCCCGGGCGCCGTCGGCGACCGACCGGCCCGGCAGCGGGTCGGCCCCGCCGAAGCCGGGGCGGGTGACGGCGACCAGCCGGATGCCGCGATCCGTTGCCGCGCGGCGGACCGGTTCGAGGTGGGCGCCGGTGTGCGGCGTCTCGTGGTGCCAGACGACGGTCGGAGCGTCTGGGCGCGCATCGGTGCCGTCCGCGGTGTCGTCGACCAGGACGGTCCGGTCGTCGTCGAGTCGAACCGGGCGCAGGCCGTCTCCCTGCTGGGTGCTTCGCTGCATGGCGCGAGCGTAGCCTCGCAGCGTGGTGCGGAGTGCGGGACTGCTGCTGTACCGGACCGGTGCGTCCGGGGTGCTCGAGGTGTTCGTCGCGCACATGGGCGGCCCGTTCTGGCGTCGGCGCGAACGTGCGTGGTCGATCCCGAAGGGCGAGTACGGCGACGACGAGGCGCCGCGCGATGCCGCGCTCCGGGAGTTCGCGGAGGAGATCGGGGTGGCGGCGCCGACGGAGGACCTCGTCGTCCTCGGCGAGTTCCGCCAGGCGTCCGGGAAGCGTGTGACGGTGTTCGCCGGGCACGCCCCGTCGTTCTCGGTGGACGCGGTGCACTCGAACACGGTGCGACTCGAACTCCCGCGTGGATCGGGGCGGTTCGTCGAGGTGCCCGAGGTCGACGACGCCCGCTGGGTGCCGGTCGAGGCCGCTCGCTCCATGCTCGTCGCAGGACAGGTCGCGGCGCTCTCGGAACTCGAGGAGGCGGTGCGGGAGTGACGGGTGAGGTGTCACGACCGGATCTCGATCTGGCCCGAACTGGGGGTTGCTCGATAACCTGAGCGGGCACTGAGGTCGGTCGGTGCGCGAACAGGGGAGTACGCATGCGCCGTTGGCGGATGGTGACAGCCGGGCTGACCGGGTTCGTCCTCGCGACGGGGTTGGCCCTCGGGGGAGCGACGAGCGCCTCGGCTGCGCCGGCTCAGCACTGGGGAGACTTCACGGTCAGCGGGACCGGCAAGGACTACAACGGCACCATGACGATGCCGGGGTTCCCGGCGACCACGTTCAAGTCCAACGCATCGCAGGCGACCGTCATCAGCGGAGCGTCCACGTGGCAGTCCGCCGCGACCGGGCCCGGTCAGCTGTACGGGTCGAGCAAGGGGCGCACCTACATCAACCAGCGGCCGAACGCGAACAACGCGGGCAGCCCGTCCGTGACGACCTACACCTTCGACGGGAGCACCCCGGTCGGTAGCTGGTCCTTCGTCCTGGGTGACATCGACGCCGACCAGGCGACGATCACCGCCACCGTCGCCGGCGGGCGAACCTTCACGCCAGCGCAGCTCGGGTACCAGGGCTCGTACAACTCATGCTCGGTGTCCTCGCCGGGCGGATGGTCCTGCACACCTGACCCGGACGGCACGACCGGGCAGGACAAGCCGACCTGGAACGAGTCGACCGGCACGCTCACGGGGAACGCCGCAGCGAACGACACCGCCGGCGCGAGCGCCTGGTTCACCCCGACCGTCCCGCTCCTGAGCTTGACGGTCAGCTACCAGTGGCGCAGCGGGTTCCCCGTGTACCAGACGTGGTTCGCGTCGCGCACGGCGGCGCTGACCGGCGTCGCCACCCTCGACACCACGCCGATCCCGGGCGCAACCGTCACCGCGACGGATGCGAATGGCCTCGTCCACACGACCACCACAAAATCTGACGGGAGCTACAACTTCGCTGACCTCCCGGCACTCGATGGGTACCGAGTCGAGATTACGCCTCCAGCCGGTGCAGCCGGCGATGCCGAAACGGTCGCCGACCTCAACAGCGGCGATGTTCCCGCGACGAAGAACTTCTCGTTCACGGCACCGGACGGCACGGTGTCCGTCATCGGGACCGTCACCGCTGAGGACGGCACGACCCCCGTGGCGCACGTCCCGGTCGTCATCATCGACCCGACGAACGGCTCCACCCTGGTGACCACCGAGACCAACAGCGAAGGCGTCTACACGGGTTCCGGTCTGCCCCCGGGCACCGACCTTGCCGTCTCGGCGGACGGCGGGGACCCGGTGGCGATCACGACCGGGGAAGCCGGCGCACCACCGGAGCAGCTGGACCCCATCGCCGCGCCGCCGACGGCCGTCGCGACGATCTCCGGCGCCGTCACACTCGACGCGACCGCCGTTCCCGCCGGAGTGGTCGTCGACCTGCTCGACGCCGACGGCAACGTGCTGGCGTCCACGACCACCGGCGCAGGGGGCAAGTACGAGTTCACGACCGTCCCCGGTGCGTACACGGTGCGCTCTGCGCTCCCGGCCGAGGGCGCCGAGGGGTCATCGACCCTCGCCGTGGACACGACCGGCGGGCTGGACGTCACGGACGCGGACTTCGCCTTCACCACGCCGGAGCCCGCTGCGCCGCAGGTCGTCGACCAGCCGGGCACCGTCACCGACACGAACGGCGACCCCGTCGCCGGGGTCCAGGTCGTCGCGACGCCGACCGATCCGGACGCAGGCGTGCCGGTGACCACGACGACCGGTCCAGACGGCGCGTTCGTGCTGCCGGGGCTCAATCCCACGTCGGAGTACGAGGTCGTCGTCGGCCCCGGAGACGACCCGGGTCAGCGGAAGACGATCACCACCCCGGCGACCGGCGCGGGAAACCCGCTGGCGTTCGTCGTGCCGGCGGCAGCAACGCCCACGCCGACCCCGCCCCCGACCTCCGGTGGTGGCAGCGACACGACGCCGGTGTCCTCGACGGGAGGCTCGTCGTCCACCGGTGCCCTCGCCTACACGGGCGCCGACCTCACCCCGGGGCTGATCGCAGCCGGCGTGCTCGTGCTCCTCGGGGCCGGGCTGCTCACCTTCCGAGCCGCTCGCAACCGCCGCCGCTCGGAGCACCTCCAGGACTGACCCGGTCGGGCTGGTCGTCCGACCGGCACGAGCAGGACACCCCGAACAACCGAAAGCGATCCGCGCCACGACTTCTCGTGGCGCGGATCGCTTTTGGTTGTGCGAGAGCGAACCGCGCCGGGCCTGGCGCCGCGCCGCCGCGTCAGTGCGAGCGTTGCGTCCGCGTCGTCCCGGTGATCGTCGCGACGGACCCCGTCATGGTCTGGATCGCCCGGCTGATCGTCGGCATCGAGGTGGTGACGACCCCGAGGGACGACGTGATCGCCTCGATGGACGACGTCGACAGGTGCTCCTGGTGCGTCGTCCGCAGCGGGAAGCCCCGACGGGCGGCGACGACCACCCCGAGCGACCCGAGCAGCACGACGGCCCCGGCGAAGGGCAGCGTCTGCATGCCCGTGAGCCCGAGCACCTGCCCGCCGATGGCCGCACCGCCGGCGATGCCGATGTTCGACGCCCCGTTGACGAGCGCACCCGCGATGTCGGGGGAGACGCCCCCGGTCCGGATCGCCGCCGCCATGAAGAGCGTCCCCGTCGTGCCGTTCGCGGCCATCCAGACCCCGGCGACGATCATCGTCCCGATGAGCGAACCGTGCACGAACGGCAGTGCGGCGAAGGCGGCTGCCATCGTGGCGACCGCGGCGATGAGGGTCTGGCGCGGGGCCTTGTCGACGAACATGCCGGCGAGCCAGAGCCCGATCACCCCGGTGCCGCCGAGGACGAGCAGCGCCCCACTCACCAGGCCGGAGGCGAGCCCGGCGTCGATCGCGTACGGCCCGATGTACGTGTAGACGATGTAGTGCCCGGCGAAGAGCAGCAGGTCGGCCACGACGACGGCGAGGAGTCCGCTGCGTGCCCATGCCTTCGGCGACCCGATGTGCGGCGAGGACGTGCCGCGTACGCCGGGCAGGAACGCCAGGGCCACGACGGCCAGGATCGCCGCGCAGACCGCGACGGCACCGACTGCCGGGCGCCACCCGATCGACTGCCCGACCCCGGTTGCGAGGGGCACGCCGATGACGAAGCCCAGCGAGCTCCCGGAGTAGACGAACGCGATGGCACGGCCGGCGAGCCGCGGCGGCACGATGCGCGTGGCGTACGCCGACGCGACCGAGAAGAACAGCGCGTGCGCGATGCCACCGACCACCCGGCCGGCGCAGACGATCGCGAAGGACGGCGCGAGCGCGATCATCAGGTTCGAGACCGTGTACCCGACGAGGGTCGACACGAGCACGGTCTTCCTGGGCATCCGCGCGGTGAGCGACGTCAGCGGGAGTGCCAGCAGCGCCACCGCGGTCGCGTAGACGGTGATGACGATGCCCATGGTGGACTCGGTGACGCCGAGGTCCTTGCTCATGGTGCCGAGCAGCCCGACGGGCATGAGCTCGGTCGTGATCGCGAAGAACGTCGCGAGGCCGAGGACGGCGATGCCGACGACGGCCTTCGAGGTCAGGACGGACGTCGAGACCGTGGACGTGGTCGTGCTGATGGACGCTGTGCTGGTGGACACGGTGCTGACCTCCTCAAGGCGTGGTGGAGCGCGCGACGGGGATGTCACGTCGGCGACACCACGACCGGGTCGGTCGGGCAGTGCGCGCTCGCGGGTTGTGGGTGTGTTGGTTGGTCACTCCACGGCGAGTGCGATCCATCCAGTGTTGCACGATGGACCGGACCTGGCGAGGGCCCTTGCCGAGAATGTCCTAGGAGCGCTCCAACGCAGGAGCCGCGCGGACATTCCCGATCAGTACTCGTTCGTCACGAGCCCCTGGACGCCGCCACCCGAGAGGTTGACCGTGAGCGTCCCGCTGAGCGACGACGCAGAGAGCGACACCGACCCGTGCAGCGCGTCCTCCCGCGGGTAGCACGCGGTCGTGGCCTGCAGCCGGTCCGCCGTCGCCACCAGGCAGATCGTGGACCGGTCAGAGCCGACGCCGGCCCAGACGTTCCAGGGTGTCGCCGAGTCGTCGCCGCTCAGCGACCGGTTCGTGAACACGAGTCGGGTCGTGTGCAGGCTCACCGGCACCTCGAACGACCCCGGCAGCTGGTCCGCGTACGTCTGCGGTGCGTCGAGGAGCTGCTCGAGGGTCACCGTGCCCGCGGACGGGGTCACCGACGGGGACGCCGGCATGTCCGGACGCGCGGTCCCCACCACGAGTCCGGTCCCGAACGCGACGACGACCGCCGCAGCGACACCGCCGGCGATCCACGGTCGCGCCCGCCGTCCGGCGAACACCCGCCGCACACGCCCCCAGACCGAGGAGGGTCGCGTTGCGTCGTCGTCCGCACCCTCCGGGCGGTCCGGCTCGGCAGTTCCATCCGTCTCGGCCTGGAGGCTCGGCTCACCCTGATCGGTCGGCCTCCGCTCCGGCACGGGGTCGGGTCTCGGCATCGGGGCCGGTTCCGGCAGAGGAGCCGCGGCAGGAGCGGGGGCGGCCTCCGCTGCCGCAGGTTCGCGGCGGACGGCGCTCGAGCGTCGCTGCGCCCGTCGATCGAGGTCAGCGAGCGCGATGCGCGCCTTGGCGGCCTCCGCCTCGGTCGACCCGGCACCCCACGCCACGCGTTCCAGGCGCGCTCGGGCGTCCGTGGTGTCGTCGCCGTCGTCGGCCATGCGTGCTCCCGGAGTCCGGCCGCTGCTCTCCCGCTCATCGTTGCACTCCCGGGCCCGCCGCGCCCGCCCAGTTCGGGGGAGTAGTCCTGGCGCATGACCTCATCGCGTGAACCCGACCCCGAGATCGTCGAACCCGTCAGCCGCGACACGCAGTCCGGCGAGGCCGACTACGTCGCGACGAACCCCGGCGGCAGCGGCACCGAGCGCCACAACCCGCTCCCGGAAGAAGAGCAGGGCCGCGGCACCGAGTACGACCCCGTCGACCAGGGTCCCCAGCACGAGGGCTGATCCCGGGCCCCGCCGCCCCGGGCCCCGATCCGCTACGCCAGGACCCGGCGAAGCACCGCGCGCTCGCCGAGCGTCCACCCTGCACTCGTCACGACGTAGAGCGCGGCGGCGAGCGGTGCGATCGCCGCGAAGACCACCGTGACGAAGGGTGCAACCCGTCCGATCGCTGTGGTCGCCGCGGTGCCGGGGCCGTCCTCGGACGAGACGGCAGCAGGGTTCCACCGCAGGTTCGCCCGACGGGTGAGCTCCACCACCGCCGCGAGGACGGCGAGGAGCAACAGGAACACCCAGGCGTGCGCCCACAGCGGGGACGAGATGACCACGAACAGCGAGTGCCCGAGCGGGACCCCGGCGAGCGTCGCCTCGAGCAGGGTGTTCGTCGCGCCGGCGATGCTCGCGTGCGTGAACAGCGCGTAGACCATCGACAGGACCGGAGCCTGCGCGAGCACCGGCAGGCACCCCGCCAACGGCGAGACCTTCTCAGACGTGTAGAGCTCCAGCATCGCGCGCTGGAGCCGCTCGGCGTCCTTCCCGTGGCGCTTGCGCAGCGCGGCGATCTGCGGGGCGAGCCGACGACGGTCGCGCTCGGCTCTGACCTGCAAGACGGACAGTGGGACGAGCACCGCGCGGACGGCCAGCGTGAGGAGCACGACGGCCAGTGCGGCGGCGAGCGGTCCGGCGACGGGAGCGAGCTCTGCGGAGAGCGAGGCAAGCAGGTCGGCACCGAGGTGCAGCAGTGGGCCGACGACGGGCAGGGTGGAGAGATCCATGACGATTCCGATCGAGTGAGGTGACGTGAGGTCGGCGGACGACCCGGCACCGTCGATCGGTGTCAGGTCGCGGCGACGACCCCCGGTGCCCTCGGGCGTGCGTGTCCGTCGGCGTCGGGGTGGCTCCACCCGATGCGTGTGACGACGTCCTCGTGTCGACGCTGCGCGAGCGGGCCGGCACCGAGCGGGACACCGAGCACGAGCGCGAGTACCTGCGCGACGAGCACGGCCGCCGCGACGGCTGCGATCCCCAGGGCGGCCAGCGCGAGCATCGACGGCGTGCCGGACGCGGGGTCGACGAGGAGCAGCGCGGCGACTGCGCGCAGGAGCACCTCGATCACGGCCATGGTCCGTTCAGCGTAACCCCGCGTGCCGCCGACGGCATGCGTCCCGGACGGGGGAGGATCACGGCATGAGCGTTGGATCCCCGAGCACCCCTGCGACGCTCGCGCTGGAGCGGGCAGGCGTCCCGTTCACCCCGCACGTGTACGAGCACCACGAGACCGCGACGAACTTCGGCGAGGAAGCGGCAGCCGCGCTCGGCCTCCGCGAGGAACAGGTCTTCAAGACGCTGATCGTCTCCGTCGACGGTGTCCTGGCGGTCGCGATCGTCCCGGTCGCGAACCGCCTCGACCTCAAGGCCATCGCCGCAGCGGTCGGGGGCAAGAAGGCCACACTCGCCGACCCCGCCCTCGCCGAGAAGCGCACCGGTTACGTGGTCGGCGGGATCAGCCCGGTCGGCCAGCGCTCCCGGATCCGCACCGTGCTCGACGAATCGGCATCCGAGTACCCGACGATCTTCGTGTCCGGCGGCCGTCGGGGCTTCGACATCGAGATCGCCCCGAGCGACCTGCTCGCGATCACCGAGGCCACCACCGCGGCGATCGCCCGGACCTGAGCCCGGACGCGAACCCGGACCTGAGTCGAGTCGCCGCAAGTTTCTCGCACGACCGGGAATGACCCGGCCCCTCCTGCGTTGCATTGAGTCAAAGGCACTCAAGTTCCCAGGAGGTCCCGTTGCCAGAGACGTTCGGCCCGACCGGCGGCAGTGACTCGTTCGACGAGTTCCTCGCCCGCCTGCTCGCGGCGCAGACCGACGGTGACACCCAGCGCTACCGTTCGCTGGGGCGCCCCGTCGACATCACGCGACTACTCAGCCGTCGCACCCACGAGCTGCTCCAGCACACCGCCGAGTTCGCGGTGGCGCAGGGGCAGCGCGAGATCGACGCACTGCACATCCTGCACGTGCTCGTCCGCACCCAGCCCTTCGACGCCGTGATCCGCTCCGGTGGCGTCGACCCCGAGCGCCTGGCCGAGGAGATCGAACAGCGGCTCCCCGCCCCGTCCGACGTCCGCGTCGACGGCCGCCCGGCGCTGACCCCGTCCGCGCAGCGCATCCTCGTCGAGGCGACGCAGGCCGCGCGCGGGTTCGGCAGCACCTACACCGACCCCGAGCACGTCTTCTTCGCGCTCGTGATGGACCAGGAGACCGTCACCGGCCAGCTCCTCGCGAGCGCCGGCGTGACCCCTCAGGTCATGCAGTCCTACGCACAACAGGCCGCAGAGGCGGCTCGAGAGGGGCGTCCCATGCCGGGAACGACCGAGGCGGACCAGCAGGAGCAGTCGGACACCCCGACCCTCGACCAGTTCGGCACCGACCTGACCGAGCGCGCTCGTGACGGACGCATCGACCCCGTGATCGGTCGTGCGGAGGAGATCGAGCAGACCGTCGAGATCCTGCTCCGTCGCACCAAGAACAACCCCGTGCTGATCGGCGAGCCCGGCGTCGGCAAGACCGCCATCGTCGAGGGACTCGCACAGCGCATCGCCGACGGCGACGTGCCGGCGCTGCTCCACGGCAAGCGTGTCGTGGCACTCGACCTCGCGGGCATGCTCTCCGGCACCCGCTACCGCGGCGACTTCGAGGAGCGCCTCACGAAGGCGATGGACGAGATCGCGGCGCACGCCGACGAGCTCATCGTCTTCGTCGACGAGCTCCACACCGTCGTCGGCGCCGGTGGTGGCGGCGAGGGCGGCTCGATGGACGCCGGCAACATCCTCAAGCCCCGGCTCGCCCGCGGCGACCTGCACATGGTCGGCGCGACGACGTTGAACGAGTACCGGCGGATCGAGAAGGACGCCGCACTCGAGCGTCGCTTCCAGCCCGTCACGGTGGGGGAGCCGAGCGTCGAGGACGCCGTCGCGATCCTGACCGGCCTCGCCCCGCGCTACGCCGAGCACCACGGTGTCACGTACACCGACGACGCCCTCCGCGCCGCGGTCGAGCTGTCGCACCGCTACGTCACCGACCGGCACCTCCCCGACAAGGCCATCGACCTCATCGACCAGGCCGGCGCACGCCGTCGACTCGCCCGTTCCGGCGACGTCGACGTCGAGGCCCTCCGCGACCAGCTCGCCGAGCTGCTGGCGGACAAGGACCGCGCGGTGGCCGAGGAGCTGTACGAGGAGGCGTCGCGCCTGCGCGACCAGACGGTCGAACTGGAGGCCCGGATCACCGCCGCCTCGTCGGCGGACGTCAGCCGTGCCTCCCGTCAGGAATCGGTGACCAGCGAGATCACGGAAGCCGACATCGCTGCGGTGGTGAGCCGCGCAACCGGGATCCCGGCCACCCGGCTGACGCAGGGTGACCGGACGCGGCTCGCCGCGCTCGAGTCCGAGCTGCACGAACGCGTCGTCGGCCAGGACGACGCCGTCCGCGCGATCGCCACGGCGGTCCGCCGCAACCGGACCGGCATGGGCGACCCGCGCCGACCGGTGGGCAGCTTCCTGTTCCTCGGGCCGACCGGTGTCGGCAAGACCGAGCTGGCGAAGTCGCTCGCGGCGTCGCTGTTCGGCGACGAGTCGGCGATGCTCCGCTTCGACATGAGCGAGTTCGGCGAGCGGCACACCGTCTCCCGACTGGTCGGCGCCCCTCCCGGGTACGTCGGCTACGACGAGGCCGGGCAGCTCACCGAGCGCGTCCGTCGGAACCCGTACTCGGTCGTCCTGCTCGACGAGGTCGAGAAGGCGCACCCGGACGTGTTCAACCTGCTCCTGCAGGTGCTCGACGACGGCCGGCTGACCGACGGGCAGGGTCGAACCGTGGACTTCCGGAACACGGTGGTCATCATGACGTCGAACATCGGGTCCGAGTTCCTCGCGTCGCGCTCCGGTGCGCTCGGGTTCTCGGCGTCGGCGGACGGCGGCTACTCGGACGAGGACCTCCGCAACCGGGTGATGGGCAAGCTCCGCGAGGCCATGCGTCCCGAGTTCATCAACCGCATCGACGACATCGTGCTGTTCCGCAAGCTCGACCGTGCGCAGCTGCACGCGATCGTCTCCCTGCTCGTCTCGGAGACCGCGATGCGACTCATCGCGCAGGACATGGTCCTGTCGGTGTCCGACGAGGCGGTCGACTGGCTCGCCGAGAACGGGTACGAGCCGGAGTACGGCGCCCGCCCGCTCCGCCGGCTGATCCAGCGCGAGGTCGACGACCGCATCGCGACTCTCGTGGTCGACGGGGCCGTGCAGGCAGGTGACACGGTCCGTGTGACCGTCGGCGAGGACGGCCTGGCCGTCACGGCGCAGGCGGCGGTCGGCGTCTAGTCCGGCCCGGTGACGAACGCCCCGGAACCACATCGGTTCCGGGGTGTTCGTCGTGTTCGGAAATGCAATTCCTCGTTCTTCCGATTTCCGCTTGCGCTCCTGCCGGGAATGTGGATAGTGTTCTCACGCAGCGAACGATCCGCTCGCTGCAACCAGACCTCGTGCCGAAAGGGGGCCGACATGTTCACCAACACCATCACCACGCAGACGCCGTTCCGTGCAGTCCGTGGGATCACCGGCGCCCCGTTCGCCGGGTCCCGCTGACGCGGAACGTCCTCCACTCACCTCATCTCCGCAGCCGTTCGGTGCGTGCGCTGAGCACCGCTCGCGCAGGGATCGTCCGGAGCTGACCGGCCGCCGTCGGTGCTCGCCGGACCGCTGCATCGCGGTCGCGGTCGGGCGCACGGCGACGACCGGGAATGCCGTCGGAAATGTCGGTGGTGGCTGCGACGATTTCCGTGTCACGACGTTCTCCTGACCGATTCCGGGTCATTCGGTGCAAATGCATCGACCCCGGGTCCGGTCCATTCCCCACGCCCGGCATGGGGTGATTCGCCATGCCCGCTTCTTGTTCAACATTTCTTCATCGAACGGTGACCACGATGTCAACGAAGTCCGTCCTCCGTCCCCCCGAAGCGCTCGACGCGCCCCGCACGGTCTCGCTGACCGATCGGGTCGCGCTGCGCATCGGGATGGCACTCATCATCTGGAGCCGCCGCACCCGTCGCGTCCGGCCCTCGATCGACCCCGCACTGCGTGTGCAGCTCGAGCGCGAACGGGCCGAGCGCGAAGCCGAGTGGCTGATGCTCGGTGTCGGCATGCGCATGTGGCGCTGACGACGAACGCCCGGCACCGTGCCTGCCGGGCGTTCGCCGCCGGCCGCGTGCCGGGCGTTCGTCGTCGGCTGCGTGCCGGGCGTTCGTCGTCGAACCCGTACCGTTGTCGGGTGACCGAAACCGCTGCTGCCCTCGTCGAACGACTCACCGCCATCGTCCCGGACTTCCCGAAGCCGGGGACCCTGTTCCGTGACGTGACGCCGGTGTTCTCCGACGCCGTGGCGTTCGGCCGGGTCTGCGAAGCCCTCGCGGCCCCGTTCGCGATCGGCGCCGGGTTCGATGCCGTCGCCGGCATCGAAGCACGCGGGTTCGCCCTCGCCGGCGGGATCGCCGCGCAGCACCAGGTCGGCGTGCTGACGGTCCGCAAGGCGGGCAAGCTCCCCGGCGAGGTCCTCAGTGAGCAGTACGCGCTCGAGTACGGCGAGGCCGAGCTCGAACTCCGTCCCGGTCAGCTCCCGGCCGGCACGCGCGTGCTCGTCGTGGACGACGTCCTCGCGACCGGTGGGACCGCCGACGCCACGATCACGCTGTTGGAACGCGCCGGCTACCAGGCCATCGGGTTCGCGGCGTTGCTCGAACTCGACGGGCTCGCGGGCCGCGAGCGCATCGAACCGCGCCTGCCCGTGACGACGCTCGGGATGGTCCCGGCGTGACCGCCCTCGCGCACTAGTCTTGATCCACCCCATCCAACCGAGGAGTCCCATCATCGTGACCGAGTCAGTCGCACCCGAGCCCGCAGAGCTTCCCCAGGCACCCGAGCCCCGGACCGCGACGACGACCACGACGGGCACCGAGCTCTTCGACGGCGTGCGCGGGATCGTCGCGATCCGCGTCGACGGCGTCCTCAAGGACCTCGCCGCGGACGTGCAGGCGGGGGAGACCGCCGAGCCGGTCACCCTCGACGAGCAGGACGGCCTCGACATCCTGCGCCACTCCGCCGCGCACGTGCTCGCGCAGGCGGTGCAGCAGATCAACCCCGACGCCAAGCTCGGCATCGGCCCGCCCGTCACCGACGGCTTCTACTACGACTTCGACGTCGCCGAGCCCTTCACGCCCGAGGACCTCAAGGCGATCGAGAAGGGCATGGACCGCATCGTCAAGCAGGCCCAGCGTTTCCGTCGCCGGGTCGTGACCGACGACGAAGCCCGCGAGCTGATGGCCGGCGAGCCCTACAAGCAGGAGCTCATCGGTCTGAAGGGCGCTGCGGCCGACGGCGACTCCGGCGAGAGCGTCGAGGTCGGTGCCGGTGAACTCACCGTCTACGAGAACGTCGACCCGAAGTCCGGCGACGTCGTCTGGCAGGACCTCTGCCGTGGCCCGCACGTCCCGCACACCCGGTGGATCGGCAACGCCGCCAAGCTCATGCGCGTCGCCGCTGCGTACTGGCGCGGCTCCGAGAAGAACCCGCAGCTGCAGCGCATCTACGGCACCGCCTGGCCCGACAAGGACCAGCTGAAGGCCTACCTCGTTCGACTGGAAGAGGCGGCCAAGCGCGACCACCGCAAGCTCGGTGCCGAGCTCGACCTGTTCTCGTTCCCGGACGAGATCGGCTCGGGCCTGGCGATCTTCCACCCGAAGGGCGGGATCATCCGCCGCGAGATGGAGGACTACTCGCGCCGGCGGCACGAGCAAGAGGGCTACTCCTTCGTCTACACGCCGCACATCACCAAGGGCGACCTGTTCGAGCAGTCCGGCCACCTCGGGTGGTACAAGGACGGCATGTTCCCGCCCATGCACATGGACCAGGCGGTGGACGAGGACGGCAACGTCTCCCGTCAGGGCGCGGACTACTACCTCAAGCCGATGAACTGCCCGATGCACATCCTGGCGTACCGCTCGCAGGCACGGTCCTACCGCGACCTGCCCCTGCGGATGTTCGAGTTCGGCACGGTCTACCGCAACGAGAAGTCCGGCGTCATCCACGGCCTCACCCGGGTCCGCGGCATGACCCAGGACGACGCGCACATCTTCACCACCAAGGAGAAGATGAAGGAGGAGCTGACCACGACGCTGCAGTTCGTGCTCTCGCTGCTCCGCGACTACGGCCTCGACGACTTCTACCTCGAGCTCTCCACGAAGGACCCGGAGAAGTACGTCGGCGACGACGACGTCTGGGAAGAGGCGACGAACACCCTGCGTGAGGTCGCCGAGGAGTCCGGGCTCGAGCTCGTGCCGGACCCCGCAGGCGCGGCGTTCTACGGCCCGAAGATCTCCGTGCAGGCCCGCGACGCCATCGGTCGCACGTGGCAGATGTCGACCGTGCAGCTCGACTTCAACCTGCCCGAGCGCTTCGAGCTGGAGTACGCGGCCGCCGACGGCACCCGTCAGCGTCCCGTGATGATCCACCGCGCCCTGTTCGGCTCGATCGAGCGGTTCTTCGGCGTGCTCACCGAGCACTACGCCGGTGCGTTCCCGGCGTGGCTGTCCCCGGTGCAGGTCGTCGGCATCCCCGTCGCCGAGGAGTACGCCGACTACCTCGACGAGGTGATCGCGAAGCTCCGCGCACACGGCGTCCGGGCCGAGGTCGACCACTCGGACGACCGCATGCAGAAGAAGATCCGCACGCACACCAAGGCAAAGGTGCCGTTCCAGCTCATCGCGGGCGGCGACGACCGCGACGCCGGTGCGGTGAGCTTCCGGTTCCGCGACGGTCGTCAGGACAACGGCGTGCCCGTGGACGAGGCCGTCGAGCGCATCCTCACGGCGATCCGCGAGCGCGCCCAGGTCTGATGTCGGCCGAGCAGGACGAGCCGCTGGTCATCCGGGACGCCGCCACGCAGGCGGCCGTCCCGGATGCCTTCCAGCGTCTCTGGAACCCGCACCGGATGGCGTACATCGACGCCGGTCGCGAGGGCGAGGGCCGCGGACACAAGGACGACTGCCCGTTCTGCGAAGCTCCGCGGAAGTCCGACGAGGACGCCCTCATCGTCGCCAGGGGCGAGCACGCCTACGTCCTGCTCAACCTGTACCCGTACAACAACGGGCACCTGCTCGTCTGCCCGTACCGCCACACGCCCCTCTACGACGAGGCAACGCCCGCGGAACTCCGGGAGATCGGCGAGCTGACGCAGACCGGGATGCGGGTCCTCCGGCAGGTCTCGCACTGCGACGGCTTCAACATCGGCATGAACCAGGGCGAGGTCGCGGGCGCCGGCGTCGCCGGACACCTGCACCAGCACATCGTCCCGCGGTGGGAGTCCGATTCGAACTTCTTCCCGATCATCGCCCGCACCAAGTCGATGTCCCAGATGCTCGGGGACACCCGCCGGCTCGTCGCGGAAGCGTGGCCCGCGCAGCACTAGACTGATCGCCATCATGAGCGACAGCACCAGCACCCCCGGAACCTCCATCACCGGCTCCTCGCGCGTCAAGCGCGGCCTCGCGGAGATGCTCAAGGGCGGCGTCATCATGGACGTCGTCGACGCCGAGCAGGCCCGCATCGCGGAAGAAGCCGGCGCGACCGCGGTCATGGCCCTCGAGCGCGTCCCCGCCGACATCCGCGCGCAGGGCGGCGTCGCCCGCATGTCCGACCCCTCGATGATCGAGGAGATCATCGCAGCGGTGTCGATCCCCGTCATGGCGAAGGCCCGCATCGGCCACTTCGTCGAGGCGCAGGTGCTGCAGGAGCTCGGGGTCGACTACATCGACGAGTCCGAGGTGCTCTCGCCCGCCGACTACGTGAACCACATCGACAAGTGGAAGTTCACCACTCCCTTCGTCTGCGGTGCCACCAACCTCGGCGAGGCGCTCCGCCGCATCACCGAGGGCGCGGCGATGATCCGCTCCAAGGGCGAAGCCGGCACCGGTGACGTCTCCGAGGCGACCAAGCACATCCGCACCATCTCGAAGGAGATCGCGGCGCTCCGCAATCTCCGCCCCGACGAGCTCTACGTCGCGGCGAAGGAGCTGCAGGCCCCGATCGACGTTGTGCAGGAAGTCGCCGAGACCGGCAAGCTCCCCGTCGTCCTCTTCACCGCGGGTGGCGTCGCGACCCCGGCGGACGCCGCGATGATGATGCAGCTCGGCGCCGACGGCGTCTTCGTCGGCTCCGGCATCTTCAAGTCCGGCGACCCGGCCGCTCGCGCCGCCGCGATCGTCAAGGCGACAACCTTCCACGACGACCCCAAGGTCATCGCCGAGGTGTCCCGCGGCCTGGGTGAGGCGATGGTCGGCATCAACGTCGCCGACGTCCCCGCGCCGCACCGCCTCGCCGAGCGTGGCTGGTAGCCCCATCGGTGGTGCGGCACCCCGCATCGGGGTGCTCGCGCTGCAGGGCGACTTCCGCGAGCACATCGTCTCGCTGACCGACCTCGGTGCCGACGTGGTGCCGCTCCGCCGCCCGGAGGAGATCGACGGCCTGCACGGCGTCGTGATCCCCGGCGGCGAGTCCGGCGTGATGGACAAGCTCTCGCGGATCTTCGGGCTCGCCGAGCCGCTGTCTGCTGCGATCCGGAACGGCCTGCCGACGTACGGCACGTGCGCGGGCATGATCATGCTGAGCGCTCGCATCACGAACGCGACCACCGGCCAGCAGACGCTCGACGTGCTCGACACGACCGTGCGCCGGAACGCCTTCGGCAACCAGAACGACTCGTTCGAGATCGACATCCCGATGCCCGACCTCGGCGAGGCACCGGTGCACGCGGTGTTCATCCGTGCACCCGTCGTGGAGGACCACGGTCCAGGGGTGCACGTGCTCGGTGCCCTGCCCGACGGCCGCGCGGTCGCCGTGCAGCAGGACAACGTCCTCGCGAGTGCGTTCCACCCGGAGGTCACGGGCGAGGACCGCTTCCACCGACGCTTCCTGGACCTCGTCCGCTCCGCCTGACCCGCTCGGGACCGCCGCCTGCGCGCCGGGCCCGCACGCTGCGCGCCCACGCCTGGTGTGATCTGCTCCCGCACAACCAAACGCACATCGCGCCGCGCGAAAGCGCGGCGCGATGTGCGTTCCGTTGTGCAAACGGCGCGCAGGGCGGCGCGCAGGGCGGCGCGCGCGCCCGGCGCGACCTGCCCGCCGGGGCCGCGCCGGGCCTCCAGGCCGGTGTCTGCCGTCCAGCCCGCTAAGCTGACGGGGACTTTCCGCAAGACGCAAGGAGAACCGTGTCCGGGCATTCCAAGTGGGCAACGACGAAGCACAAGAAGGCCGTCATCGACCAGCGACGTGCCAAGTCGTTCGCGAAGCTCATCAAGAACATCGAGGTCGCCGCGAAGATGGGCGGCGCCGACATGTCTGGCAACCCGACCCTGGTCGACGCCGTGCAGAAGGCGAAGAAGACCTCGGTCCCCAACGACAACATCGACCGCGCGATCAAGCGCGGCGCCGGGCTCACCGGTGAGTCCATCGAGTACACGACGATCATGTACGAGGGCTACGCCCCGAACGGCGTCGCGATGCTCATCGAGTGCCTCACGGACAACAAGAACCGTGCAGCTGCCGAGGTCCGGACGGCGATGTCCCGCAACGGCGGCACCATGGCCGACCCGGGCAGCGTCGCGTACAACTTCTCGCGCAAGGGCGTCATCTCGGTCTCGAAGGTCGACGGCCTTTCCGAGGACGACGTCATGACCGCGGTGCTCGACGCCGGTGTCGAGGACGTCATCGACCAGGGCGGCGGCTTCGAGGTCATCACGGAGGCGACCGACCTCGTCGCGGCCCGCACCGCGCTGCAGGACGCCGGCATCGACTACGACTCCGCCGACGCCGAGTTCGTCCCCGGCCTGAAGGTCCCGGTCGACGCCGAGACGGCCCGCAAGGTGTTCCGCCTCATCGATGCACTCGAAGACTCCGACGACGTCCAGAACGTCTACGCGAACTTCGACATCCCCGCCGACGTCCAGGCCGAGCTCGACCAGGACGAGGACGAGGACTGACCTTGTCGCGCCCCGGGCCCGTGCTCCGCGTGCTCGGGGTCGACCCCGGGCTCACGCGGTGCGGCGTCGGCGTCGTCGAGGTCACCCCTGATCGACGCGCCCGCATGGTCGCGGTCACCGTGGTCCGCACCCCGTCGGACATGGCGCTCGAGCAGCGGCTGGTCCTGATCGCCGCGGGGCTCGCGGAGCAGATCGAGGAACACCACCCCGACGCCGTCGCGGTCGAGCGCGTGTTCGCCCAGGCGAACGTCCGCACCGTGATGGGCACGGCACAGGCATCCGGCCTGGCGCTGCACGCCGCGGCGGTGCGCGGCATCCCGGTCGGGCTGCACACCCCGTCCGAGGTCAAGGCAGCCGTCACCGGGTACGGCAACGCCGACAAGAAGCAGGTGCAGGCGATGATCGCGCGCGTGCTCGGTCTCGCCGAGGCACCGAAGCCGGCGGACGCCGCCGACGCGCTCGCCCTGGCGGTCTGCCATGCCTGGAGGCTCGGTGCACCCGACCAGGTCGGCGTGCAGTCCGGCAGCCTGACGCCGGCGCAACGCGCGTGGCGCGACGCACAGGCCGGGACCGGTGGGCGCACGGCGTCCTCGCCACTGGCCCGCGCGGCGGCTGCGGCTGCGTCGGCGGCTGCACGTAGGCTCGGAGCATGATCGCGAGTCTCCGGGGCACCTGCATCGACGTCGCCGGATCCGCCGTCGTGATCGAGGCCGGGGGAGTCGGCTACGCCGTCACGGTGACACCGGCCCACGCACTCACCATGCGCCACGGGGTAGAGGTGTTCGTGCGCACGGCGATGATCGTGCGCGAAGACGAGCACCTGCTCTTCGGGTTCGAGTCGACCGACGCGCTGCGGGTCTTCGACCTGCTCCGCAGTGTGTCCGGGGTCGGCCCGAAGTCCGCCCTCGGTGTCCTCGGCGCGATGGACCCGGCGCAGATCGCGAACGCCGTGGCGAACGACGACGATGCCGCGTTCCGCAAGGTGTCCGGCATCGGGCCGAAGACCGCCAAGCTCATCATCGTCGCACTGTCCGGCAAGCTCACCGCCTTCGAGACCTCGTCCGCCGCAGCCGCCGCCGGTCAGGGCGCCGCTGCGCACCCTGCGTCCGAAGACGTCGTCATCGCGCTCGTCGGGCTCGGCTGGCGTGAGGACGCGGCACGTTCCGCGGTCGACGACACGATCGCGAACGAACCCGGTGTCGCGGCCATGGGGACCCAGGCGCTCCTCCGTGCCGCGCTCGGTGCCCTCCGCCCGACCGGGGCCGGCCGATGAGCGGCGGGATCACCGCGGCGGACGCCCAGTCACCGGAAGAACTCGCGTTCGAGGGCGCGCTCCGCCCGAAGTCGCTCGCCGAGTTCGTCGGACAGCGCAAGGTCCGCGGCCAGCTCGACCTGCTCCTCAAGGCCGCGGCGATGCAGGACCGCACGCCCGACCACATCCTGATGGCCGGTCCTCCCGGGCTCGGCAAGACCACGCTCGCGATGATCGTGGCGCACGAGTCCGGCCGTCCCCTGCGGATGTCGAGCGGTCCGGCGATCCAGCACGCCGGCGACCTGGCAGCCGTGCTGTCGTCGCTGATGCCCGGTGAGGTCCTCTTCATCGACGAGATCCACCGGATGGCCCGGTCGGCAGAAGAGATGCTGTACCTGGCGATGGAGGACTTCCGCATCGACGTCATGGTGGGCAAGGGTGCAGGGGCGACGAGCATCCCCCTCGACCTCGCGCCGTTCACCCTCGTCGGCGCGACCACCAGGGCCGGCCTCCTGCCGAACCCGCTGCGGGACCGCTTCGGGTTCACGGCGCACCTCGAGTTCTACGAGCGGGACGAACTCGAGCAGGTCCTCATCCGCGCCGCACACCTGCTCGAACTCGACTTCGACCGCTTCGCCCTCCGCGAGATCGCCGGTCGCTCACGGGGCACACCGCGCATCGCGAACCGCCTGCTCCGCCGCGTCCGGGACTACGCCCTCGTGCACGGCACCCGGGACGGCATGGCCGCGGTGCAGGGCGCCCTCGAGCTCTACGACGTCGACGAGTACGGCCTGGACCGGCTCGACCGCGCGGTGCTCGAGACGATGCTCACCCGGTTCGACGGGGGTCCGGTCGGCCTGAACACGCTCGCGGTCTCCGTCGGGGAGGAATCCGAGACCATCGAATCGGTCGTCGAGCCGTTCCTGGTCCGCATCGGGCTCGTCACCCGCACCCCGCGCGGCCGGATCGCCACGCCGGCGGCATGGCGGCACTTCGGGCTCACACCCGGTCAGGCGGCCGGTTCCGCCCAACCGGGACTGTTCGACGACGAGTAGGCCCGTCTGCGGCATC
The DNA here is from genome assembly GCF_049341845.1 of Curtobacterium guangdongense. Taxonomy (NCBI): domain Bacteria; kingdom Bacillati; phylum Actinomycetota; class Actinomycetes; order Micrococcales; family Microbacteriaceae; genus Curtobacterium; species Curtobacterium guangdongense. The sequence goes on from NZ_JBMPIT010000005.1 coordinate 118,824, forward strand.
CGCCACAGCCACGTGCCCTAGACTGCTACGGCCCGAAACCGAAATACCAGAGAAGGCATCGCAATCATGGGTCAAGAAGTCATCCTCATCGTCATCGTCGTGGCGTTCGCGGCCTTCATGTTCTACAACAGCCGCAAGCGCAAGAAGCAGCAGTCGGAGCTCGCGACCAAGATGGTCCCGGGTGCCCGCGTCATGCTGTCCTTCGGTCTCTACGGCACGCTCCTGTCGGTCGACGACGAGAAGGTCACCGCCGACGTCGAGATCGCGCCGGGGACCATCGTCACGGTCCACCGTCAGACCCTCTCGCGTGTCGTCGACGACACCGCGTCGGACATCGAGACGACCGCGACGCCGGAAGACGAGCCGAAGCCGGTCGCCGAACTCAACGGTGAGCCCGTCTACGGCGAGCGTGCGGACGACGCCGAGCAGGCGAAGCGCAAGTCCGAGGACTGAACCACTCGGCCGTCGGGACACAATCGTGACCCGGCGGCATCACTCCGTCCGCCGGCGCACTCGTCGACGGTCCTGACAGAAAGACGAGACGACCGGTGGCACGATCGACACCCGTCAAGAAAGCGCTGCGCTCGCTCACCTGGTTGGTGATCATCATGGCGGTCCTCGCAGGCCTGAACACGGCTGCGTCGATCCTCGCCAGCACCACCAAGGACGACGCGGGCAAGTGGTTCGAAGGCGCCAGCTGGGTTCCCCAGCTCGCACTCGACCTGCAGGGCGGCACGCAGCTGACCCTCGCGGCGCAGAGCACCGACGGTGACTCCGTCACATCGGACCAGCTCAAGCAGGCGGTGAACATCATCCGCCAGCGCATCGACGCCACCGGCGTCTCGGAATCCGAGATCAACACGCAGGGCGCGAACAACATCGTCGTCTCGATCCCGGGCAAGCCCGACCAGCAGACCATCTCGCGCATCGAGGCCGCTGCGAAGCTCACCTTCCGTCCGGTCCTCTACACCGAGGCCGCGACGAACACCGCGGTCGGCGGCGACTCCTCGTCGAGCGCGTCCCCGACGCCGTACACGCCGCCGGCATCGCTGCCGGCGACGCCCAGTGCGAAGCCGACGAATGCCAGCGACCTGAGCTGGGCGACGCCGAAGCTGCAGGACCTGTACACGAACTACAACTGCAAGGCGCCGGACGACGTCACCGCCGCCCCCGACGACCAGCCGCTCGTGACGTGCGACCAGGACGGTGCTGCCAAGTACATCCTCGGCCCGGTCGAGGTCTCCGGCGCGAACATCAGCAACGCGACCTCCGGCCTCGCGACCTCGTCGCAGGGCACCACCACGGGCGAGTGGGCGGTCAACCTGACGTTCGACGGCACCGGCACCAAGGACTTCCGGACGGTCACCAACCGCCTCGTGTCGCTCCAGCAGCCGCAGAACCAGTTCGCCATCGTCCTGGACGGCAACGTCATCACGGCGCCGACCACGAACAGCGCGATCACGAACGGCAAGGCACAGATCAGCGGCTCGTTCACGGCCGAGTCGGCGAAGACCCTCGCCGACCAGCTCAAGTACGGCGCGTTGCCGATCAACTTCAAGGTCCAGTCGAACGAGAACATCTCCGCGACCCTGGGCACCGCGCAGCTCATCGGCGGGCTCGTCGCCGGCCTGATCGGGCTCATCCTGGTGATCATCTACTCGGTGATCCAGTACCGGGCGCTCGCGTTCGTCACGGTGCTCTCGCTCGGTGTGGCCGCGACCTTGACCTACCTGGTCATTGCGATCATGTCGTGGCGCGTCGACTACCGGTTGTCGTTGGCCGGTGTCGCGGGGTTGATCGTGGCGATCGGCATCACGGCGGACTCGTTCATCGTGTACTTCGAGCGCATCCGTGACGAACTCCGTGACGGTCGCGCACTCGAGGGTGCGGTCGAGTCCGGCTGGAAGCGTGCCCTCCGCACGATCCTGGCGTCCGACTCGATCAACTTCCTCGCCGCGATCGTGCTCTACATCCTCGCGGTGAGCGACGTGAAGGGCTTCGCGTTCACGCTGCTCCTCACCACCCTGATCGACGTCGTCGTCGTGATCCTCTTCACGCACCCGATGCTGCAGCTCATCTCGCGTCGCCGCTTCTTCAACGAGGGGCACCGGTTCAGCGGCCTCGACCCGACAGCCCTCGGCGCGGTCTACCGCGGTCGTGCGCAGTTCCGCGCGCCCGTCGTGGACGGCAAGCGCCAGCGGGCAGCCGGCGAGGCACAGCGCCGGCAGACGATCGCTGAGCGGAAGGCCGGCAACGGCGACACCACCGACAACGGCGGCAAGCCGAACGGGAAGGACAGCTGATGGCGAGCTTCAGCCAGTTCGGCAACGACCTCTACACGGGCAAGCGCTCCTACGACATCGTCGGACGCCGCCGCACGTGGTACCTCATCGCGATCGCCGCGATCGTGATCTCCCTCGCGGTGCCGTGGCTCCGCGGCGGGTACCAGCTCGGCATCGAGTTCACGGGCGGGTCCGAGTTCACGATCTCCGACGTCAAGACGGTCGACCAGAACCTCGCGACGAACGCCGTCGAGAAGATCGTCTCCGACGAGATCCCGCGCGTCTCGCAGCTCGGCACGCACGGCATCCGTGTGCAGACCGGGCAGCTCACCGACGCCGAGACGACGAAGATCCAGTCGGCGCTGGCCGACGCGTACAACGTCGACAAGGGCGAGGTCGCGTCGACCTTCATCGGTGCGACGTGGGGTGCCGACGTGCTCGCACAGGCCATCCGCGGTCTGATCATCTTCCTGGCCCTCGCCGCCGTGTTCATGGCGCTGTACTTCCGCACGTGGAAGATGTCGCTGTCGGCGATGGTGGCGCTGCTCCACGACCTTCTGATCACCGCCGGTGTGTACGGCATCGTCGGGCTGGAGGTCACGCCGGCCGCGGTGATCGGCTTCCTGACGATCCTCGGGTACTCGCTGTACGACACCGTCGTGGTGTTCGACAAGGTCCGCGAGAACACCGCCCAGGAATCGCACCGGACGTTCGTGCAGTCGGTGAACCTCGCGGTGAACCAGACGCTGGTCCGCTCGATCAACACGTCGGTCGTGGCACTGCTGCCCGTCGCGGCGATCCTCTTCATCGGGTCGTACGTCCTCGGTGCCGGTACCTTGCGCGACATCTCGCTCGCCCTGTTCATCGGCATCATCGTCGGCACGTACTCGACGATCTTCATCGCGTCGCCGATGTACGCGCACCTGCGTGAGAACGAACCGAAGATTAAGCAGGCCGACGCCAAGAAGGTCGCCGCCGCGCGGAAGCGTGCGGAGACCGCTGCGCCGGTCGAGGCCTGATCCGCATGGACGAGATCACCGTCGACGAGGCCCTGCGTCGCATCGAGAACGGCTCGCGCCTGTACGACGTGCGCGAGCCGGGGGAGTGGGACGAGGTCCACGCGCCCCAGGCCACCCTGGTGCCGATGTCCGAGCTCCAGACGCGGTGGACCGAGATCCAGCCGACCGACGACCCGGCGATCATCGTGTGCCACTCCGGCATGCGGTCCGCCCGGGTCGTCGCGGCGCTCGAGCAGTCCGGCGTCCCCGCGGTGAACCTCGCCGGCGGCATGGTGGCGTGGGAGGCCGCCGGTGCGCCGGTGGAGCGCGCCGACGCCCAGCGCGAACGTGGTCACGAGCACTGACGACACGCGCGTAGTCTGGTCGGATCGAGTTCGGCCGGTTCGAGTCCTGGGAGACGCAGCATGACGGACATCCGTGAGACGTCGGCGCAGGACGACTCCGCCGCGAGCCGCCCTGGTCCGTCGCCGCTGCCGTCCAGCCCGCCGCTCGGCCCGAACACCACGGGCAACCTCGGCTCCCTCCGTTCCCTGCTGCCGCGCCTGTTCTCCCGCGCGCAGCCGGCCGGTGCCGTCGACACGCTGATCCGGACCGTCCGCTCGCACCACCCGAAGGCGGACGTCACGCTGATCGAGCGTGCGTACTCGGTCGCGGAACGCGCGCACGACGGCCAGAAGCGCAAGTCCGGCGAGCCCTACATCACGCACCCGGTCGCGGTCGCGCAGATCCTCGCGGACCTGGGCATCGGGCCCATCACGATCGCTGCTGCGCTGCTGCACGACACGGTCGAGGACACCGACTACCAACTCGACCAGCTGCGTCACGACTTCGGCGACGAGATCGCGATGCTCGTCGACGGTGTCACGAAGCTCGACAAGGTCAAGTACGGCGACAGCGCTCAGGCCGAGACCGTCCGCAAGATGGTCATCGCGATGTCGAAGGACATTCGGGTCCTGGTGATCAAGCTCGCGGACCGCCTGCACAACGCCAGGACGTGGGGCTTCGTCGAGTCCACCTCGGCCACGCGCAAGGCCAAGGAGACCCTCGAGATCTACGCGCCGCTCGCGCACCGTCTGGGCATCCAGATGATCAAGCTCGAGCTCGAGGACCTGTCGTTCGCGGTGCTGCACCCGAAGCTCTACGTCGAGATCGACAGCCTGGTCAAGGAACGGCAGCCGAAGCGCGAGCAGTTCGTCCAGAACGTCATCGGGACCCTGAAGAAGGACCTCAAGGCCGCCAAGGTGCGCGGCGAGGTCATGGGCCGGCCGAAGCAGTACTACTCGATCTACCAGAAGATGATCGTCCGCGGCCGCGAGTTCGACGAGATCTACGACCTCGTCGGCATCCGGGTGCTCGTCCCCACGGTCCGCGACTGCTACGCCATGCTCGGCTCCGTGCACGCGCGCTGGACACCGCTGCCCGGGCGCTTCAAGGACTACATCGCGACGCCGAAGTTCAACCTCTACCAGTCGCTGCACACCACGGTCCTCGGGCCGCAGGGGCGTCCGGTCGAGATCCAGATCCGCACGCACGAGATGCACCAGCGCGCCGAGTTCGGTGTCGCTGCGCACTGGAAGTACAAGCAGCGGGCCGCCGGTCGCGACGTCGACAGCTCGAGTGCGAACGACGACATGGCGTGGCTCGCGCACATCACCGACTGGCAGGCCGAGACCAGCGACCCCGGCGAGTTCCTCGATTCCCTCCGCTACGAGATCGGCGCGAAGGAGACCTACGTCTTCACGCCGCAGGGCAAGGTCATCGGGCTCCCGGCCGGTGCGACTCCGGTCGACTTCGCGTACGCGGTGCACACCGAGATCGGGCACCGCACGATGGGTGCCAAGGTGAACGGTCGCCTGGTGCCCCTCGAGAGCTCCCTGTCGAGCGGCGACGTCGTCGAGATCTTCACGTCGAAGAACCCCGACTCCGGGCCCAGCCAGGACTGGCTGACCTTCGTCCGCAGCCCACGCGCGCGGAACAAGATCAAGCAGTGGTTCACCAAGGAGCGCCGCGAAGAGGCGATCGAGCAGGGCCGCGACGCCATCGCCCGCGCGATGCGCAAGCAGAACCTGCCGCTCCAGCGGATCATGAGCCAGGACTCCATCTCGGAAGTCGCATCAGCGATGCGGTACGACGACGTGTCCGCGCTCTACGCCGCGGTCGGCGAGGGCCACGTCTCGACGCAGTCGGTGATCGAAAAGGTGCTCGCCGGCGTCCAGACCGAGACCGAGACGGACGAACCCGAACTCGCGTTCCCGCGGCAGGTCACGAGTCGGCAGCTCCGCAACAGCGACAGCGGAGTGCTCGTCCGCGGCGCGCCCGACATCCTCGTCAAGCTCGCGAAGTGCTGCACGCCGGTCCCCGGCGACCAGATCGTCGGGTTCATCACCCGCGGCCAGGGGGTGTCCGTGCACCAGGCATCGTGCACGAACGTCAAGTCGCTGATGAACGAACCCGACCGCATGATCGAGGTCGAGTGGGCGCCGTCGTCGAAGTCGGTGTTCCTCGTCCAGATCCAGATCGAGGCGCTCGATCGGTCGGGGCTGCTGAGCGACGTCACCCGGGTGCTCACCGACCACCACGTCAACATCCTGTCGGCCACGGTGTCGACGTCGTCCGATCGGCTCGCACTGTCCCGGTTCGTGTTCGAGATGGGTGACACGACGCACCTGGACCGCGTCCTCAACGCGGTGCGACGCATCGACGCCGTGTACGACGTCTACCGAGTCAGCGCCGGCTGACCGCGGCCCAAGCCGGCTGACCGCGGCCCAAGCCGGCTGACCGCGGCCCACGCCGGCTGACCTGGCTGCGTCACACCAGCTCAGCGAGCCGACGCTCGGCCTGCCGCACCATCGGCACCGTCCCGAGCTGCCGGAGGCGGACCCGGAGCGTCGACGGCGTGGTGTCGGTCGCCGCGAGCAGTCCCAAGACGGTGGGGGCACGTGCCGCCCAGTCCGCCGGTCCGGCGATCCGCAGCAGGTCGAGCGCGGTCCGGACCGGGGTCGTCACCCGGACACCGGCGACGACCGCGACCTCGGAGGGTTCGAGGCGCACCTCGCGGACGCGGCCACCGCCCCGCTGCCGGACGCGCTGCCCGTCGTCGATGCACGCGTCGTGGGGGAGCGGCGGCCGCGAGCACCCGCCCCAGATCCACGCGGCGCTGCGGTCCGATGCGATGATTCGCTCGTCACCGACGCTCCAGCGGAACGACGCCGCGCGCAGCCCAGGGTCCGCCGGCTCCGCGACCGAGGCCCAGCACTCGCCGACCGCCACCAGGTCGCCGGCGAGCACGGCTGCGCGGAGTTCGGCCTCTGGCCAGTCGTCGGTGGTGACGAGTCGGGAGGAGCGCACCCGGTCATCCTGCCGCACCGGACCAGCCCGGCGGAGCCGACTGTGGACAGCAGCGCGGCGTACCGGCGTGCAGTGTGGGACGGCTCAGCGGAGGACGTGGGAGCGGTGCACGAGCGCCGCGGCACCGATGAGCGGCCCGTCCTGGGACAGCCCGGTCGGGACGATCCGCACCTTGGTGACGAAGCCGAACTCGACCCGTTCGGCGACGGCCTGCCTGGCGTACTCGAACAGGTCGGGCGTGACGTGCGAGAACCCGCCGCCGATGGCCACCACCTCGAGGTCGACGAGCGACGTGGCGGCGGCGATGGCCTGCCCGAGGGCGCGACCACTGCGCTTGATCGCCGCCGCGGCGATCTCGTCACCCGCCGCGTACGCGGCGGAGAGCTCCTCGCCGGTCTCCCCGGTGAACCCCTGCCGTCTCGCCCACGCGACGGTCTTCGGACCGCTCGCCACGGCCTCCAGGCAGCCGGTTCCGCCGCAGGCGCACGGGTCGTCGTACCCACCGCACTCGACGTGACCGATGTGCCCGGCGTTGCCGGTCGGACCGCTGACGGTGCGGCCGTGCAGGATGAGCCCGCCGCCGACACCCGTCGAGACGATCATGCCCATCACGTGGTCGGAACCCTTCGCCGCGCCGAGCCAGTGCTCGGCGAGCGTGATCGCGAGGCCGTCCATCCGGAGCGTCACCGGCGTCCCGGCCGGGACGAGCGCTGCGATGCGCTCGCGGAGCGGGTAGCCCCGCCAGACCGGCATGTTGAGCGGCGAGACGAGCCCGTGCTCCTCGTCGACGGGACCGGCGGAACCGATGCCGACACCGGCGAGCGTCGCGTCGGCCGGCAACGCCGCGAGGGCGCTCGTGACCACCTCGTCGACGGCCGCCTGCAGCTCCTCGGAGCTGCGCTGCGGACCGGTGGGGCTCCGGAACCGGGTCCCGGGCAGGACGACGCCCTGGTCGGTGACCAGGGCCGCCTCGACCTTGGTGCCGCCGAGGTCCACGGCGAGGGCGAGGGACCCGGGGTGGTCGGTGATGGTGTCGGTGTTCGACATGCGCGCTCCGATGCGACGGTCTGGAGGCTCGGAGCGGCTCCCGACGCGGCGTCGCGTCGGTCACGCACCGGCTCGGTGCTGGTGGTCGGGTCGGCCTGGTCGGCCGGGGGTCAGTAGGAGGTGGTGTCGTCGCCGACGCCGGAGGCGACGCCGGTCTCGACGCGGTGTGCGACCTCGTCGAGGATGCGGGCCGAGGCGCTCGTGCCGATCCGGTCGGCGCCGGCCTGCACCATCTCGATCAGGGTGTCCAGGCCACGGACGCCACCGGAGGCCTTGACTCCCGTGTCCGCACCGACGGTCCGGCGCATGAGCGAGATGTGCTCGGCGGTCGCTCCGCCGCCGGCGAACCCGGTCGACGTCTTCACGAACGCCGCGCCGGCGGACTGCGCGGCGCGGCTGGCGGCGACGATCTCGTCGTCGGTGAGGAACGCCGTCTCGAGGATGACCTTGACCACGGTGTCGCCCGCAGCGTCGACCACGGCACGCACGTCCTGCTGGACGCGGTCCCAGTCGCCGGACTTCGCCGCGCCGATGTTCTGGACCATGTCGAGCTCGAAGGCGCCGTCGGCGAGGGCCTGCAGCGACTCGGCGACCTTGGCCTCGGTCGAGGTGGTGCCGTGCGGGAAGCCGATGACGGTCCCGACGCCCACACCGGTGCCCTGCAGGCGCTCCACGGCGTGGCGGACGTCGCTCGGGCGGACGCACACGCTGAACACGCGGTGGGTCGCGGCTTCGTCGAGCTGCGCATCGACGTCGGAGCGGGTCAGCTCCGGCTTCAGGATCGCGTGGTCGATGAGTCGACGCACGGCGTCGGCGGTGACGGGGAAGGCTGCGTTGTCCACCCGACAAGCGTACCCGGAGGGGCGCGGCGTACCGTTCCCCGCATGCGCGTCCTCGTCACCGGGGCCACCGGCTACATCGGCGGTCGCCTCGTCCCACGTCTCCTCGAAGCCGGGCACTCCGTCCGCGTCCTCGTCCGTACCCCGCAGAAGCTCGACGACGTCCCCTGGCGGGACTCGATCGACGTCGTCCAGGGCGATCTGCAGGACGCCTCGGCCGTGGCCACCGCGGTCGACGGGATCGAGGCCGTCTACTACCTCGCGCACGCGATGGGCGCTGACGGGGACTTCGAGGAAGCCGAGCGGGACGCGGCCCAGACGATGGCCACCGCCGCGCACGACGCCGGTGTCCGCCGCTTCGTGTACCTCGGCGGCCTCCACCCCGACGGGGAGCTGTCGAAGCACCTCCGCAGTCGGAAGGAGGTCGGCGACATCCTGCTCGGGTCGGGTGTGCCGACGATCGCCTACCAGGCCGGTGTCGTCATCGGCTCCGGGAGCACGTCGTTCGAGATGATCCGGCACGTCACCGACGTCCTGCCGTGGATGCCGGCACCGCGGTGGGTCCGCAACAAGATCCAGCCGATCGCCGTCCGCGACGTCCTCTACTACCTCGTCGAGGCCCTCCGCATCCCGGCCGACGTGAACCGGACGTTCGACATCGGTGGGCCGGACGTCCTCCGGTACGGGCAGATGCTGAACGGGTACGCGGTCGAGGCCAAGCTCCCGCAGCGGCCGATCACCGCGCTGCCGGTGATGACCCCCGGGCTCGCCGCACACTGGTTCAACATGGTGACGCCGATCCCGCGCAAGCTCGCGACACCGATCATCGAGTCGCTGCAGTTCGAGTGCGTCCAGCGTGAGCACGACATCGACGACGTCGTGCCGCAGCCGGAGGGCGGGCTGACGTCGTACCGACGGGCCGTCCGGCTCGCGCTGACGAAGATGCGCACCGCGGAGGTCGAGACGAGTTGGCGGAGCGCGACGCTGTCGAGCACCCCGGCCGACCCGCTGCCGAGCGACCCGGACTGGGCCGGGCACACGGTGTACTCCGACGACCGGACCCGGCACACGTCCGCGCCGCCGGAAGCGGTCTGGAGCGTCGTCGAGTCGATCGGCGGTGAGAACGGCTGGTACTCGTTCCCGCTCGCGTGGGTCGCCCGCGGGTGGATGGACAAGATCGCCGGGGGAGTCGGACTCAACCGTGGTCGACGAGACCCGAAGCGCCTCGAACAGGGCGACGCGCTCGACTGGTGGCGCGTCGAACGACTCGACCGCGGGCACTACCTCCGGCTCCGGGCCGAGTTCAAGTCGCCGGGGCGCGCCTGGCTCGAGATGACCGTCACGCCCACGGATGACGGCGGCTGCGACTACCACCAGCGAGCGCTGTACTTCCCGCAGGGACTCGCCGGGCGCCTCTACTGGTACTCGATCCTGCCGTTCCACGGCGTGATCTTCCCGGGCATGGTGGAGCGCATCACGGCCCGCGCCGAACGCGAGGCGCACCGCACCGACTCGACGCAGGCCAACAGCACGCAGCAGAATGGGTCTCGCGCGCCGGCGCACGAGGAGGCAGCATGAGCGACGACGACCGCGGACTGGTCCTGTTCCTGGGGGACAGCATCACCGCAGGAGGCACCTGGGACGAACGCTTCCCGGACGAGCGCACCCTGAACCTCGGCATCAGCGGGGACACCACGGACGGTGTCCTCGAACGGCTCGACGAAGTCGTGCAGGCCGCTCCCGACGCGATCGTCCTGCTCATCGGCACCAACGACTTCGGCAACCACCGCAAGAGCGCCGAGCACGTCGTGCGGAACGTCGAGACGATCCTCGTGACGCTCCGCCGCGAGCTCCCCGGCGTCCGCTTGCTCCTGGTGTCGATCCTGCCGCGGCAGGCCGAGTTCACCCCGCGGATCGAGGAGACGAACCGGCACCTGCGCCAGTTCGTCGCCACCTGCCACGCGCAGTACCTCGACGCCTGGCCGGCCCTCGCCGACGGCGACCACCTCGCCGAGCAGTACACCGAGGACGGCCTGCACCTGACCGACGACGGCTACCGCGCGTACGTTGCCGAGCTCGGTCCGGCGCTCGAGCGGCTCCGCGGCCTGCCGCCGATGTCCCGCCCGATCACGGCCATCGAGCTCGACGAGGCATCTGCCTGATGGCCGCACGCAGGGGACGGCCCGCGGTCGGGTCGTCGCTCCACTCGACCGCGCCCGGTACCCGCCCGGCAGTCACTCCTTCGACGGGCACCGCCGGGACCCCGCCGTTCACACGCCCGGCCCTGGCGCCGGGCCTCGTCGCAGCCATCGTCCTGCTCGCGTGCATCGCCTTCCTCGACGCGCCGGCGTTCGTGTTCGTCCGGTGGGGCGTCACGGTCCTGGCGCTCATCGTGCTCGTCTTCGCGACCAGGGGCCGTGCCTGGTGGGCGGCCGTCCTGATGGCAGCCATCGCGGTGTGCTGGAACCCGCTGGTCACGATCCCGATCCCCGGACAGGTCTGGGCAGCGCTGCAGATCGTCGCAGCGGCGCTGTTCATCGTCGTCGGGATCGTCGTGAAGGTGCCCAGAACGACGGAGGAGCCGCCTGCCCGGTAGGATCGGATCGGTCGGGTGCAGCGCCTGACCACCTGATCAGAAGGGCATGGATGAGCAACGAGACCGAGCCGGAGACCGAGAGTCCTCTGCTGAACCCTCGACCGTCCTCCGGCGGTCTCGACCGCCCCGACATCGTGCTCCGGAAGGGCCGCTTCACCCTGCTGAACGGCCACCTGACGCCGCAGCAGTCGATGATCGAGGACCTCCTCTTCCTCGACGACGCGCTCACCGCGGCCGACGTCGACCACCTGCTCATCCGCGGGAACGACCAGCGCCCGGTCATCGCCGTCGACGAGCGGGACCGACAGCGTGCCGAGTCCGCCGTGATGGACGCCGCCGTGGGCGAGCCGTTCTACGCCAAGCCGCCGGGGGAGCCGGCCGTCCTCGTCGTCGACGACGGCCTGGGCCCCGTCGACCAGCCGGTGCTCCGGGTGTTCCGCCCGCGCCTCGAACCGCTCGGACGGCTCCGCTACGGCGCCGAGACGAGCGTGCAGCTGGAGTTCTGGCGGGTGACGGACACCGAGGTCCTCGCGCCGGTCGAGAACGCCCTGATGCGCAGGAGCCTGCCCGTCGACGAGTTCGTGCTCACCGACATCGAGCGCTACGGTCGCACGTGGCGCACCGTGGAGCACATGTTCGACGACCACGTCTCGGACATCCGGTTCCCGATCGACATCGTGTTCTCGTGGGTCGACGGCAACGCGATCGAGTACCAGCGTGCCCGTCAGGCCGCGCAGTCGTCGACCGTCCTGGGGGAGGGCGACGACGCTCCCGCTCGGTTCCGGCAGATCAACGAGCTGAAGTACGCGCTGCGTTCCGTGTACACGTACGCACCGTGGATCCGCACGATCTACATCGCCACGGACTCGCCGGCGCCGGCATGGCTCGCGGACCACCCGCGTGTCCGGATCGTCCGGAGCGAGGAGTTCTTCGCCGACCCGTCGGTGCTGCCCACGCACAACTCGCAGGCCGTCGAGTCGCAGCTGCACCACATCCCGGGCATCAGCGAGCACTTCATCTACTCGAACGACGACATGTTCTTCGGCCGGCAGGTCGACCCCTCGGTGTTCTTCAGCCCGGGCTCCGTGTCGAAGTTCATCCTGGCGACCACCCGGATCGGCCTCGGCTCGAACAACCCGCGCCGCAGCGGCTTCGAGAACTCCGCACGGGTGAACCGACGCCTGCTCCAGCAGCGCTTCGGCGCCGTCACCACGCGCCACCTCGAGCACGCGCCGACGCCGCTCCGGTCCAGCATCATGACGGAGATGGAGCACGAGTTCGCAGACGAGTTCCGTGCGACGGCGGCGTCACGGTTCCGTGCGGCCGAGAACATCTCCGTGACGAACTCCCTCTACCACTACTACGCGCTGCTCACCGGGCGCGCGATCGTGCAGGAGAACGCACCGGTCCGGTACGTGGACACGACGATGCAGTCCGGGCTCCGGGCACTCGACGACCTGCTCAAGAAGCGGAACGTGGACTTCTTCTGCCTGAACGACGGCAGCTTCCCCGAGGTCTCCGACGAAGAACGGACGACCCGCGTCACCGAGTTCCTCGACCGCTACTTCCCGTTCCCGGCTCCGTGGGAGCAGCCCGAGGAGTAGCGCCCCGCCGCGCCCGCCCGCGCTCGCGCAACTTCAGGTGAGATCGCACTTCCTGTCGGATCCCGTTCTGGTGTTCCGACAGGAAGTGCGATCTCGACGGAGACCCGCGTCAGCGGTGGACGGGGGAGAGGGGCACCGAATCGAGGGTGAAGACCGGGATGCTCGACGTGACCGGTGCCGGCTCCACGGCCGGCGGGATGACGACCCCGGCGGCGGCGAGTCGTGCGTCGGTCTCCACCGCGGAGACCGGCTCGCCCACGGTCGCGTACTGCCCGATCGGCACAACGGAGTGGACGACGTCGTGCCCGTACACGTGCACCAGGTTGAACGACTGCGCACCGTCCTGGCCGCGAGTCCCGCCGCGGAACTCGTTGAGGTCCTGCGTGTAGCACGTCGCACTCGCCACGGACACCGGAATGCCCGCGAACACGGCACTGGTCGAGTAGTGCAGGTGTCCGGCGATGATGGTCAGGACGTCACTGCCCTCGACGACCTCGGCGAGGGCCCGTTGGTCACGGAGTTCGACGAGGACCGCGAGGTCCTGCACACTGGGCACCGGCGGGTGGTGCATCGCGAGGACCGTGCCGTGCGGGGCCGGCTCTGAGAGCACCTCTGCCAGCCAGTCCAGCTGCTCCGGCGTGACGATGCCGTAGTGCTCGCCAGGGACGCTGGTGTCGAGGGTGATGACCCGGAGCCCGTTCACGTCGTAGACGAAGTCCACGGGCCGCTCGGTGGGCTGGAGCCCGAAGAGCTCCTGACGGAACGCGCCACGCTCGTCGTGGTTCCCCATCGCCCAGATGACCTGTGCGCCGATGCGCTCGGCGGCGGGCTCGACGATCTGACGCACGCGGGCGTAGGCACCGGGCTCGCCCTTGTCGGCGACGTCACCGGTGACGACGATCGCCTCGGGCCGGGTGCCGGAGGCCTCGATCTCCTCGACGATCTGCGTCAGCCGTGCCGCCGAATCGACGTCACCGTACAGATCACCATCCGAGGCGATGAGGTGCGTGTCGCTGAGGTGGAGCAGGAAGTGGTTCGGCCTGGGGTGCTCGGCCGTCCGGGGTTCCATCGGGTTCTCATTCCGTTGGCGGGCTCCGCGAGGGCCACCCGTTCCAGATGCGTGGTGCAACACGTTGCCACACCGTCCTGGAAGAGTCCAGCACGTGACGGTGAACCGCCCGTGAACTGGGGACGGCGTGTCGGCGTACGCAGAACGCCCCCGACCACATCGTGATCGGGGGCGTCCGGTGGGACTGCGTCAGTGTCCGCCTGCTCCGACCTGGGGAGCCTGGTGCGAACCCTCGACGTCGTGGCCGTGGTGCGCTGCGTGTGCGGCGTCGAGCTCGGCCTTCGAGACCGGCGCGATGCGGTCCTCGAAGAAGAAGCGCGAGGCGCTCGCACGCATCTTCTGCAGCGGCGTGATCTGTCCCTTGGCGTTCGGACGGATCATCAACGGCTTGTAGTCGTTGAACTGCAGCAGACGCCAGCGCTCGTACTCGTCGAGCTGCTCGTGGACCTCGATGTACTCACCGTGGGGGAGACGGACGATGCGGCCCGACTCGTACCCGTGGAGGACGATCTCGCGGTCCTTCTTCTGGAGCGCCAGGCAGACGCGCTTCGTGATCCAGAAGGCCACGAACGGACCGAGGACCGTCGTCGCCTGGATCACGTGGATCACCGAGTCGACGGACACCAGGAAGTGCGTCGCGATGATGTCCGAGCTCGCCGCCGCCCAGAGGCTGGCGTAGAGCGTGACACCGGCGGCACCGAAGGCCGTGCGGGTCGGCGCGTTGCGCGGGCGGTCGGCGATGTGGTGCTCACGCTTGTCGCCCGTGACCCACGCCTCGATGAACGGGTAGATGAAGATCGCGAGGATGAGCCCCACGAGCACCGCGATCGGGACGAGGATGTTGAACGACACCGTGTAGCCGAACCACACGACCTCCCAGTGCGGCGGCACCAGACGGAGCGCACCGTCCGCGAAGCCGATGTACCAGTCGGGCTGGGTACCGGCGGACACGGGGGACGGGTCGTACGGGCCGTAGTTCCAGATCGGGTTGATCGTGAACAGCGACGCGATGAGGGCGAGGATTCCCGCGACGATGAAGAAGAAGCCACCGGCCTTCGCGGCGAACGCCGGGAGGATCGGGACACCCACGACGTTGTCGTTGGTCTTGCCGGGGCCCGCGTACTGCGTGTGCTTGTTGATCACCACGAGGACGAGGTGGACACCGAGCACCGCGACGAGGATCGCCGGCAGCAGCAGGATGTGCAGCGTGTACAGACGCCCGACGATCGCGGTCCCGGGGAACTCGCCGCCGAACAGGATGTACCCGATCCACACGCCGATGACCGGGACGCCCTCGATCATGCCGACGATGATGCGGAGACCATTGCCGGAGAGCAGGTCGTCGGGGAGCGAGTAGCCCGTGAAGCCCTCGGCCATGGCGAGCACCCAGAGGACGAAGCCGAAGACCCAGTTGAGCTCACGCGGCTTGCGGAACGCGCCGGTGAAGAAGACGCGGGCCATGTGCAGCATCACCGAGGCGACGAACAGCAGGGCCGCCCAGTGGTGGATCTGCCGGACGAAGAGCCCGCCGCGGATGTCGAACGAGATGTTCAGGGTCGACTGCAGCGCCGTCGACATCTCGACGCCCTTGAGCGGGATGTACGAGCCGTCGTAGACGACCTCGGCCATCGACGCCTGGAAGAAGAACGTCAGGAAGGTGCCCGAGAGCAGGATGACGACGAAGCTGTAGAGGGCGACCTCACCGAGCATGAAGCTCCAGTGGTCGGGGAAGATCTTGCGACCGACCTCCTTCACCAGCCCGGAGATGCTCGTTCGTTCGTCGATGTAGTTGGAGAGCCCGCCGATGATGCGGGATCCGCGGTCCGGAGCCGGCTTGGTGCCGGCTGCGGGCTGCTGTGTCGTGGTGGTGGTCATCAGCGTGCACGCTCCCAGAAGGACGGGCCGACCGGTTCGTGGAAGTCGCTCTGCGCTACCAGGTACCCGTCGTCGTCGATCGCGATCGGAAGTTGGGGGAGGGGACGAGCCGCCGGTCCGAAGATGACCTCGCAGTTGTTCGAGACATCGAAGGTCGACTGGTGGCAGGGGCACAGCAGGTGGTGCGTCTGCTGCTCGTAGAGCGCGACCGGGCATCCGACGTGGGTGCAGATCTTGGAGTAGGCAACGATACCGTCGTAACCCCAGTTCTCGTGGCCCTTGGCCGGATTGAGGTCCTTCGGGTCGAGACGCATCAGGAGGACGGCGGCCTTGGCCTTCTCCTCGAGCATGTCGTCCTTGTCGAGCAGCCCGTCCGGGATGACGTGGAAGACCGAGCCGATCGTGACGTCGGACGCCTTGATCGGGAGACCGGTCGGGTCCTTCGTCAGGCGCGTGCCCTTCGCCCACATGGTGTGGCGGAGGAGCTCGTTCGGGTCGGCGGCGGGTGCGAGATCACGCACGAGCACGATGCCCGGGAGCGGGAACGCGGCGAGGGCGCCGATCATCGAGTTGCGGATCAGCTTGCGACGGCTGAACCCGGACTCCTTGTCGGCCAGCTGGAAGGCCTCGACGGCCTTCGCGCGGGTCGCGTCGGAACCGCGCGTGGGGTGGCGGTCCTCGGAGATCTCGCGGTCGCTGACGAGCGACTTGGACCAGTAGACCGCGCCGAGGCCCAGGCTGAGCAGGGCGAGCGCGATGGCCAGACCGAGGAAGAGATTCCCGGTGCGGACGGTGCTGAAGTCGTCGGCCTTGATCGGGAAGGCGACGTAGGCCGCGATCGACAGGACGCTGGCGACGATCGACACGTAGAAGAACGTGGCGACCTGGCGCTCGGCCAGACGCTGCTTCTTCGGGTCGACGTCGGTGCGGCGTGCGCGGTGCGGCGGCTCACCCGGGTTCTCGAACGGCTCGGCGGGCAGGACCGCGGTGCCGGGCGACGTCGTGCTCGTGCCGTGCTTCTCGACAGCCGAGGACGAGTTCAGTGCCTCGTCGTCGTGCTCTGCCATGGTGTTCCCTTCAGTGTCGTGCGACACGGACGATCAGTTGGACTTCGCGGTCAGCCAGACGGTCATCGCGACGACCGCCCCGAGTCCGAAGATCCAGATGAACAGACCCTCTGCCACCGGGCCGAGGGCGCCGAGGCCGAAACCACCGGGCGAGGAGTTGTCCTGCACGTACTTGAGGTACGTGATGATGTCGGCCTTCTGCTGCGGCGTGATGTTCAGGTCGTTGAAGACCGGCATGTTCTGCGGGCCCGTGACCATGGCCTCGTAGATGTGCTTGCCGCTGACGTCCGTCAGCTTCGGGGCGTACTTGCCCTCGGTCAGCGCACCACCGGCGCCGGCAACGTTGTGGCACATGGCGCAGTTGATGCGGAAGAGCTCCGCACCGGCGGCGGCGTCGCCGTCCGCACCGTTGGTGAGTGACTCGGACGGGACCGACGGGCCGGGGCCGAGCGATGCGACGTACGCGGAGAGGGCGGCGACCTGCTCGTCCGAGAACTGCGACGGCTTCTCCTCGGCCTGCGGGCCCTGGGCAGCCATCGGCATGCGGCCGGTACCGACCTGGAAGTCGACCGACGCGGCGCCGACACCGATGAGGGACGGGCCCTCGCTGGTGCCCTGCGCAGAGAGGCCGTGGCAGGTGGCGCAGTTGGACGCGAAGAGCTTCTGGCCCTCGTTCACCTGCGACTGGCTCGATGCGGCGACCGTGCTGACATTGTCGTCCGCGTTCGCCGTGGAGCTGAACAGTGCGTACGCACCGCCGGTGGTCATCAGCGCGACTGCGATGAGCGACACGGTCGCCAGCGGGGAGCGGCGGCCCTTCTTGGACTTGGTTCTGTTGAACATGCGGTGGGTGCTGTCCGATTCCTACTTGAGAAGGTAAATGACTGCGAAGAGGCCGATCCAGACCACGTCGACGAAGTGCCAGTAGTACGACACGACGATGGCCGTGGTGGCCTCCTTGTGGCCGAAGTTCTTGGCGGCGAAGCCACGGCCGAGCGTCAGGAGGAAGGCGAGCAGGCCACCGGTGACGTGGAGGCCGTGGAAGCCGGTGGTGATGTAGAACGCCGAGCCGTACGCGCTCGAGGAGAGCGTGACGCCCTCGTGCCAGAGGTTGGCGTACTCGAAGATCTGGCCGCAGACGAAGACGGCACCCATGCAGTACGTGACGAAGAACCACTCCGTCATTCCCCAGTCGCGCGGGTTCCAGCTGGTGCGGTGCACCTGGAAGCGCTCGGCGGCGAAGACGGCGAACTGGCACGCGAAGCTGGACAGCACCAGGACGATGGTGTTCACGGAGGCGAACGGCACCTCGAGCTTGGCGGTCTCGGTCGCCCAGAGCTCGGGGGAGGTGCTGCGCAGCGTGAAGTAGATCGCGAACAGGCCGGCGAAGAACATGACCTCGCTGCCCAGCCACACGATCGTCCCCACGGCAACGGGGTTCGGCCTGTTGAGGACCGTACCGCTGGCTGGTCTGGAGAGAGGGGTGCTTGTCACAGGGTCCATTATGGCCGAAACCTCCGACAGTGTTTTGCCAGGCAACTGGCGGGTCGTTCGAAAACAGTACGATCCTGGGTATGTCTGACGTTCTCTCCTGGCCTGCAGTGATCAGCGCGCTCATGGCGCGCGAGGACCTCACGATCAGGCAGTCCACATGGGCCATGGAGGAGATCGTGCACGGCCGGGCCACCGACGCACAGATCGCGGCGTTCGCCGTCGCCCTCCGCGCGAAGGGCGAGACCGTCGACGAGGTGGTCGGGTTCCGCGACGCGATCCTCGACGCAGCGGTCCCGCTGGACGTCGACCCGATGGCGCTCGACATCGTCGGCACCGGCGGCGACGTCGTCGGCACGGTGAACGTGTCGACCATGGCGGCCATCGTCATCGCGGCTGCCGGCGTCCCGGTCGTGAAGCACGGCAACCGCGCGAGCTCGTCGAAGTCCGGGTCGAGCGACGTCCTCGCCGCACTCGGCCTCGACCTGTCGATGGACGCCGAGCACGTCGCCGAGACGTTCCGGCGTGTCGGACTGACGTTCGCCTTCGCGAGCGCCTTCCACCCCGGCTTCGCGCACGCCGCCCCGGTCCGCCGGGAGATCGGCGTGCCGACGGTGTTCAACTTCCTCGGCCCGCTCGTCAACCCGGCGCGGTGCGAGGCGAACGCCGTCGGGGTCGCCCAGCTCGACCTCGTGCCGATCATCACGGGCGTGTTCCAGACCCGTGGCGCGACGGCGCTCGTCTTCCGCGGCGACGACGGCCTCGACGAACTCACCACGACGGGTCACAGCCACATCTGGGAGGTCACCGGCGGCCGCGTCACGGAGCACGACCTCGACCCGCGGGACCTCGGCATCCCCCGGGCACGGATGGAGGACCTGCTCGGCGGCGAACCCGACGTCAACGCCGCGATCGTCCGGCGTGTCCTGGCGGGGGAGACCGGTCCGGTCCGCGACATCGTCCTCCTCAACGCGGCCGCCGGCCTGGTGTCCTTCCGGCTCGCGCAGGACCCGACCGAGTGGGACCGTCCGATCCTGCACCGCTTCCGCGAGCAGCTCATCGTCGCCGCCGACGCGATCGACTCCGGTGCCGCGGAGCAGAAGCTCGCCGACTGGGTGACCGCAGCGCCCGTCTGGTAGGCGGGTGCAGCACCAGACGAACGACGGGAGGCCCGGTGCCGGTTCCATGAACCGGCACCGGGCCTCCCGTCCGTGTGCTGGACTACCGGACTACTGGACGTCCTCGTCGACCCAGTCGAAGGTCTTCGTGACGGCCTTCTTCCAGAGGCGCAGCGTGCGGTCACGCTCCGCCGGGTCGAGCTTCGGCTCCCAGCGCTGGTCCTCCTGCCAGTTCGCGCGGAGCTCGTCGAGGTTCGCCCAGAACCCGACCGCGAGGCCGGCTGCGTAGGCGGCGCCGAGCGCCGTGGTCTCCGCGACGACCGGTCGGACGACCGGCACGTCGAGGATGTCGGCCTGGAACTGCATGAGCTCGTTGTTGGCGGTCATGCCGCCGTCGACCTTGAGCTCGGTCAGGTCCACACCGGAGTCGGCGTTGACCGCGTCGAGCACCTCGCGCGTCTGCAGCGCCGTCGCCTCGAGGGCCGCACGTGCGATGTGGCCCTTGTTGACGTAGCGCGTGAGGCCGACGATGGCGCCACGGGCATCGGGACGCCAGTACGGCGCGAACAGGCCGGAGAACGCCGGGACGAAGTACACGCCGCCGTTGTCGTCGACGGTCTTGGCGAGCGCCTCGACCTCCGGTGCGCTCTGGATGAGCCCGAGGTTGTCGCGGAGCCACTGGATGAGCGAGCCCGTGACGGCGATCGAGCCCTCGAGCGCGTAGTGCGTCTCCTGGTCACCGAGCTTGTAGCCGACGGTCGTCAGCAGCCCGTTCTCGGAGCGGACGATGTCCGTGCCGGTGTTGAAGATCAGGAAGTTGCCGGTGCCGTAGGTGTTCTTCGACTCGCCCTTGTCGAACGCGGCCTGGCCGAAGGTCGCGGCCTGCTGGTCGCCGAGGATGCCGGCGATCGGGACCTCGCGGAGCAGGCTGGACGACTCGACGTGCCCGTAGACCTCGGAGGAGCTGACGATCTCGGGGAGCATCGACTTCGGCACGCCGAAGTCGGCGAGGATGTCGTCGCGCCACTGCAGCGTCTCGAGGTCCATGAACAGCGTGCGGGACGCGTTCGTGACGTCGGTCTTGTGGACGCCGCCGTCGACGCCACCGGTCAGGTTCCAGAGGACCCAGGTGTCGGTGGTGCCGAAGAGCAGGTCGCCCGCCTCGGCCTTCTCACGGGCACCCTCGACGTTCTCGAGGATCCACATGATCTTGGTGCCGGCGAAGTAGGTCGCGAGCGGGAGGCCCACGATCGACTTGTACCGGTCCGTGTCGCCGTCCGCGAGCTTGTCGACGATCGACTGCGTGCGGGTGTCCTGCCAGACGATGGCGTTGTAGACCGGCTTGCCGGTGGTCTTGTCCCAGACCACCGCGGTCTCGCGCTGGTTCGTGATGCCGACCGCCGCGACGTCGTGGCGGGTGATGTCGGCGCGGGACAGTGCCTGGCCGATGACCTCACGGGTGTTGTCCCAGATCTCGGCGGGGTCGTGCTCGACCCACCCGGCGCGCGGGAAGATCTGCTCGTGCTCCTTCTGTCCGGTCGACACGATCGATCCGGAGTGGTCGAAGACGATCGCTCGGGTGCTGGTCGTGCCCTGGTCGATGGCGACGATGTAGTCGGCCATTGGTGCTCCTTACGGGTTCGTTCGGTGGGTTCAGGCGAGGGGGAGGAGCGCGTAGGACAGGCCCGCCGCGATCGCTCCACCGAGGAGGGGGCCGACGACCGGCACCCAGGCGTAGGCCCAGTCGCTCGAGCCCTTGCCCTTGATGGGCAGGAAGGCGTGCGCGATGCGCGGGCCGAGGTCACGGGCGGGGTTGATGGCGTACCCGGTCGGGCCACCGAGGCTGACACCGATCGCGATCACGAGGAAGGCGACGGGGATGGCACCGAGCTCGGACGGCGTCTTGCCGTTCGTGAACGCGATGACCACGAACACGAGCACGAAGGTGCCGATGATCTCGGTGACGAGGTTCCAGCCGTACGAGCGGATCGCCGGGCCGGTCGAGAAGACGCCGAGCTTCGCAGCCGGGTCCGGCTCTTCGTCGAAGTGCTGCTTGTAGGCGAGCCAGACGATGACGGCACCGATCACGGCACCGATCAGCTGGGCGATCCAGAAGAGGAACATCTCGCCGATGGTGATGTTGCCGAGGATGGCCTGGGCGAGGCTGACCGCGGGGTTGAGCTGGCCGCCCGACTTGTAGGAGACGGTGACGCCGGCGAAGACCGCGAAGCCCCAGCCGATCGTGACCATGAGGAAGCCCGCGCCGAAGCCCTTGGACTTCTTGAGGGACACTGCGGCGACGACACCGCCACCCAGGATGATGAGCATCGCGGTGCCGACGAGCTCAGACAGGAACTTGACTCCGATGCCGTCCATCGGTGACCTCCATTGCGCTGTGGTTTGGGGGTCCCGGGCTGCACCGACACTCCCCATCGAGTGATTGTGGCGAGCATACTGCTGGGTTTTCGCGGCGCGCGACGGACACGTGAGCGATCTGCGGGAAAGTGCACGAACGTGCATGCGGGATGTGCGTCCGCGACCCCCGGGGCCTCCCTGCGACGATCCGACGGTGCACGAACGTGCAGAACGGACGAACACCCGCCCGTTGTATGTTGGGCGCACTCCGGACGACGTCGGCGGTGTGCAGGCCTCGTCCCGGCGTCGACACCCGTGGAGGCCACACATGAAGAAGCTCATCAACGACCCGCAGGACGTGGTCATCGAGACCGTCCGGGGGTTCGCCCAGGCGCACGCCGGGCACGTCGTCCTGGTGGAGGACCCGATCCACCTGCACCGTGCCGATGCGCCGAAGCAGGGCAAGGTCGGCCTGGTCAGCGGCGGCGGGAGCGGGCACGAGCCCCTGCACGCCGGGTTCGTCGGACACGGGATGCTCGACGCCGCCGTTCCCGGCCCGGTGTTCACGAGCCCCACGCCGGACCCGATCGTCGCCGCGACGAAGGCGGTCGACGGTGGTGCCGGTGTCCTGCACATCGTGAAGAACTACACCGGGGACGTCCTCAACTTCGAGACGGCCGCGGAACTCGCCGGCATGGACGACATCCGCGTCGAGTCCGTCGTGGTCGACGACGACGTCGCCGTGCAGGACTCGCTCTACACGGCCGGCCGCCGGGGCGTCGCCGGTACCGTCGTGGTGGAGAAGTGCGCGGGCGCGGCCGCCGAGCGTGGCGACGACCTGGACGCGGTGGCCGCCGTCGCCCGGCACGTCAACGACGTCACGCGCTCGATGGGCCTCGCGATCGCGCCGGGCACCGTGCCGCACGCCGGGGATCCGTCGTTCACCCTGGCCGACGACGAGGCAGAGCTCGGCATCGGGATCCACGGTGAGCCAGGACGTGAACGGATCGCGATGGCACCGGTCGACGAACTCGTCGACCGTGTCCTCGAACCGATCCTCACCGACCTCGCCGCGCCGACGGGCGCACGCCTGCTCCTGTTCGTGAACGGCATGGGCGGGACCCCGCTGTCGGAGCTGTACATCGTCTACCGACGCGCCGCAGAGGTCCTGTCCGACCGCGGCTACGAGGTCACGCGTAGTTTGGTCGGGGACTACGTCACGTCCCTCGAGATGCAGGGGTTCTCGATCACCGTCACGGTGCTCGACGACGAACTGACCACGCTCTGGGACGCACCGGTGGAGACCCCAGCACTGCGCTGGGGCCGTTGACACCGCACCGACCGCAGGAAGGGAACGAGAATTGGCGCTCGACACCGCATGGGCCATCGACTGGGTACGCCGCACCGCCGCGACGATCGACGAACACCGGGCGGAGCTCGTGACGCTCGACCGGGAGATCGGTGACGGCGACCACGGCGAGAACCTCGACCGGGGCTTCCGCGCCGTGCTCGAAGCCGTCGACGGCGGGTCGTTCGACACACCCGGCGCCGTGTTCAAGACGGTCGCCACGAAGCTGATCTCGACGGTCGGCGGTGCGGCCGGTCCGCTGTTCGGCACCGCGTACCTCAAGGCGGCCCAGGCCGCGGGTGACGCGACCGAACTCGACGCGGACACGCTCGTCGCGGTCCTCACCGCAGCCAGGGACGGCGTCGTCTCCCGCGGCAAGGCCGCCGTCGGCGACAAGACGATGATCGACGCGTGGACCCCTGCTGTCGACGCCGCGGCCACGGCGGCCCAAGCCGGCGAGTCCCCGGAGCGGGTGCTGGAGGCAGCAGCGGACGCGGCCGTCACCGGCGCGGAGTCGACCGAGCCGCTCGTCGCGCACAAGGGCCGCGCGAGCTACCTCGGCGAGCGTGCGGTCGGGCACCGCGATCCCGGGGCCCAGTCGACCGCCTACATCCTCCGCGCAGCAGTGGACGCGGCGTGACCGTCGGGATCCTGGTCGTGTCGCACAGCGCGGCGGTCGCGACCGGGACCGTCGAGCTCGCCCGGCAGATGGCGGCCGACGTGCGGCTCGTCGCCGCCGGTGGCACCGAGAACGGCGGCATCGGCACCTCGTTCGAGGCGATCACCGCCGGCATCGAGGAGCTCTCCGATGCCGATGCGGTCGTCGTCCTGTGCGACCTCGGGTCCGCGTACCTGACCACGGACACGGCGCTCGACTTCCTGGACGACGACGTGCGCGCACGGGTGCACGTGTCCGATGCCCCGATCGTGGAGGGAACGGTCGCCGCTGCGGTCGCGGCCCAGACGGGTGGCGACGTCGACGCAGTGCTCACCGCCGCGGCGTCGGCCGCAGCCTCCGAACCGGACGCGAGCACAGCCTCCCGTCCGGTGGAGGGTGGCCAGGTCGGAGGATCGGTGCCGGTCGACGGGGCTGGCCCTGTCGACGACGTGGCCGCCTCCACGACCGTGGAACTGGTCAACGAGACCGGCCTGCACGCGCGCCCTGCTGCCGACTTCGTGAAGACCGCCGCGAAGTACGACGCGGCCGTCCGGGTGAACGGGGTGGATGCGAAGAGCCTCCTCGGCATCATGGCGCTCGCCCTGCCGAAGGGCGCCACGGTGACCATCGAGGCATCCGGGGCGGACGCGCGGGACGCCGTCGACGCACTCGAGGCGCTCGTCCGGTCGGGCTTCGGGGAGTAGCCGCCGTCAGCCGGTGATGCTGATCGTCGCGGCGACGTCGACGTCGGACGGCCCGCCGACGGCGCCGGCCGAGGCGAACAGCACGGCACCGAACACCGCGCTCCAGAACGTCCGGGCATCACGCGCCACGCCGCGCTCGCTGCGCCAACCGTGGTCCGCGGTGATGCGGTCGAGATAGCGCTCGGACTGCCGGAAGAGCACCGCCAACAGGGTGCTCGTGCGATCCCGGACGCGGGGGTCGTCCTGTGCGGTGCCGAGCGCCGTGACGAGGAGCGCCGTCGACGGCATCGCCAGCGCGGTCCGCGCCAGCACGGACCGGAAGGCTTCCGGCGTGGTCGCACGACGCCCGGCGGCTTGGAGGCGTGTGGTGTCACGGAGGAACCGGGCGAACGCCGCGTCGACGACGAGTCGGTCCTTCGACCCGAAGTGGTGCGTGATCTGGTTCGGGTAGACCTCGGCGGCCCGTGCGACGTCGCTGACGGTGAGTGCACGGGGACTGCGGTCGCCGAGGAGGTCGGCCGCCGCGTCGAGGATCCGTGCCCGCGTCGCCGAGCCGCGTGTGCTTGCCATGCCCGGATTGTACGTGGTACAACGGCACTTGTGCAGCATACAAGTACAGGTCTCCACGACATCGTCATCACCGGGTCCGGCGCGGTCTCGCCGTTCGGCCACGGCGTCGCCCCGCTCTGGGACGCGCTCGTCGCCGGTCGGTCGGGTGTCCGGACGCTCGAACGGCAGGGCGACCTCTGGGCACAGGTGCCGATCCGCATCGGCGCCGATGCCGCACTCGACGCCGAGGGTGCGCTCGGACGGGTCCGGGCGCGGCGTCTCGACCGCAGCCAGCAGCTCGCGCTCGTCGCCGCTGCCGAGGCGTGGGCGGACGCCGGCACGCCGGACGTCGACCCCGACCGGCTCGCCGTCGTGGTGGGCACGGGCATCGGCGGGATCGAGACGCTCCTCGACGCCCATGACGAACTCGGTCGGAACGGTGCCAGGCGTGTCTCCCCGCGGACGGTGCCGATGCTCATGGCGAACGGCGCGGCGGCACAGATCAGCATCGAACTCGATGCGCGTGCCGGCGCCTACACGACCGTCTCCGCCTGCGCGTCGGGGGCCGAGGCGATCGCGCTCGGTGCCCGACTGATCCGCTCGGGGGAGGCGGACGTGGTCGTCGCCGGGGGAGCGGAGGCGGCGGTGACCCCCGTGACGATGGCGTCGTTCGCCCAGTCACAGGCGCTCGCGAAGCCGGACGGCGACGACCCGACCACCCTGTCGCGGCCGTTCGACGCCGACCGGCGCGGGTTCGTGCTCGGGGAGGGCTCGGGGCTCGTCGTCCTCGAGCGCGCCGACCATGCCGCAGCCCGCCGTGCACGGGTGCGCGCACGGCTCGCGGGCTGGGGCATCACCTCCGACGCCTTCCACATCACCGCGCCGCGCTCGGACGGATCCGGACAGGAACGCGCGATGCTCCAGGCGCTCCGGATGGCCGGGCTGCAGGGGACCGACGTCGACCACGTGAACGCGCACGCCACCGGGACGCCGGTCGGCGACACGAGCGAGGCAGCCGCGATCACGCGGGTCGTCGGGGCGGATGCGGTGGTCACCGCGCCGAAGAGCGCGATCGGGCACATGTTCGGCGCCGCAGGTGCGGTGGAGACGATCCTGACGATCCGTGCCCTGGAGACGGGCATCGCGCCGCCGACCCTGAACCTGGAGCGGCTGGACCCGGAGATCGACCTCGACGTGGTGTCCGGCGTCGCACGGAAAGTGCGGATGCGGGCCGCGCTGAACAACTCGTTCGGCTTCGGCGGTCAGAACGCGTCGCTGCTCCTGACGGCCGCGTGAGCCGATCGTGGCGTCAGCGGGGCGCCAGGTCCTGCAGCCCGGTGACGCGGAGCAGGTCCAGCTTGTCGGCGTCGTCCGATCCGGGGACCGCCGTGTAGACGACGATCCGCAGGTCCCCGCCCGGCACGCTGAGCACGTCGCAGTCCACTGCGATCGGGCCGACGGCGGTGTGGAGGGTCTTCCGGCTCGCCCGGTGCTCCGCGACCCGCGCGACCGCCCATCGGCGCTCGAACTCCGGCGACTCCCGTCGGAGCCTGGCGACCAGCTCGGCGAGGGCCCGGTCACCCGGGTACTTCCCCACGGCGACGCGCAGGTCGGCCACGAGGTCGCTGGAGAACTCCTCCTGGTGGTCGTCGTCGTACTCGATCCCGTCGTGGCCGAGCATGAAGTGTCGCCAGACCAGGTTCCGCTCGATGCCCACGAGGCGTTCCGGGTCGCCGGTGAGTGCCGCCCAGAGGTCGTTCCAGAGCAGCGTGTCGTGCGCCGCCGTGAACACCGCGAGCGGGACGTCGCCGAGACGGTCCACCATGCGCTGGACCCCTGGCGTGACGTGGCGGGGGACGACGCTCCGTGACGGCGGAGCGGCATCAGCGACGCGGAAGAGGTGGTCGCGTTCCTCGGTCGTCAGCCGGAGTGCGGTCGCGAGGGAGCCGAGCAGCTGCGGCGACGGGTTCACCGAGCGCCCCTGCTCGAGCCGGACCACGTAGTCGACGCTCACACCGGCGAGCGCGGCGAGTTCCTCGCGGCGGAGTCCTGGCGTGCGCCGCCCTGGGCCGGCGGGCAGGCCGACCTCCTCGGGCCGGACCCGATCACGCCAGGACCGCAGCACACTCGCGAACTCGCTCATGGCCCCCATCATCGCCCCGATCGTCCGGGTCGGACTGGTACTCCGAGTCCCACCGTCGACCGGCACCTGGGAGGCCCACTGCCCGCGGTCCACGCTGGGTGCATGACCACCACATTGATCACCGGAGCCAACCGGAGCCTCGGACTCGAGACCGCACGACGACTCATCGACGCCGGGCACACCGTCCACGCCGGCATGCGCGACCCCGCGACCGGCGACGCCGCACGCGCCCTCGGCGCGCACGTCGTCCGACTCGACGTCACCGACCAGGCGAGCATCGACGCCGCGATCGCGACGCTGCCGGAACTCGACGTCCTCGTCAACAACGCCGGGATCCTCGGGACGTCGTTCGGCGTCGACGACCTGGACGCCGAGGCGATCGCGCACGTCCTCAACACCAACGTCACCGGCATCGTCCGGGTGACGCAGGCGGCACTGCCCCGTCTCCGGCAGTCGGCGAACCCGGTGATCGTCAACGTGGCGTCCGGCGTCGGGTTCGCGCGCTGGCTGACCACGCCCGGTCGTGACGAGTACCCCGTGCCGTCGATCCCCTACGCGGCGTCGAAGGCGGCGGTGATCGCGCTGACCGTGCAGTACGCCTAGAACCTGCCCGACTTCCGCGTCAACGTCAGCGATCCCGGCTACACGGCGACGGAGTTCAACGGGTTCGGCGGCCACCAGACCGTCACCGAGGGGACCGACGCCACGGTCGCCCTGGCGACGCTCGACCAGAGCGGCCCCACGGGCGAGTTCCACGACCGCGACGGACGCATCGCGTACTGACGCGCAGTCCTCGGCTGCTCATTCCTCTTTAGGGGTCCGGCGTCCGCGGGTGGTGGCGACGAGCACGAGTGCCACGGCGACGAGCAGCGCGCCGCCACCGATCCACGGCGCCGGTCCCGCGTACCAGGGGGACCCGCCGTCGGCCCCGGCGACGGGCGGCGCGGTCGCCGACAGCGTCACGTCGACGGAGGACGATGACGGACTCGGTACCGACGTCGGCGTCGACGCGGCCGGCAGCGCGACCGTGAAGCCGAGCTCGCCGGTGATCGGGTGCCCGTCGGGGGAGACGTACCGCCAGAGCACCGAGTACGTGCCGTCCTCGACTCGGACTCCGGTGGACATCGTCGTCCCGTCGACGAGCACCTCGCCGTTCGACACGTCGGTTCCGGCGGCGTCGCGGACCTCGATCCGGAGTCCGGCGTCGAGTCCGGCGAGCGGCGCTTGCGAGAACGTCAGCTCGACCCGCTCCAGCCGCGTCGTCACGGTCGCGCCGTCGGCCGGGTTGCTCGCGGTCAGCGCCGAGTGCGCGTCCGCCGATTCCGTCGCGACGAGCGTGGTCAGGACGAGGACCGCCGCGGCGAGCGAGGAAGAGAGGATGCGGCGCATGCGTCCATTCTCCGGGGAGCTCGCGGTCAGTCGTGCACGTCGTGGCCGAATCCCGGGCCGGGCAGGACCATCCAGTTCTCCGGATCCGGCACCGGTCGGAAGCCGGATTTCTCGTAGAGGCCGTGTGCGTCCGCGGTGTACAGCACGATCCGCTTGAGGCCGAGCGGTGCCAACGACGTCGTGATGCCTTCGACGAGGGCGATGCCGACGCCGCGACCACGGGCGTCGGGGTCGACGAAGACGTCGGCGAGCCAGCCGAACGTCGCGCCGTCCGTGATCACCCGGGCGTACCCGAGCTGGACCCCGCTCGCGTCGTCGAACACGCCGAAC
Source organism: Curtobacterium guangdongense (assembly GCF_049341845.1). Taxonomy (NCBI): domain Bacteria; kingdom Bacillati; phylum Actinomycetota; class Actinomycetes; order Micrococcales; family Microbacteriaceae; genus Curtobacterium; species Curtobacterium guangdongense. The sequence continues at coordinate 147,655 of NZ_JBMPIT010000005.1, forward strand.
ACCCGGGAACCCGCCATCGCGGCGCGCTGCTGCTCGCGGGTCCGACCCCGCGCCCAGTAGGACTGCTCGCTCAGCCAGCGGTGCACCCGCTCGAAGTCGAGGTCGGCCGGATCGTCGGAGAACCGCAGGTCGCTCATCCGACCAGCCAAGCAGGCGCGGCGCGCGCCGACAACGGCCGATCTCGGCGGAGTGGACCGGTGGTCGACGCGACCAGCGGCGGACGGGAGGCTCGTGGCGGCGCCGCACCGAGCCTCCCGTCCGCCTCGTGACCGGGCCGTCCGTGGATTGCCGACCCGTGACGGGTCAGTCCGTCGGCTGCGCCGCGCCGCGGCGCGTCCGCGTCGTCGCCCACAGGACGAGTGCAGCGGCGATCACGGTCAGTGCGATGCTGCCGACCGTGACCGCCTCGTCGAACCCGGCGGCCTGCGCTGCGGTCCAGTGCACCGACGCGATCGACCCGGTGAAGAGCCCGGCGAGGATCGTGCCCACGACCGCGAGTCCGACGCCGGAGGCGACCTCGGAGGCGGTGTCGACGAGTGCGGCGCCGATCGTCGTGCGGTCCTCGGGGAGGCCGCGGAGCACGTTGACGCCGGCGACGACACCGACCACGCGCATGCCTGCGGCGACGAGCACCAGCGCGATGGCGACCGCGACGTAGCCGGTGCGCCCGAGCACGGCGAACACCGCGAGCCCGAGGACCACGGCGGTGGCGCTCATCCACGCCGCACGCCCGAGACCGACCCGCTGGACGAACGGTCCGACCAACCGGCCACCCGCGATCAGGACGACGACCTGCGGCAGCATGCCGACGGCAGCGAGCGCGGGGGACCAGCCCCAGGCGAGCTGGAGCTGCAGGGTGACGAGGTACCCCATGCCTGCGACCGCGATGCCGGTCGCGGCCTTGTACGCGAGGCCGGCGGACACCAGTGGACGGGCGATCAGGGCGAGGTCGAGGAGCGGGTGGTGCGCCGTGCGCTCGCGCAGGACGAACAGCACGACCGCCAGGGCCGCGGCGGTCGTCGCGATCCACGGTCCGACGGTGCCGACCCCGTCTTGCACGAACAGCGTCGGCGCCACGAGTGCGCAGACGACCGCCGCCGTGCCGAGGACCGCTCCGAGCACGTCGACGGGGTCGCGGTGGAGCTCGGTCGGGTCGTCGCGAGCGATGCCGGCGCGGATCCCGAGGAACGCGAGCGCCGCGATCGGGAAGTTGACGAGCAGCAGCACCTGCCAGGGCGCGACCGCCAGGACCAGGCCGCCGACCGTGGGACCGATCGCGAGTCCGACGAGGCCGACCGTCGAGATCACGGTGGTGGCGCGGACCCGCAGGTCGTCCTCGCGGAAGAGCCGGAACGCCAGCGCCATCGATCCCGGTGTCGTCATCGCGGCAGCGACGCCCATCACGATCCGGACCGCGACGAGTTGCTCGGCCGTCGTCACGAACACCGTCGCCAGGCTTGCGAGCCCCAAGAGCACCAGGCCGAGCAGCATCACGCGGCGACGACCGAACCGGTCGGCGACGGCACCGAAGCCCAGCATGAGACCGCCGAACACCACCGCGTACGAGCCGGTCACCCACTGCAGGGCGGTCGTGCTCGCGTGGAGGTCGCGCCCGATCGTGGGAAGCGCCACGTTGAGGATCGAGTTGTCGAGCATCTCGAAGAGGAACACCGCCGACAGACCGGCGAGTGCGACCCACGCATCCCGGAGCGAGGCGCGAGACTGCGGGATGATGTTGTCGGAGTGAACGGTGGCCATGCCGGTAGATTAACTGACTAAACTTAGTGACACAAGGAGATCGGGTGCCCAGGACTGCCACACGCGGGGGGCCGAAGACGCGCGAGAAGATCGCCTCGACCGCGGCTGAGCTGTTCCTCGAGCACGGGTTCGACGCGGTGACGGTCGCACAGGTCGCCCGAGCAGCCGGGGTCTCGAGCGTCACGGTCTTCAACCACTTCCCGCGCAAGGAGGACCTGTTCCTCGATCGGTCGGACGAGGCGCGCGACCTGCTCGTCGGTGCCGTCGCGGGGCGCCCGGACGGACTCGGGGTGGGGGAGTCCCTCTCCGCCCTGTTCCACCGACTCGCCGACGAGCACCACCCGCTGTCCGGGCTCGATCCACGGTCCGTGCCCTTCTTCCGGACGATCGCCGGGTCGCCGGCACTCCTCGCGCACGCGCGTGCGATCGCCACGGAACTCCAGGCCGCGCTCCGCGACGCGCTGTCGTCGGACGACTCGTTCGCCGCCGACGCCGGACTCGCGGCGGCGTACGTGGTCGCCGGCTACGGGTCGGTGCTCGTCGAGACCGCCGGCCGCGTGCTCGCGGGGGAGTCGGGCGACGACGTCGCAGCAGCGCACCACGCACGCGTCGACCGCCTCGTCGACACGCTCCGTCACGGCGTTCTGCCAGCCTGACCCCGGACATCCACACCGATCACCCAGTGCACGTCATGTCGTATGCAGGACAGTGTGCGCATGGCAACACAAGAGAACCGCTCGGGGGTCGGAGCGTTCATCGGGTTCATCGGGTTCAGCACCCTCGCCGGACTGCTCGTGACCGTCGGTGTCACCCCCGCCATCGCCGTGCTCGGGGTCACCACGACGTCGACGATCGACGTCTTCGACTCGCTGCCGGAGTACATCGAGATCGGCGACCTCCCGCAGCGGAACGAGGTGCTCGCGTACCAGGGCGGGCAGCCTGTGCACCTGGCCACCGTGTACGACCAGAACCGCGAAGAGCTGCAGCTCGACGACATCAGCGAGTACCTCCGTGACGCGGCCGTCGACGGCGAGGACAAGCGGTTCTGGGACCACGGCGGCGTGGACGCGTCCTCGGTCGTCCGTGCCGCCGTCGGCAGCGTGGCCAGCGGGGGGCTCGGCGGGTCGGGTGGCGCGTCGACGCTGACGATGCAGCTCGTGCGCAACATCAAGATGCAGCAGGCGCTCGAGCTCCCGACGCAGGAGGAGGTCGACGCCGCGTACCGCGAGGCCATCGAGCCGTCGGCGTCCCGGAAGCTCGCGGAGATGAAGCTCGCGATCGGTCTCGAGAAGAAGTACTCCAAGAAGGAGATCCTCGCCGCGTACCTCAACATCGCCTACTTCGGCGACCAGACCTACGGGGTGCAGGCCGCGGCGCAGCGCTACTTCGGCAAGGACGCGACGAACCTCACACCGGCCGAGGCTGCTTCGATCCTGGCGATCGTCCAGTGGCCGGAGAAACGCGACCTGTCCGATCCGTCGCACTACCCGGCCAACACCGACCGCCGAGACGTCATCCTCGGGTCGATGTACGCGCAGGGGCACCTCACCCGGGCCCAGTACGACGAGGCGATCGCGGCGCAGCCGGAACAGTACGTCCACCTGACGGCGCCGTCGCAGGGATGCGTGGCCGCCGCCGGAGTCGGATCCCAGTTCTTCTGCGACTACGCCGTTCGGGTCGTGAAGTCGATGACCCAACTCGGCGCGACCCAGGGCCAGCGCGACGCTGCCTGGCGGAACGGTGGCTACACGATCCAGACGAGCCTCGACCTCGACCTGAACGGACAGCAGAAGGGCCTGCTCGACGAGTACGACCCCAACACCGAGGCCCGGATCGCACTCGGATCGACGCTCGACACCGTCGAGGCGTCCACCGGTCGCGTGCTGACGATGGCGCAGAACCGCAACTACAACCAGCTGCCGTCCTGCGCCGCGGTCGACTCGGACCAGGGCGCCTGCGCACCCGCGACGGACACGAGCATCAACTACAGCGTCGACCAGGACCGCGGCGGCGGGATCGGCTTCCAGCCCGGGTCCACGTACAAGCTGTTCACCCTGCTCGCGTGGCTCGAAGCCGGTCGGAGCGTGAACGCCGTCGTGAACGGGACACCGCACACGACGAGCCGCTGGACGCAGTGCGGTGAGACCATCACCGCGGCGTGGAGTCCGAAGAACGACTCGCCGGGGCAGCGCGGTAACTACACGGTGGCTGCCGCGACCGCCGGATCCGTGAACGCCGCGTACGCGTCGATGGCGGCGAAGCTCGACCTCTGCGACATCCGCGACGTCGCCGCCAAGCTCGGTGTGCACCTCGCCGCAGGAGGCGACCTGCCGGCGAACCCGGCGTCGATCCTCGGCACGTCGAACATCGCCCCGCTGACGATGGCATCCGCGTACGCGGCGGTCGCGAACGGCGGCGTGTACTGCGCCCCGACCGTGGTCGATGCCATCACCGACCGGAGTGGGAAGTCCCTCGGCGGGCAGCAGCGCTCGTGCACGCAGGCACTGTCACCGGCCGTGGCGGACACCGCGTTCCGCACCATGCAGGGGACCGTCGCCCGGGGGACGGCCGTCGGCGCGCAGACACCGGACGGGACGCCGCTGTTCGCGAAGACCGGCACCACGGACGACGCCGACCAGATCTGGCTCGTCGGCGGGAGCAAGCAGGCGGTCACCGCCTACTGGCAGGGGCTGACCGACGGGAAGAAGACGAACCTCCGGCACTACGGCAGCGGAGCGGGTGGCACGTACGCGAGCATGCGGTCGAACGTCTGGAAGCAGGCGCAGACCGCGGTCAACCAGGCGATGCGGGCGGCGGCGTAGCTGGCTTGCTTGCTTGCTTGCTTGCTTGCTTGCTTGCTGGGTCAGCGTTGCGGTCGGTAGACGTTCGCCATCGCGCCGCCCGCGAACGCCGTCGAGCTGACGAGCTCGAGGTCGAGCTCGCGGGGGAGCCCTGCGAAGAGGGCATCCCCGCCACCGAGCGCGACCGGCAGCACCACGATCCGGTACTCGTCGACCAGGTCGGCGTGCACGAGGTTCCGGCAGAACGTGGTGCCGCCCTGCGCGAGCACGACCCCGTCGTGCTCGGCCTTCAGACGGCTGACCTCAGCGGCGAGGTCCCCGTCCGCGACCCGTGCGTCCCGCCACACCTCGGCGGCGTCCAGCGTGCGTGGGTCGAAGCCGTCCCGGGTGAACACGACCTTCCGCACGCTGTTCATCGGTTCCGCGACGGGCACCGTCGCGGTCGACCAGAACCCGGCGATGGACTCGAACGTCCGGCGACCGAAGACGTGGACCGCGGCGCTCGCGACCGTGTCGGTCACCCACGATGCCGAGTCGGGAGTGCCCGCGCGGAACATCCAGTCGGATCCGTCCGCGCCGCTCGTGTAGCCGTCCAGCGACATGGACATCTTCAGGACCAGTGCACCCACGCTCACCACGCACCCTCGTCCGCTCGTCATGGCTGCTGTCCCTGCCATGATGATCCGGTGCGCGCAGTCATGTACGAAGAGTTCGGTGCCACCCCGGCGATCGTCGACGTCGATCGGGAACCGTGCCCGCCGCACGGCGTCGTGGTGCGGGTCGCCGCGACCGGCGTCTGCCGCAGCGACTGGCACGCCTGGCGCGGCCACGACGACTCCGTCACGCTGCCGCACGTCCCCGGACACGAGTTCGCGGGCGTCGTCGTCGAGGCCGGACCCGGCGTCCGCGACCACCAGGTGGGGGACCGCGTCACCGCGCCGTTCGTCTTCGCCTGTGGGACCTGCCCGGAGTGTCTGGACGGCGCCACCCAGGTCTGCACGCGGCAGGAGCAGCCGGGGTTCACCCTGCCCGGGTCGTTCGCCGAGGAACTCGTCGTCCCGCAGGCCGACCTGAACCTCGTCGCGTTGCCCGGCGCCGTCGGGTTCGCCGAGGCCGCGGGGCTCGGGTGTCGCTTCGGCACGGCGTACCACGCGCTGCACGCCCGCGGCCGGCTGCGAGCGGGGGAGCATGTCGCGGTGTTCGGGTGTGGCGGTGTCGGACTGTCGGCCGTGATCGTCGCGATCGCAGCGGGTGCACACGTCGTCGCCGTCGACGTGTCGCCCGATGCGCTCGCACGCGCCGAGGCCCTCGGTGCGACGACCGTGCCGTCGGGGGAGCGGGCCGTGGAGCGGGTTCGGGAGCTGACCGTCGGCGGCGCGCACGTCTCGGTCGACGCCTACGGCAGTCGCGCGACATCGGTCGCCGCCGTCGCGTCACTCCGCCCGCGGGGCCGGCACCTGCAGGTCGGGTTGCTCCTCGACGACGAGGCTGCGCCGGCGATCCCGATGGGCCGGGTGATCGGCGAGGAACTCGAGCTGCTCGGCAGTCACGGCATCTCCGTCGGGGAGTACGCCGCGATGCTCGACGACGTCGTCGCCGGACGACTGCGTCCGGACGAGTCCGTCGGACGGACGATCGACTTCTCCGAGCTGCCCGCGGCGCTCCAGGCGATGGACGGCCCGAGCTCGTCGGTGGGGATGACCGTCGCGGTGTTCTGAGCCAACGCTCGGGGGTCCAGACATGTCGAGCGCCCCATCACACGCATGTGATGGGGCGCTCCGTGATCTCAGTCGCGCTCTTCGAGGGTGAGGGCGACACCGAGTGCCATGAACGTCGGCGCCCAGTGGCCGACGAAGATGCCCCATCGGTCGGACTGTGCCTTGTCGTGGTGCTTGTTGCCGCGGGAGAACAGCCAGCTGATCAGCGAGAGGGCGATCGAGAGGAACGCACCGAGGTAGGCGTAGTCGCTGCGGAAACCGATGCTGCTGAGGTACTTGACGGGGTGCATGAGGTGCCTTTCGTCGGCGGGGACCGTCGAGCGACGGCGTCGCACTCGAGCCAACTCGTCGCCGTCCGCGACCACGTCCAGTTTCAGCACCGCGGAGTCGTTCCTGGTAGACCGGGACGTGCAACGGACCACCAGGGGAGTACTGATGACATCGGAGCAGATCGATTCCCATGCGGAGGCGTTGATCACCTCGTTCGTGGAACCGGGCCGGCGCTCCCGCCTCGCCGGACTCCGCGGCTCGGTGTCCGCCCGGCGGAAGTTCGCGATCGAGGTCGCACTCCGGCAGCCGTTCCGAACCGATCGGCGCTTGCCGGTCGTGTCGGGAACGGGTCCTGCTCCCGAAGCGGTGTTGCGACAGCTCGAAGCGCTCGGCGCGACAGTGGATACACCGTGTGTGGTGTTCACGGTCGACGGCAATGAGCTCGTCCAGGATCTTCGGTCAGCCCTGGACGAGCACGCCGGACAAGCTGGAGGCGTCGTGGTCTCGATCGCACCCGGCACGCTGGTGTACACGGAGTCGGAGCGGGGAGCCCGGTTCGTCCTGCGCGATGTCCCGGAACGGGCGAGCTGACATAATATGCATTATCGGCGCATCGGCGCCTGGAGTATTGCCCAGTGCTCCGCCACGGACTTCAGTGTCTCCGGCATTACTTCTGCGCGTCGAGCTTTCGCAGTCCCGCCGCCGCCCGCTTCCGCACCCACGCTCGGCGATCGAAGAGTTTCTCTTCGAAAACCTGGCGTGCACGAGGATTCGCACTGTGGCTCAACGCATCGATGGCGTGACCATCGACATCAGGGTCCCGTGTGAGATCAAGCAATACGTCGATCACCTCCTCCTTCCGCGATTTTCTCAGTGCAAGCGCCAACATCTCGCGGTCCCGCCCGTATTGGCGGTCCAGAGCGAGGGAACTCACTTCGTCCGCATAGGCGTCGTCGAAGGTGGCTTCGATCGCACTGCCAATCGCCCATCTCACTCGAATCGGGTCGTCGTTCGGAGTCCTCGTGAACGCTTCGAGCAGCCCGGGCACGGCAACTCCCTTGGCGGCCGGTGTCGTGAGCGCATGTGCAAAGCGCAACCGATTCATCGGATTCTCGACGCTCTTCAGGAGGTTGAGGAGAAGTGGGACGGCATCCTTGTGCCGAAGTCGAGAATTGGCAAATGCGGTCATGTCGTCGAACTGGTAGCCCAGCCTACTCAGCGCTTCAAGCATCGCCCGGTGCTCGACCGCGCTCTCCGCCGTTTCGGCCATGAAGTCAGAATGCCCTGTCAATCTCGACGACGATGCGTACTTTGACCCACTGTACTTCCCCGGGTCCGGTACACACCCCATGTGGGGTAGCCGCCTCGATGTCCTCACCGCATGACCGACGTCGTCGCCGACTCCCTCAGCACGCAGGAACCCGCAGTCCGAAGCGTCCTGGCACGCGTCTACGAGATCGCCGCTGAGCGCGTTCCGTCGGCCACACCCGGGACCAGCTACGGCATGCCTGCACTGCTCCTCCGCGGCAAGGGGCTCGTCGTCGCCACGGGGAACGCCCGGTTCCCGTCCGTCTACCCGTCCATCGGTGCGGTCGTCCCAGCGCTCGGCCACCGCCTCGACGGGTCCGAGACGACGACGGGCAGCATCCACTGCTCAGCGGACCGCACGCTGCCCGACGCCGTCGTCGAACGCCTCGTGGACCTCCGGCGAGCAGAGATCAAGCGCGCCGTCCGCGCCTGAGGTCGAGCCCTACGACTTCTCCCCGTCCTCAGTGGGGACGTCGTCGGCGTCGATCTCCAGCGCTGCGCTCTCCTCTCCCGACTCTTCGAGCACCTCGGGCTCGGTGTCGGGCTGCTCAGGCGCTCCGCCTTGCGTGGTCTCTTCTGCCGGATCCGGCTGGCTGTAGCTCATGGGCCGGACCGTACGCGCGCAACACTGGAGTTGCCGTCAGCCACCGCATTCCGGACTGGAGGCTCGCCCTGCATCCGGCACCGCGCCTCCAGTCCGTCCCGTGGCCGGCACGACCGGACGTGCGAGTGCGCAGAAACGGCGACCGGACCCGCGCTCAGCCCCCGACGTACTCCGCCAAATGCTGCCCGGTCACCGTGGACCGCGCGGCGACGAGCTCGGCCGGCGTCCCCTCGAACACCACCCGCCCGCCGTCGTGCCCCGCACCGGGCCCGAGGTCGATGATCCGGTCCGCGTGCGCCATCACCGCCTGGTGGTGCTCGATCACGACGACGCTCTTGCCCGAGTCGACCAGCCGGTCGAGCAGCCCGAGGAGCTGTTCGACGTCGGCGAGGTGCAGGCCGGTCGTGGGTTCATCGAGGACGATGATCCCGCCCCGCTCCCCCAGGTGGGTCGCGAGCTTCAGTCGCTGGCGTTCCCCACCGGACAACGTGGTGAGCGGCTGCCCGATCGTCAGGTACCCGAGGCCGACGTCCACCAGACGCTCGAGCACCGCGTGCGCCGCCGGCACACGTGTCTCGCCGCTGCCGAAGAACACTGCCGCCGAGGCAACGGGCATCCCGAGCACCTCGCTGATGTCCTTGCCGCCGAACCGGTACTCGAGCACCGACTGGTCGAAGCGCTTGCCGTCGCACTCGGCACAGGTCGTCGAGACACCGGCCATCATCCCGAGGTCGGTGTAGACCACGCCGGCACCGTTGCAGGCCGGGCACGCACCCTCGGAGTTGGCGCTGAACAACGCCGGCTTCACGCCGTTGGCCTTCGCGAACGCCTTGCGGATCGGCTCGAGCATCCCGGTGTACGTCGCCGGGTTGCTCCGCCTGGAGCCCTTGATCGCGCTCTGGTCGATCGCGACGACGTCGTCCATCGGCGAGAGCGACCCGAGGATGAGCGTGCTCTTCCCGGAGCCAGCGACCCCGGTGACGACGGTGAGCACCCCGAGCGGCACGTCGACGTCCACGTCCTGCAGGTTGTGCCGGTCCGCGCCGCGGATCTCGATCGCGCCGGTCGGGACGCGCACGTCGGTCTTGACCGACACCCGGTCGTCCAGGTGCTTCCCCGTGACGGTCCCGCTCCCCCGCAGGCCGTCGACCGGGCCCTGGTAGCAGAGGGTCCCCCCGCCGGTGCCCGCCCCTGGTCCGAGGTCGACGACGTGGTCGGCGATCTGGATCACCTCGGGCTTGTGCTCGACGACGAGCACGGTGTTGCCCTTGTCGCGCAGGCGGAGCAGCAGCCCGTTCATCCGCTCGATGTCGTGCGGGTGCAGGCCGGTGCTCGGCTCGTCGAACACGTAGGTGACGTCGCTCAGCGAGGAGCCGAGGTGCTTCACCATCTTGACGCGCTGGCCCTCGCCCCCGGACAGGGTGCCGGTGGGTCGATCGAGCGACAGGTACCCGAGGCCGATCTCGACGAAGGAGTCCACGGCGTCCCGGAGCCCGTCGAGCAGCGGCCCGACCGACGGCTCGTCGAGCCCGTGCAACCAGGCCGCGAGGTCGGTGATCTGCATGGCGCAGACGTCGGCGATGCTCGCCCCGGCGATCTTCGACGACCGCGCGACCTCGTTGAGGCGGGTTCCGTCGCAGTCCGGGCAGGTGGTGAAGGTCACGGCACGGTCGACGAACGCACGGATGTGCGGCTGCATCGCTTCGCGGTCCTTCTGCAGGAACGACCGTCGGACGCGGAGCACGAGGCCCTCGTACGTCATGTTGATGCCGGCGATCTTGCGCTTCGTCGGCTCGCGGTAGAGGAAGTCCTGTCGCTCCTGCTCGGTGAAGTCGCGGATCGGCTTGTCGCCGTCGACGTAGCCGGACTCGGCGAACATCCGGACGTTCCAGCCCGCTGTCCCGTAGCCGGGGATCGTGATCGCGCCGTTCGACAGCGCCTTCGAATCGTCGTACAACTGCGTGAGGTCGATGTCGGTGACGCTCCCCCGCCCTTCGCACCGCGCGCACATGCCGCCGAGCCGGTTGAAGCTGACCTTCTGGGCCTTGGCGTCGGTGCCCTTCTGCACGGTGATCGCCCCGCCGGCAGACACGGTCGCCAGGTTGAACGAGAACGCGTTCGGACCGCCGACGTGCGGCTGCCCGAGCCGGCTGAACAGCACACGCAGCATCGCGTTCGCGTCCGTGACGGTGCCCACGGTGGAGCGCGGGTCCGCCCCGGTGCGCTCCTGGTCGACGACGATCGCGGTGGTGAGTCCGTCGAGCACATCGACGTCCGGACGGCCGAGCGTCGGCATGAACCCCTGCACGAAGGCGCTGTACGTCTCGTTGATCATGCGCTGCGACTCCGCCGCGACGGTGCCGAACACGAGCGAGCTCTTGCCGGACCCGGACACCCCCGTGAACACCGTCAGCCGACGCTTCGGCAGGTCGACGTCGACGTCGCGCAGGTTGTTCTCGCGCGCGCCGCGGACACGGATGCGGTCGTGGCTGTCGGCGACCGACGCGTCACTGGTATGCATGTCGATCAGCGTACCGGCCGGTGCCGACACGGTCGCGGCCTGCACGGACGACTCAGCACGACCCCCACCGTCCCGTCCTCGCGGCCACCGCACGCTCCTCGAGCGCGGACAGGTACGGGTGGTTCGCCACGTTCGGCCACACCCGGATCGCCGTTCCCGCAACGCTCGACACGAGCTCGCCCTCGACGAAGCGCCTGTCGTCGGTCCACACACTGAACAGGCGTCGTCCGTGGTCGCCCCACGTGTCCCGGTCCGGCGCGACCCAGACGGTGGAACCGACGGGCGCGAGCGCCCGGAGTGCCGCTGTCGCCTCCCGCGACCAGCACTGGGCCGTCGGCTTCGCCTCCGGGGTGTCGACGCCGATCAGCCGCACCCGGATCGGGTTCGTCGTGGTCACCACGGCGTTGGGCGTCGCGTGCTGCAGTTGCAGCGTGTCGCCGTCGTCGACGTACCTGACCGTCATCGGGAACGCGGCAGCGGGGCGGACGGGAGCCGACGTCGGGACCGGCGACGAGCCTCCAGGCCGACCACCGGGACCGTCTGGAGGCGCGACCAGCGACGGCGGACCGGCAGGCGTCCCCGAGACGCTCACCGGGGTCGGACCGGCTGACGCGACCGCCGACGGACGTGTCAGCGGGCTCGCCTGCGCGAGCCACGCCGCGCCGACGGCCGCCCCGACCAAGACGACCACCGCCGTGGTGACGACCCGTCTGCGCGCGCCCATGCGGCCACCGTACGACCGGGGTCGACCGGTGTCCGGACGGCGTCGGTGGGCACGGCCATACTGTCGCCATGGCACTCCGCTGGTACTCGATCGTCGTCGACAGCCACGACCCGCACGCACTCGCGCGATGGTGGGGTGAGACGCTCGCGTGGCCGGTCGTGTACGAGTCCGACGACGAAGCCGTGATCGCGCCGGCGCACGCGATCGAGCTCCCGGAGGGCACGCCGCGCGAGCAGCAGCCGCAGGGGCTCGTGTTCGTGCCGGTGCCGGAGGGCAAGACCGTGAAGAACCGGCTCCACATCGACCTCGCACCCGCGCCGGACGACTCGCACCAGGGAGCGGTCGACGCCCTGGTGGCCCGGGGCGCGACGCTCGCCGACGTCGGTCAGGCCGAGGTGCCGTGGGTGGTGCTGGCCGATCCCGAGGGCAACGAGTTCTGCGTGCTCACGCCCCGCGAGTGACCCGTCGGACCAGATCGGGCAGCTCGGCGGGCTCGAACGGTTCGTCCGTGGCGTCGAGCTCGTCCGCGGTCCACCAGCGGGAGCCGAGGATGTCGACCCGCTCGTCGTCGGTCCACTCGTCACTCGACAGCACGAAGCCGGTGGTCCGCACGACGTAGAACTCGGAGTGGCCGCGGTCGTGGTCGGCCTGGTCCCACGTGACGTCGAAGTCCCACGACCAGACGGGTTCGCCCGGGTCGGTGATCACGATTCCGGTCTCCTCGCGGAGCTCGCGGATCGCGGCGTCCCGGTGCGTCTCGCCCGGGTCGACTCCCCCACCCGGCGTGATCCACCGGTGGAAGCCGTCCGACGACGGGGCGTTGGTGTCCATCAGGAACACGCGGCCGTCGTCGTCGAGCAGCAGGATGCGGGAGGTCAGGCGGAGCCCGGGTGCAGCAGTCACCCGGCCGACGCTACCCCGGGCCCTCAGGCCGTGAAGCCGCTGACGTCGCCGACCAGGCGAGTGTTGTCCGCCGGGATCGGCTCCACGGCGGCGAGGGCGACCTCGGCGGCGAACTCGGACACGCTGTAGAGCTTGCCGACGGCCCCGCGACGCTCCTCGATCGCGCCGGGGTTCAACCGGTTGAGCAACGTCGCGGTGATCGTGCCCTCGATCATGTCGCCGGAGACGACGACGAACTCGATGCCGGCTGCCTCGAGCTGCGGGAGGAGCTCGCGGAGCGCGGTCTCACCGGCGTGCTTGCTCTTCGCGACGGGCAGGTACTCCGGCATCGTCTCGGCGGTCTCGACGAAGTGGGCCTGGTGGCTCGTGACGAACACGACGCGGGAGCCGGCGGCCATGTGGGGCACGGCGGTCTGGAGCATGTCGACCTGCGCGTCACGGTTCAGGCGGAGCGCGTAGTCCTCGCCCATGCCCGACTCCATGCCGCCCGATGCGTTGAGCACGAGGAGGTCGATGCCGCCCCACGCATCGACGACGGTGTCGACCATCGCCTGCACCGAGTCGTGGTCCGTCAGGTCGGCGCCCACCGCGAGGGATTCTCCCCCGGCGGCGACGATGCCCTCGGCGATCTGCTCGGCGCGACGGGCCTTGTTCCGGTAGTTGACGACGACCTTGGCGCCGGCCTCGGCCAGGTACCCGACGGTGTCGGCGCCGATGCCGCGGGACGAGCCGGTGACGAGGGCGCGCTTGCCGGCGAGGGATCCGGGGGCGAGGGGGCTGCTCACAGTGGTGTTCTCCAGTTCGTGACCGTGCATCGGGACCGGTCGAGCCTACCAATCCGTGCGCCCGGTCAGACGTCGTTTGATATGTTGAACGGACTTGAACCGGCCGTCGCGACGCTGCGCTGCCGCGCGCGACCGAGGGAGGGAGATCGCGTGAACATCTCGGATTGGATCCAGACGATCATCTGGATCGCACTGGTGCTGGTGCTGGGGGTGGTCGAGGTCTTCACCCTCGACTTCATCTTCATCATGCTGGCCGCCGGCGCGGCAGGCGGCTTGATCGCCGCCCTGATCGGCGCACCCTGGTGGCTGTCCGCCATCATCGCCGCGGCCGTGGCGCTCCTGCTGCTCGCGCTCGTCCGCCCCCGTCTCCTGATCGCGCTCGGACGGAACGCCGACCCCCACCGCACCGGCGTCGAAGGACTCGTCGGCATGCCCGGGACGGTCGCCGTCGCGTTCACCTCCACCGCCCCCGGCCAGGTCCGCCTGGCGAACGGCGAGACCTGGAGCGCGCGCATCGCCGTCACCGCTCCCGATCGAACCCCGCCGCTCGGCACCCACGTCGTCGTCGAGTCCATCGAGGGCTCGACCGCCGTCGTCCGCATCGAACAGAAGGCTGCTTCATGACCCTGGAACCCGGGACGATCGTGCTCCTCGTACTGATCGTCGTCATCGTCATCTTCGTGATCGTCGTGCTCGCCAAGGCGATCCGCATCGTCCCCCAGGCGACCGCGGGCGTCGTGGAGCGCCTCGGCAAGTACCACAAGACGCTCGCCCCCGGCCTGAACCTTCTCGTGCCGTTCATCGACCGCCTCCGGCCGCTGCTCGACATGCGTGAACAGGTCGTGTCGTTCCCGCCGCAGCCCGTGATCACCGAGGACAACCTCGTCGTCTCGATCGACACCGTCGTCTACTTCCAGGTCACGGACGCCCGCGCCGCCACCTACGAGATCGCGAACTACCTCGGCGCCGTCGAGCAGCTGACGACCACCACGCTCCGCAACGTCGTCGGTGGGCTCAACCTCGAGGAAGCGCTGACCAGCCGCGACAACATCAACGGCCAGCTCCGCGTCGTGCTCGACGAGGCGACCGGCAAGTGGGGCATCCGCGTCGGGCGCGTCGAGCTCAAGGCGATCGAGCCGCCCGTGTCGATCGTCGACGCCATGGAGCAGCAGCTCCGTGCGGAGCGCAACCGTCGCGCCGCGATCCTGCAGGCCGAGGGCACCAAGCAGTCGCAGATCCTCGAGGCAGAGGGACAGCGACAGGCGGCGATCCTCGCTGCGGAGGGTGACGCCAAGGCCCAGGTGCTCCGCGCCGAGGGTGAAGCGCAGGCCATCGCCACGGTGTTCGACGCGATCCACACCGGTGACCCGGACGAGAAGCTGCTGTCGTACCAGTACCTGCAGACCCTCCCGAAGATCGCCGAGGGCACGGCCAACAAGCTCTGGATGATCCCGAGCGAGTTCACCGAAGCCCTCTCCGGCATCGCGAAGGGCTTCACCGCTCCCCGGTCCGGCGGCGGCGCTCCGGCGGCCGGCGCTGCTGGCGGCAGCGACTTCCTCGCGAAGATCTCCAAGCTCGCGAGCGAGAGCCTCGCGAACACCGCGGTCTCCGACCCCTCGGGCGGCAGCGCTGGTGCGAACCCGAATGCGACAGCGTCGGACATCGTCCCGGACGCAGGTCTCGACGAGCGCCTCGCGGAGTCGAACCGCAGCGTCGACGAGAAGCTCCGCGCCGCAGCCGATGCGACGCGAGCGCAACTGGCGGAACAGCAGGACCAGCAGGGCCAGCAGGACGACCAGAAGTAGCACGGAACGACGAAGGCCCGCTCCCCTCGGGGAGCGGGCCTTCGTCGATCGTCAGTGCCTCAGGCGCCGCGACGGGCGCGCAGGAACTGCAGTCGTTCCTGGAGCAGTTCCTCGAGCTCTTCGCGCGAGCGCCGCTCGAGCAGCATGTCCCAGTGGGTCCGTGGTGCCTTGACGTCTTCTGCTGCGACCTCGACGGGCACGCCGTCGTCACCGAGCAGTCGTCCTTCGCGTCCGCTCCTGGGGTCGGCCCAGCTCTGCGGGACCTCTGCCTCGGCAGAGAACACGACGTCGAACGTCTCGCCCGAGTCGGTCTGGTAGACCGCACGCTTGCGGTCCGAGAGCTCGACGCCCTCTTCGCTCTGGAGGCTCTGGCTCCCGAGCCGCATGCCGCGGAGACTCCGATCAGCCATGGTGGACTCCTCTCGCTCGTTCCCCCCTTGCAACACTGTCCCACGCGGGTTCGTTCCGGCCCCTGCGCATTCACAGTCGATGGTCAGGCGCGCCGGCGACGCTCCGCTCGTGTCCACGGCGCGCAGGCGATGAGGACGAGGAGCCCGCCGAGCGAGAGCACCATCGTGATCAGTCCGGACGCGACGGTGGCCGGCGTGGTCGAGGTGCCGAGGGGGACGTCCGTCACCATCGAGGTCGCGGTGTACTCCGGCACGCGGTCGATCGTCCGTCCGGACGGGTCGATCACCTGCGAGGCGCCGACGGTCGAGATGTTCACGAGCGACCGCCCGGTCTCGATGGCACGCATCCGCGCGATCTCGAGCTGCTGCAGGTTCTCGTCGGTGCCGGAGAAGTCGGCGTTGTTCGTCTGCGCGAGGATCACCTGCGCGCTGCCGCGGGCCATGTCGCGCGTCAGTCCGTCGTCGACGATGTCGAAGCAGATCGCGATGCCCGCCTTGATCCCGGCGACGTCGAGCACGTTCGGCTTCGTCCCCGGCGTGTAGTCGCGCTGCAGCAGCCCGATGAGCGACGGCGCCAGCTTGGAGAAGAACCACCGGTCCGGGACGTACTCCCCGAAGGGCACCGGGCGCTTCTTGTCGTAGGACGACTGCCATCCGTCGGCGGTCCACACGAACGACGTGTTGTGGAGCACACCCGACGGCGTCTGGGTGATCGCGCCGGCCACGACGGGTGCGCCGACGGACTGCACGACGGAGTTCAGCGCGCTCGCGATCACGGGCTGCTGGCGCGGGTCGATCTCGGCAGAGGCCTCGGGCCAGACGACCAGGTCGACGCCCTTCGCGGACACGTCGGTCGCGGCGACCTGCGACTCGAGGACCTGGCCGGGGGCTGCGCGGTCGAAGTACCCGGCGGGACCGTTCCCCTGCACGGACTCGACGCGGATCGTCCCGTCGGTCGCGGTCGGCCACGCTGGGACGGCGAGCACCGCCGCCACGAGCAGTCCGGCGACCGCGACGCGCATCCGGAGCTTGATCCCCCCGACGAGGCCCAGGGAGACGACGACGGCGACGCAGTAGACCACGACGAACGAGAGCCCGAGGACGCCGACGTACGCGACGAGGTGCGCGAACGGGCTCTCCGACTGCGACAGTCCGACCCGTCCCCACGCGAACCCGCCGTACGGCCAGCTTCCGGAGAACCACTCGCGTCCGGTCCACAGTGCGGCGACCACGGCCGGGAGGCCCCACACGCGTCCGGCGGTCGAGGGCACGACGCGGGCGACCCAGCGGTACGCGAGGGCGATCGCGACGCTGCCGAGTGCGAACATGGCCGCCTCGAACAGCGCGAGCGCGAGCCACGGGACCGGCCCGAGGTAGCGCCCGGCCCACGAGATGGCAGGCACCCAGAAGGCGACTCCCCCGAGGTAGCCGAGCCAGGCGGCACGGCGCCATCCTTGTCCCATGGCGGACAGGAGCAGACAGGCCACCGCGGGGTAGGCGAGGAACCACCATCCGGGCGACGGGAAGGACAGGGCGAACAGGAGTCCGCCGATGACCGCCAGCGGCAGGGCGGACCGCACCGGCAGTGCCGCGAAGGGCGCGCGCGGGCGCACACCGGTCTCGGGAACCTGCACCGGGCCTCCCGTCAGACCGTCGCGTACGCGACGATGCCGCGGCGGACCGCGTCCGTCGCCCGTCGGGCGGTCTCGGCGAGCTCGGGGTCGCCGGCGTTCTTGATCTGGTCGAGGAGGTCGATGACCTGCTTGCACCACCGGACGAAGTCGCCGGCCGCCAGGTCGAGCGACCGCAGGACGTCGTCGAGCGCCGAGCCGGACGCCCATCGGAACATGCCGACGGCGATCGCGGGGGTCGGCGGCTGCGAGCCGGACAGCCGGGCGTCGCGTTCGACGTCGTCGAGTCGGGACCAGATCGTCAGGGTCTCGTCGAGCGCCGGGCGGAACGCGCCGCGCGGCAGTGCGTGCTCGGTCCCGGGGGCGTCCTCACGACGGGGCTGGTAGACGATCGTGGCGGCCATGGCGGCGAGCTGTGCCGGCGTGAGGTCCTTCCAGACCCCGGCCTCGAGGCACTCGGCCACGAGCAGGTCCCGCTCGCCGTAGATCCGCTGCAGGCGTCGACCACCCGCAGCGACGGTGAGCTCGCCGTTGGTGCCGCCGGTCTCGCCGTCGGCGTCATTCCCGCTCGGTACGAGGTACCCGAGCTGGACGAGCACGTCGGTCACCCGGTCGAAGGTCGTCGCGACGGCGCCGGTCCTGGAGCGGATCTGCTGCACGAGCTTGTCGTTGACGCGCTTGAGCTTGTACCAGCGTTCCGCCCACCGGGCGTGCGCTTCGCGGTCGGGGCAGGCGTGGCACGGGTGACGCTGCAGGGCACGGCGCACCTCGGTGATCTGGGACTGCCGTTCCTGGCGGGCACCGTGCGAGGCTTCGCGGCCGCCGGGGACGTTCGTGCGTTCGAGGTCGGACAACCGCCGTCGCAGCGCCGCGTACTCGGTGAAGTCGCCGAGGTGACACGCCATCGACCGCTGGTATCCGTCGAGCGACTCCTGCTGCGACCGCACCTTCCTGGCGAGGTCCACGACGGAACGGTCCGCCTGGAACTGCGCGAAGGACGTCTCGAGGACCTCACGCGTGCGCTGTCGACCGAACTGCTCGATCAGGTTCACGGCCATGTTGTACGTCGGCTTGAACGAGGAGTTGAGCGGGTACGTCCGACGGCTCGCGAGCGACGCGACGGCCTGTGGTTCGAGCCCGTCGGTCCACTGGATGACCGAGTGCCCCTCGACGTCGATCCCACGACGGCCGGCGCGACCCGTGAGCTGCGTGTACTCCCCCGGCGTGATCGGCACACGGGCCTCGCCGTTGAACTTCTCGAGCTTCTCGAGGACCACCGTGCGCGCCGGCATGTTGACCCCGAGCGCCAGGGTCTCCGTCGCGAAGACGACCTTGAGGAGCTTCCGCTGGAAGAGGTCCTCGACGACCTCCTTGAACGCGGGCAGGAGCCCGGCATGGTGTGCGGCGACGCCGCGCTCGAGCCCTTCGAGCCACTCCCAGTACCCGAGGACGGCGAGGTCCTCGTCGAGGAGGGTGCGGCAGTGGTACTCCGCGGTCTCGCGGATCTCGTTCCGCTCTTCGCGGGTGGTCAGGGACACGCCGGAGCGCAGCACCTGCCGGACGCCCTGGTCGCACCCGTTGCGGCTGAACACGAAGAAGATCGCCGGGAGCAGCATCCGCTCGTCCAGCATGCGGGCGATGTGCTCGCGGTGCAGCTTCTCGGTGCGCGGACCACGGCGGTCGACGTACCCGCCACGACCCCGACGTCCGCGGTGGCCGCCACGGCTGTCGTTGCGCGAGCCGCCGCCCACCAGACGGAGCAGCTCCGGGTTCACGCGGTTCGTCGCCGCGGCACCCGACGAGTCGAAGAGGTCGACCATCTTGTTGCCGACGAGCACGTGCTGCTCGAGGGGCACCGGACGGTCCTCGGACACGATGACGTCGGTGTCGCCGCGAACGGTCTGCAGCCAGTCGCCGAACTCCTCGGCGTTCGACACCGTCGCGCTGAGCGAGACCAGGCGGACCTCGGTCGGCAGGTGCAGGATCACCTCTTCCCACACCGCGCCCCGGAACCGGTCGGCGAGGTAGTGGACCTCGTCCAGCACGACCCACGCCAGGTCGTCGAGCAGGTCGGAGTCCGCGTAGATCATGTTGCGGAGCACCTCGGTCGTCATCACGACGACCCGTGCCCGGGGGTTGACGTTGGTGTCGCCGGTGAGCAGCCCGACCTCGGACTCCCCGTACGCCTCCACGAGCTCCGCGTACTTCTGGTTGCTCAGCGCCTTCATCGGCGTCGTGTAGAACACCTTCGCCGTCGGTTGCCGCATCGCGAGCCAGATCGCGAACTCGGCGACGATCGTCTTGCCGGCGCCGGTCGGAGCGGCGACGAGCACGCTCCGCCCCTGATCGAGGGCGTCGCACGCGGCGAACTGGAACGCGTCCAGGTCGAACCGCAGGTCCGCACGGAAGAGCTCCAGGTTGCGCGACCGACTCCGCACACGGGCAGCCTGGAACCGCTCGGCCGCGCTCAGCCCGGTGTCCGTCACAGGCCGTACTCGGCGTCGAGCTTGGCCTGGCGCTTCGCGAGACGACGGTCGTGCAACCAGGTCACCACGCAGGCGGCGACGTAGAGCACCATCATCGGGATCGCGAGCAGGAACATCGAGATGACGTCGGCGCTCGGGGTCACGATCGCGCAGAAGACCAGGATGCAGAGGATCGCCACGCGCCAGGACTTGATGATCGACTTCGCCTCGAGCACGCCGACGAAGTTCAGCAGCACCAGGAACACGGGCAGCACGAACGCGATTCCGACCGCCACGATGAGCTTGATGACGAAGTCGTAGTAGGCCTTCGCGTCGACGATCGAGGTGTCCTGGCTCGACACGAAGCTGCCGAGGATCCCGACGATGTGCGGCAGGACGTACCAGCCGAAGTAGCACCCGGCGAAGAACAGCGGGATCGCCGTGCCGAGGAAGCCCCACACGTACTGCTTCTCGCGCCGGACCAGTGCCGGGACGATGAACGCCCAGATCTGGTAGAGCCACACCGGACTCGCGATGACGATGCCGATCGTGATCGCGATCTGCAGCTTGAGGTCGAACGCGCCCGTGATCATGGGGAAGTTCAGCTCGGCGGTGTGCCCGCCGACCTTCGCCAGCTGCGACACGGGGGCGCGCAGCGAGTCGAGCACGAACGGGGTCAGGAACCAGCCGCCGACCGCGCCGACGAGGACCGCGAGGACGGCCTTGAACAGGCGGTTGCGCAGCTCAATGAGGTGCTGCCCGAGGGACATGCGGCCTTCGGGTTCCTTCGGACGGCGACCCTGCCGCTTCTCTCGCCCGCGCGCGGTCGTCGAAGCCATGCGTCGATCCTACGGCAGCGCGGCCCTCGCTCGGCGGCGCGACGTGCGAACGCACAGCGCACCTTCGGGCGCGCGCGGCGTCGGAGCGCGCGCTGCGCCGCCCTCGATCCCCGAGATCGCAGTCCGTGTCGGATCCGGCGCGCGGGAAACGACACCAACTGCGATCTCAGCGGCCCGGCGGGCGCGCCCGGCGTCGGACGGGGCCGTCGGATCGCAGTCCGTGTCGGAACCGGCGCGCGGGAAACGACACCAACTGCGATCTCAGCGGCCCGGCGGGCGCGCCCGGCGCGCGCTGTCCGCGTCAGGACGCGGGCAGCGCGGACGCTGCGAACGCGCGCACCGCGTCGCGCGCGGCGGGCGGGTCGAGCACGACGGCTCGCCCGGGCAGGCCGGCGACGAGGCGCACCACGCCGTCGAACCCCGCGGACGCGGCGAGCCGGATGCGCACGCGCCGATCGGCGTCCGGCACGTCCGCGGTGTCCGCGAGGAAGTCCGCGACGAGCGGCAACGACGAGGCGTCGAGCTCCACGGTCACGATCACGTCGTCCGCGCTCTGCTGGAACAGCGTGTCGGGGATGGTGACGTCGTCGGTCGAATGCGAGGCCGGGCGGTCGTCGACGCGTACGGCCGACATGCGGTCCAGTCGGAACGTGCGGAGTGCGGCACGATCGAGGTCCCAGGCACGGAGGTACCAGTCCGTGTCGATCGACTCGACGCGGAGCGGGTCCACCGAGCGGGTGCTGCCCTGGGTGCGCGGGCCGGCGTAGTCGAACACGAGTCCGCGGCCGTCGGACATCGCCTGCCGGATGGTGGCGAGGGTGGCATCGTGGCGCTCCTGCCCGACGGCGACGTTCGCAGAGGCTCCACCTGCACCACGCGAGAGCTTCGCCATCAGTGCCCGGATGGCGTCGCGGTCGGCGGCCTCGGGCAGCGCGGAGAGGTACTGCAGGCCCGCGATGAGCGCAGAGGCTTCTCGTGCGGAGAGCCGCGGAGAGTCGTCGATCGCCACGAGGTTCGTCAGCACGATCATGTCGTTCTGCTCGAAGTCGTCCCAGGCGATGTCGAACAGGTCGCCGTGCTGGTACTGCATCGTCTCGCCGGGGATGCCCGACACGGCGATGAGCTCCACCGCGCGGCGGATCCGGGTCTCCTGCACGCCGAAGTGCCGAGCGGCCTCGGTCACGGAGACACGCTCGCGATCGATCAGGTACGGCACCAGCGCGAGCAGGAACGCGAGCTTGTCCTGGGCCTGGAGCGGCTGGGCTTCAGCCACGGAGCACCCCTTCGCTGTGGTCGGCGACGAGCCCGCGGAGACGGTCGAGCACGCGGTCGCGGACGTCCGCGGGCTCGAGCACCTGCACTTCGGGGCCGAAGGCGGCGAGTTCCTCGGCGAGGATCTGCGGGTCGACGTAGTGGAGCACGAGGACGCCGTCGCCCTGTGCGGTGGTGTCCCGCCGACGGCCGAGACGACGTTCCGCGTCCGACCCGGGGACGACCGCGATCGTCGCCGTCCGTTCGGCCCACAGCCGGTCGAGCTCCGCGAGGGTCCGCTCCCCCGCACCGGCGGGCGCCGGATGGCGACCCGGCTCGTACGTCGTGACGGGACCGACGATCCGCGAGAGCAAGTAGTTCTTGTCGGAGTCCGTCGAGGGTTCGTGTGCGGCGAGCATCCACCGGCCGCCGTGCTGCACGAGCGCCAGCGGAGCGACGTCGCGCCGTCGTGCTTCGTGCTCACCGGGGGTGATGTAGTCGAACCGGACGGCTGCTGCGCGGTCCAGCGCGGCACGGAGCGGCTCGAACGCGGCATCCCGTGCGCGGAGCCGCGGTGCGTACGCGTCCATGCCGGTCGCGCCGGCGCGGCTGTCGTCGTCACCCGCGGAACGGACCTTGAGGAGCGCTCGACGCGAGTCCGACGACAGGGCCCCTTCGCGCCAGGCCATCGCCGCGAGCGACAGCAACGCGGACTCGTCCGGGGTGAACCGGACGTCGAGGGGCAGGTCGTACTCGCCCTTCGGGATGCGGTACCGGAGGGTCTGGTTGTTGCCGGACGATCCGGGAGTCTCGATGGTCTCGAGCGGGATGCCGAGTTCGCGGACGTCGTCCTTGTCGCGTTCGAACTGCCGCTCGAGCGACGCGTTGTCACCACCGGCCGCGAACCGCTGTCGGTAGCCCTGGACGTTCGTCAGGATCTCGGACTTCGTCAGGCCCGACTCGGTCGACAGCAGCGCGAGCACGAGGCTGAACAGGCGTTCTTCCGCCGGTACGCGGGGCACACGGGTGGCTGGCACGAGCCGATCCTACGGCAGCGCGGGGGCACCGGAGTGCACCCGCGCGCGGGTTCGTGGAGAGCGGACGAGCGTCGTCAGGACCGGGATCCGGGTCAGGACTGCATCGAGCCGAGCACGTCGATGACGTACGCGTAGGCCACGCCCTGCTGGTGGACGATCGCGAGCACCTGGTCGCCGACCTTCCGGCCGACGAGCGCGCTGCGCACGCCTTCCTGGACCTGACCCTTGGCGAGCGGTACGGTCTGGGCGCCGGTCCCGTCGGTCCAGCTCGACCCGGCGACCGTTGAGTCGTTCCCCCACGTGACGGCGGTGTACTTGATGACCGCGGTGTCCTTGTCGGTGAGCACCTTGCCGTGACCCTTGCGGAGCAGGTGGGTCTCGTCGGAGGACGGGGCCGCGGACGACGGCACCGTGATGCCGGGGGCACCGTCGGGCGCCAGGACGACGGCGGGCATGTGGTCACCCGCGAGCTGCGGGGTACCGGTGGCACGGGCGTCGAACGCCCGCTTCACGTCGATCACCGCGATGACGGCGTCCTCGGTCTTCTTGGTCGAGGTCGCGCCGCTCGACAGCGCACTCTGCGGCAGCGCCACGGCGAGGCGGTCGCCGACCTTCGCGCACTCGAGCGCCTTGCCGAGGGCACCGGCGTTCGACGAACCCGCGGTGATCGGCGCGGTCGTGCCGGAGTAGCCGCTGGTCTGCGCGACCTTGCCGGTGGAGCCGTCGACGAGCGTGTACTCGATGAGGACCGGCGTGCCGTTCCCCACCGTGCGGCCGTCGCCCTGCTTCAGCACCGAGACCTGGGTGCCCTTCGTGGTGAGCCCCGCGGGGATCGACACCTTCGGCTCCTTGCCGAACGCGCCCGACGCGGTGACGGACTCGGACGCGGCACCGGGAGCGTTGCAGCTCGACGGCGTCGTACCGGCTCCGCTCGACGCGCACGCGGTGAGCGACGCGGCCAGTCCGATGGTGACCAGGAGTGCGGGGATGGTGCGCACGGACCCTCTTTCCGTTCGATGCGGGGCGGGCAACGGTGGGTAGCCTACCGGTCGTCTCCATCAGGAACGGACGTGTCGGGAGCACCGGCTCCGGCCGCGTCCGCGGCTTCGGCGGCCGCGACCTTCCGCGCCTGCGCTGCCGCCTGCCGTGCCACCTTGCGGAGCTTCTTGTCGCTGGCGGACCGTTCGCCGACGGCGCCCGGCGTCCAGGCCTCGACGTCCTCGTCGGAGAACTCGGCCTTGCCTGGGCGACGCTTCAGGTTCGGGAGGACCACGCCGTCGGCCAGGCGGCGTGCCGTCACGAGGAACCCGGTGTGCCCGACCATGCGGTGGTCCGGCCGGACGGCGAGGCCCTCGACGTGCCAGGTGCGCACGAGCGTCTCGCTCGACTGGGGGTCGGTGAACCTGCCGGTGTCGCGGAGTGCCTCGGCGGTGCGGCTCAGCTGCGTGACGGTCGCGACGTAGCAGACGATCAGCCCGCCGGGCACGAGCGCGTCGGCGGCCGCGTCGACGCACTCCCACGGCGCGAGCATGTCGAGGACGACACGATCGACGCTCTGCGGTTCGGTGGCGCCCGGGAGCTCCTCGACGAGGTCGCCGACGGTCACGCTCCAGTTGTCCGGCACGGCGCCGAGGAAGGTGCCGACGTTGCCACGGGCGATCTCGGCGAACTCGTCGCGGCGCTCGAACGACTGCAGGCGACCGGTCGGGCCGATCGCGCGGAGCAGCCACAGCGAGAGCGCGCCGGAACCCACGCCCGCCTCGACCACGCGGGCACCGGGGAACACATCGGCGAATGCGACGATCTGGGCGGCGTCCTTCGGGTAGACGATCGCGGCACCGCGCGGCATCGACATGACGTAGTCGTTCAGCAGCGGCCGGAGCGCGAGGTACTCGTCGCCCGAGCTCGCGGTGATGACCGAACCGTCTGGCTGGCCGATCACGTCGTCGTGCGCGAGCATGCCGCGGTGCGTGTGGTAGATCACACCGGGCTCGAGCGACAGCGTCGTGAGCTTGCCCTTGGGTCCGGTCAGCTGCACGCGGTCGCCTGCGCGGAACGGGCCGCGCGGCGGGGTGTGCGGGGTGCCGCCGGTCGTGTGCGGCAGGCCGGTGGTGTCGGGGAGTTCGGCGTTCACCGTGCGACCTCCTCGGCGCCGGTGGCGGACCCACCGGCTCGCGCGGCCAACGCCGGCGAGGTGAGTGCCACGAGCCGGTCCACGTCGACACCGGCGAGCGACGTCAGGTAGACATCGCCGGCGGTCTCCGGCAGCGGCACGATGTGTTCGACGGCGATCGTGACGGCGCCGGACGCGACGGCCGCGGCGACACCGGTGGCGGAGTCCTCGATCGCGACGCAGGCGGTGGCGTCGACACCGAGCTGGGCGGCGGCCGTCAGGTACGCCTCGGGGTGGGGCTTCGGGTGCTCGACGTCGTCACCGGCGACGACGACGCGGAACGGGTGGTCCGCGAGGGCGTCAGCGGCGACGAGCGCCATGTTCCGACGGGACATCGTGACCAGCGCCGTGGGGATGCCACGGGCGTGCAGTTCCTCGATGAGCTCACGTGCACCGGGACGCCACGGCAGGTCGTCGTGCGCCAGCCGCTCCATCACGTACGAGGTCATCCACTGGACGATCTCCTCGACCTCCATGTCGACGCCCTTGTCCCGCAGGATCTCCCCCGAGCGCTCGAGGCCGCTCCCCACCAGGGAGAGTCCGTCCTCGTGGGTCCACTCGGCGCCGTAGCGGCCGGTCAGCTCCACTTGGGACTGCTGCCAGATCGGCTCGGTGTCGATGATCGTGCCGTCCATGTCCCACAGCACGGCTGCGGGCTGGACGAGGGCGAGGGGATGCGCGGTCACGGGCGACGAGTCTACCGGCGCACGCGGTCGCCGAAGGCCCTGGGGCCTATTGTGGATGCCTGATCGTGTCCGGTCGGCTGTGGACGGTCCGCCCTCCGCGCCGACCCGCTCCACTCCACCTCCAGGAGGTCCGCTCCGTGCCACAGCACTCCCCCTTCAACGACGGCCGCCTGCTGGTCGTCGCGTTCGAGGGCTGGAACGACGCCGGCGAAGCCGCCAGTGGCCTCGCCCGGCGGATCGTCGACGCACTCGGGCTCGACGAACTGCGGGAGATCGACGGGGAGCAGTACGTCGACTACCAGTTCAACCGCCCGAACGTCGGCAGCGACGACAGCGGCGTCCGCGGGATCCAGTGGCCGCGCATCGTGCTGCACGGCCCCGGCGACGTCGGCCGCCCGGTCATCGGCGCGGCGGGGTCCCCGGCGGAGCGCGACGTCTTCGTCCTCGTCGGACCGGAACCGTCCCGGACGTGGCGGGCGTTCTGCGCCGAGATCATCGACCTCGCCGACGTGTACTCCATCGACGCCGTGGTGTTCGTCGGTGCGATGCTCGCGGACGTCCCGCACACCCGACCGATCTCGGTGTTCGTGTCCAGCGAGAACGCGGGCGTCCGTGCCGCGTTCGACGTCGACAAGTCGTCGTACGAGGGCCCGACGGGCATCCTCGGCGTGCTCTCCGACACGATGGACAAGGCCGGGCTCACGACGCTGTCCCTCTGGGCCTCCGTCCCGCACTACGTGCACAACGCGCCGTCGCCGAAGGCCACGCTGTCGCTCCTGGACAAGATGGAGGAGCTCACCGACGTGACGGTTCCCCGCGGCACGCTCCTCGACGACGCGACGCAGTGGGAGGAGGGCATCGACGCCCTGGCCTCTGACGACGAGGACATGGCGTCGTACATCGAGCAGCTCGAGCAGGCGCGCGACACCGTCGACTCCCCCGAGGCCTCCGGTGACGCCATCGCGCAGGAGTTCGAACAGTACCTGCGGCGTCGGGAGCGCAAGGACGGCAAGGACGGTCCCGGCCAGGCGGGCGAGGGCCCGTGGCGGCCCCCGCAGCCTCCGCAGTAGGAGCGCGCGACGACCGACGGGAGGCACGGTGCCAGCTGGCACCGTGCCTCCCGTCCGTCGTGTGGCCGCGCCCACGGCCGCGCGCGCGCCGGGGCTGGTCGCGCGCCGGGGCTGGCTGCGGTTCCGCAACTCGCCGCTCACCTTCTTCGAGGTTCCACGACTCGCCTCCTTGGCTCCCCGAGATGCCAGAATTACGGAACCTCGAGGGGACGGGTGCGACGGAGCCGGATGCGACGGGGACGGGCGCGCCGGGCCGAGCGCGCGGCGCGCGGCGCGCTTCAGGCGATGCGGATGCCGAGCAAGGCGTCGACCAGGTCGACGAGCTCGGGCGTGCACCGGGTCCCGCCGGCGACCGCGGTGTCGACGGCAGCGACCGCACCGGGCGTGTCGAGGTCGTCCGCGACACGAGCGCGGATTCGCGCGATGACATCCTCGGCGTCGTCGGCGTGCCCGGCGCCCGCTGTTGCCCAGGCGTCCCAGGCGTCGAGCCGGCGGGTCGCGCTCGACAGCTCGGCGTCGAACCACTCCCAGTCGTCCGAGTACCGGTGCGACAGGAGCGCGAGCCGGATCGCACGGGGATCGGCCCCGTCGTCGAGCAGGCCGCGGACCGTGACCAGGTTGCCGAGCGACTTCGAGATCTTCTCGCCCTGGTAGGCGATCATGCCCGTGTGCACGTACGCGTGCGCCAACGGCTGGTGCGCCAGCGCCGCCGCGTGCCCCGCGCTCATCTCGTGGTGCGGGAAGACGAGGTCGCTGCCACCGCCCTGCACGCTGATCGGCAGCCCCAACCGGTCACCGGCGATGACGCTGCACTCGATGTGCCAGCCGGGGCGCCCCTCGCCGAGCACGGTCTCCCAGCGCGGCTCCCCCGCGCGGGCGGCACGCCAGAGCAGCGGGTCGAGCGGGTCGCGCTTGCCGGCGCGGTCGGGATCGCCGCCGCGTTCGGCGGACAGCGCCAGCATCGTCTCGCGGTCCATGCGGCTCTCGTCGCCGAGCGCCCAGGACTCGGTCGGACGGTTCACGTCGAAGTAGAGGTCGTCGCCAGCGGAGTCCGGCGTCGGCACGGTGTAGGCGTACCCGGTCTCCTGCAGGAACGCGACGGCCTCGGCGATGCGCTCGACCTCGTCGGTGACCGCGACGTAGTCGTCAGGCGGCAGGATGCGCAGGGCTTCCATGTCCCGGCGGAACAGGTCGATCTGCGACGCCGCGAGCTCCTGCCAGTCGACGCCGTCACGGGTCGCCCGCTCGAGCAGCGGGTCGTCCACGTCGGTGGTGTTCTGCGCGTACTCGACGTCGAGTCCGGCGTCGCGCCAGGCCCGGCCGAGGGTGTCGAACGCCAGGTACGTCGCGGCGTGTCCCAGGTGTGTGGCGTCGTACGGGGTGATCCCGCAGACGTACAGCGCCGCGCGGTCGTCACCACGGGTCGGGTCGACGGGCTTCCCGGTTGCCGTGTCGTGCACGACCGGACGGGGCCCGGTCCCGCCGACGTCGGGGACGGACGGGGCCTCCCAGGCCCTCACGGCTGGATCACTCCGAGCGACAGCAACACGATGAGAACAATACCGAGTGCGATGCGGTAGTAGACGAACGGCATGAAGCTGCGCTTGCTGATGTAGTTCATGAACGCCGCGATCACGACGAACCCGACGACGAACGCCACCACGGTCGCGATGACCGTGTCGGCCACGCCGAACGGCGCGCCGGTGTCACTGAGGCTGGTCGCGGCCTCGTACAGGCCGGACAGGAAGACCGCAGGGATCGCGAGCAGGAACGCGAAGCGCGCCGCGGCCGCACGGGTGTAGCCGAGGGCGAGGCCCATCGAGACCGTGGCCCCGGAGCGCGAGACACCGGGAACGAGTGCGAGGACCTGCGCGATGCCGATCAGGATCCCGCCGCCGAAGGTCATGTGCTCGATCCGGCGCTCCTTGCGGCCGACGCGGTCGAGCACACCGAGGACGATGCCGAACACGATGAGGACGATCGCGACGATCCAGAGCGACCGGAAGGTGGTCTCGATCGAGTGCTGCAGCAGGAGTCCGACGACGCCGATCGGGATCGTGCCGATGATCACGAGCCAGCCGAGGCGCACGTCGGGGTCATCGCGCGGGACTTTGCCACCGAGCGCCCCGAACCAGCGCGTGACGATGCGCGTGATGTCCCGCCAGAAGTAGATGAGCACCGCGGTCTCGGTGCCGAGCTG
This sequence comes from Curtobacterium guangdongense, assembly GCF_049341845.1. Taxonomy (NCBI): domain Bacteria; kingdom Bacillati; phylum Actinomycetota; class Actinomycetes; order Micrococcales; family Microbacteriaceae; genus Curtobacterium; species Curtobacterium guangdongense. Next base: position 176,614 of record NZ_JBMPIT010000005.1, read on the forward strand.
CGTCACGGCGGTGAACGCGGCGCCCGGGTCCTGCGCGTCCGGCAGGAAGAGTCCGACGATGCGCAGGTGTGCGCTGGAGGAGACGGGCAGGAACTCGGTCAGTCCCTGCACGAAGCCGAGGAAGATCGCCTCGAGGATGTGCACTGGCGCGGCCTTTCGGGTCGTGGTCGCCGGTGGCGACCCGACAGCATATCAATACGAGGCGAGCAGGTCCCCGAGGACACGACGACCGAACGCGAGCGAGTCGAGCGGCACCCGCTCGTCGACACCGTGGAACATCGCCGGGAAGTCGACGCCGGCCGGCAGCTGCAGCGGCACGAAGCCGTAGCCCGCGATGCCGAGGGTCGACAGTGCCTTGTTATCCGTCCCGCCGGAGAGCAGGTACGGCAGCACCGGGGCACCCGGGTCGTGGCGGCCGAGGACGTCGCGCACGGCGTCGACGAGCGGTCCGCCGAAGTCCTGCTCGAGTCCGATGTCGCGGAAGGACATCACGACCTCGACGTCGTCGCCCGCGAGCTCCCGCACGCGCTCGAGGACCGTTTCTTCGTCGCCGGGGAGGCACCGGATGTCGATGAGCGCCTCGGCGGCGTCGGGGATGACGTTGTGCTTGTACCCGGCCTGCAGCACCGTCGGGTTCGACGTCGTGTGCAGCGCCGCGTGGATGAACCGGGACGCCGACCCCGTCGCCAGGGCCACCTCGTCCGGGCCGGTGACCGCCGGGTCCACGCCGAGGAACCGTGCGACCTCGGCGACCATCGCCTCGGTCGTGGCGGACAGCCGAACGGGCCATTCCTCGCTCCCGATCCGGGCGACGGCCGCCGCGAGCTTGGTCACGGCGTTGTCGCGGATGACGTGCGAGCCGTGCGCCGCCGTGCCCTTCGCGACGAGCTTGAGCCACATCAGGGCCTTCTCGCCGGTCTGCAGCAGGTACGCGCGGCGGTCGCCGAGCGTGATCGAGTAGCCGCCGACCTCGCTGATGGCGGCCGATGCTCCGGCGAACACCTCGGGGTGCTCGGACACGACGTGGTGCGAGCCGAGGACTCCCCCGGCTTCCTCGTCCGCGAAGTACGCGATCACGAGGTCACGCTCGGGTGCCCCCTGCGCCGCGATCACGTCACCGAGGGCGGTGAGCATCATCGCGTCCATGTTCTTCATGTCCACCGCGCCGCGGCCCCACAGCATGCCGTCCTTGACCACGCCGCCGAACGGGTCGACGCTCCAGTTCGCGGGATCGGCGGGGACGACGTCGAGGTGGCCGTGCACGACGAGCGCCGGCTTGCTGCGATCGCGTCCGGGGATGCGAGCGACGACGCTCACCCGGTCGGGCTCCGACTCGAAGAGCTGCGGCGTCGCGCCGAGCTCCTGCAGCTTGGCTTCGACGTAGTGCGCCGCTTCCGTCTCGCCCTTCGAGCGACCTTCGCCCCAGTTCGTGGTGTCGATCCGGATGAGGTCCCGGGCGATCGCCGCGGTGGCTTCGAGCTCGGTCGTGGTGGCCGCGGGATCCGTCGTCATGCACCAACGCTATCGGGCACCGCTGACGCGCCGGAACTCGCCGTCACCGGGGGACGCGCCCGGGATGCGCGCCCGTGTTCAACGTGCGTTCACAGCCGTGCTAATGTCTTCTCCGGCAGCAACGCCGGGGAAACCCGCCGGAGCGGCCGACAACTGAACGAACACCTGTCCGGGTGGCGGAATTGGTAGACGCGCTAGCTTGAGGTGCTAGTGCCCGTATTAGGGCGTGGGGGTTCAAGTCCCCCCTCGGACACGCAGTGTTGAGACACGCGGCGAACGGCTCACCTTCGGGTGGGCCGTTCGTTTTTGCGCGCCCGTTTCATCTCTCCGCGGCAGTCGTTGCGCGCGGACGCGCAGCCGACGGGTCAACGCGACGACACGACCGACGCGACCAGCAGACCGACGGGAGGCCCGGTGCCAGCTGGCACCGGGCCTCCCGTCGGTCGGGCAGTCGCCTGCTACTTCGTCGCGTCCACGAAGGCGCGGCGCGGGTCCGTCTCCTTGATCAGCGAGGTCGCGTCACGACCGGAGACCGCACCGGTCACCCAGCCGATGACGATGCGCGCCTTGCGGTTCAGCGTCGGCATCGCGTACACGTGGTACGCCCGGTGCGCGAGCCACGCGAGCAGGTTCGTCATCTTGATGCCCTTGATGTTCGCGGCACCCTTCCCGACGCCGTACGAAGCGACGGTCCCGATCGACGGGTGGCGGTACTCCTCGAGCGGCTTGCCCGTGATCGTCGCGACCACGTTGTCCGCCGCCACGACGGCCTGACGCACGGCGTTCTGCGCGTTCGGCGGGTAGTACGCCGGCTGCTTGTCCGCGGTGAGGTCGGGGACCTGCGCGACGTCGCCGAGACCCCAGACGCCCGGGACGACCTCGTGCGTCTCCTCGTTCTCGACCTGGAGCTTCGCGTTCGCGGCGAGGTGCCCCTTCGGCCCGCGCGGCAGGTCGGAGGCGTCGAGGAGCGGGTTCGGCTTCACGCCGGCGGTCCAGACGAGCAGCCCGGTGGCGAACTCGTCGCCGTCGGAGAGCTTCACGACGCCACCCTCGCAGCTCGGCATCGTGGTCTTCAGGCGGACGTCGATGCCGCGGGCACGAAGGGACTCGAGGGTCCACTTCGACAGCTCGGGGCCGACCTCCGGCGCGACGCGGTCGAGCGCGTCGATGAGCACCCAGCGCGGCTGCTCCCCCGCGAGCGACGGGTAGGTCTTGATCGCGGCCTGCGAGACGTCGAACAGCTCGCCGATCGCCTCGACGCCGGTGTAGCCGCCGCCGATGAAGATGCTGGTCAGGAGTCGGCGACGCTCGTCCTCGTCACGGGTCGCCGCGGCCTTCGCGATGTTGTCGAGCAGCTTCGCCCGGACGTACGCCGCCTCTTCCACGCTCTTGAAGCCGACGCCGACCTCTTCGAGACCGGGCGTCGGGAAGGTCCTGGTGACGGAGCCGAGCGCGACGACGAGCTGGTCGTAGCCGAGCGTGCGGTCGTCACCACCGGCCGTGGCGATCGAGACGGTCTTGTCGGCGGACGAGATCCCGGTGACCTTGCCCTGGATCACCCGGGTCTTGCGCAGCGCACGACGGAGCTCGACCGTGACGTCCTTCGGTGCGATGTGACCACCGGCGACCTCTGGCAGGAACGGCAGGTACGTGTAGTACGTGTTCTGGTCGACGAGGGTGATGCGCATCGGGACCGTCGCGGCGTGCTTCTGGAGCTGCTTGACGGTCGTGTAGCCGGCTGAGCCGCCACCGAGGACGAGGACGTGAGGGATGGAGTCTGCCATTCCTCCGGTCTACTCGATCTGACCTTGCCGCGTCATGTACGCCGCGCAGAATGCCGAGATCCGGTCGAGATCAACGACGACCGTCGCGCAACCGCCACCACGCCGTCTCGGCGAGGTCGACCCCGAGGTACACCCCGTGGGCGGTCCGGCGCGATTCGGTGAGGCTGAAGCGACGGAGACGGTAGCCGCCACCGAACCGGTCGATGATCGCCTCGGGAGAGGACTCGGCCGTGCGCTTCACGAGCCAGGTCCGCTCGTCGACGGGGACGATCACGCGCGCACCGGGCTCACCGGCGCCCGCCGATGCGGGAGCGCAGCAGGTCGATGCGCTTCTGGATCTGCTCGATGCTCGCCTGTGCGACGGCCGGTCCCCCGCTGATCCGCCGGAGTTCGGCGTGGATGGCGCCGTGCGGCTCGTTCGAGTGCCTGGACCAAATTGACACGAGCCGCTGGAGCTCGGAGCGTTGCTCCTTGAGGGTCATGTACATCGGCCGGTTCTCGGGCGCCGCGGCCTTCGGCTGGCCGTCCTTCACGGCGCGACCCTTCGAACGCTTCGCTTGGGTGGCCTGCCGCGCACGCAGCAGGTCGCGCACCTGATCGGGTTCGAGGAGCCCCGGGATCCCGATGAAGTCGAGTTCTTCCAACGAGCCGATCTCGCCACCGGTGCCGAACTCGCCGCCGTCGTAGAGGACACGGTCGAACGACGCCTGCGAGTCGAGGGCCTCGAACGGCTGCACGTCGAGGAGGCTCTCCGAAGCGCGTTCCTCCTTGTTGGCCTCGGCGACCATCGCGTCTTCGGGGTTGTACATCCCGTCGTCGGCGTCCTTCGGGCGATCGAGTGCGTGGTCGCGCTCGAGCTCGAGGGTCGCCGCCAGGGCCATCAGCCCGGGGACGCTCGGCAGGAACACCGACGCCGTCTCCCCACGGCGACGAGCACGCACGAAGCGGCCGATCACCTGCGCGAAGAAGAGCGGCGTGCTCGCGCTGGTCGCGTACACCCCGACGCAGAGCCGCGGGACGTCGACACCTTCGGACACCATGCGGACCGCGACCATCCACCGCGAGGTGTCCGCGGCGAACGCGCCGATCCGGCTCGATCCCGCAGCTTCGTCGGAGAGGACGACGGTGGGCCGCTCCCCCGTGATCTGCTGCAGGATCCTGGCGTACGCACGAGCGGTCGTCGTGTCGGTCGCGATGACCAGGCCACCGGCGTCCGGCACACCGCGGCGGACCTCGGTCAGGCGCTTGTCGGCCGCCGACAGCACGGCCGGCATCCACTCGCCTTCCGGGGAGAGGGCCGTGCGCCATGCCTGCGCCGTGATGTCCTTCGTGACCTGCTCGCCGAGGGACGCCGACATCTCGTCTCCCATGCGCGTCTTCCAGCGCATCTGGCCGGCGTAGGCCATGAACAGCACGGGGCGGACGACGCCGTCCTGCAGGGCGCGTCCGTAGCCGTAGTTGTAGTCGGAGATCGACGTGCGGATGCCCTGCTCGTCGGGGGCGTACTGCACGAACGGGATCGGTGCGGTGTCCGAGCGGAACGGCGTCCCGGAGAGCGACAGGCGGCGCGCGGCACCGCTGAACGCCTCCCGGATGCCGTCGCCCCAGGTGAGCGCGTCGCCGCCGTGGTGGACCTCGTCGAGGATCACGAGCGTGCGACCGCCCTCGGTGATCTTCTTGTGGACCTCGGGGTTCATGCCGACCTGGGCGTACGTGATGGCGACGCCCTGGTAGTGCCGGCCGAACATGCCGTCGCCGTTCTTGAACATCGGGTCGATGCGGATGTTCACGCGGTCGGCGGCGTCCGCCCACTGGCGCTTCAGGTGTTCCGTCGGTGCGACCACCACGATGCGGTCGACGGTGCCCCGCGCGAGCAGCTCGGTCGCGAGCCGGAGCGCGAACGTGGTCTTGCCGGCGCCGGGCGTCGCCGCGGCGAGGAAGTCGCGCGGCTCGGTCTCGAAGTACTTCGTGAGCGCTTCGACCTGCCAGGCACGGAGCTTCGACGCGGTGCCCCATGCCGCACGGTCCGGGAAGGCCGGCGAGAGGTGCTCCGCCGCGGCGTTGCCCGCGATCTCGGCCAGTTCGGCCGGCGCGAGTTCGGCCGGCGCCGATCCGGCCGGAGCCTGTTCGGCCCGTCCGAGTTCCTCCGACGGCGCCGTGGCCCGCTCGGTGTCGAGTCCGTCGGCCGCGGCGTGCTGCTGGTGTTCGTACTCCGCTGCGCTCACTGTCCCCGATTCTACCGTCACCCGATGTCCTGTCGGGCGTGCGGAGGTCGTTGCTCGGGCGTGCCGCGGACCAGCGACGCCGGTCGGAGCACGCCGGCGCCGAAGCGTGCCGTGACCGCGTCGACGGTGGTCTCGGTCTCACGCCACGGCGCGTCGTCGTCCCACAGCGCGTTGCTCGCCGCGGTCGGGACGAGGTTCTCACCGCGGACCCCGATGAGCCGGATGCGGTTGCCGGGCTTGTGCAGCACGTCGTACAGCTCGACGGCTTCGCGGTGGATCCGGCGCGCGACGTCGGTCGGCTCGGCGAGGGTGCGCGAGCGGGTCAGCGTCGTGAAGTCGGTGTACCGGACCTTGAGGGCGATCGTGCGGGCCTGGACGTCGGCACGGCGCATCCGGACGGCGACCTTCTCCGCCAGGCGCAGGAGTTCGCGCGCCACCACATCACGGTCGGTGAGGTCGGTGCCGAAGGTGACTTCGTGCCCGATCGACTTCTCGCCGACGGCCGTGTCGACCACGCGCGGGTCACGCCCCCAGGACAGGTCGTGCAGACGCTGCCCACCGGCAGGGCCGAGCGCGGACACGAGCGAGCCGAGCGGGGTGGTCGCCAGGTCGCCGACGGTGCGGATGCCGCGGCGCTCGAGGATCTCCTGCGTCTTGCCGCCGACACCCCACAGCGCGGACACCGGCTGCGGGTGGAGGAAGGCCACGGTCTCGGCCTCGGGGACCACGAGGAGCCCTGCTGGCTTGGCGCGGCTCGAGGCGAGCTTCGCGACGAACTTCGTCGACGCGGCACCGACCGAGCAGTGCAGCCCCGTCTCCTCGAACACGGCGCGGCGGATCGCCGTGCCGATCTCCCACGGCGTGCCGTACATCCGGACGGCCCCGGCGACGTCGAGGAAGGCCTCGTCGATGCCGAGCTGTTCGACCCTGGGGGTGAACCGGTCGAAGACGTCCATCACCGCGGCGGAGTTCGCCCGGTACTTCTCGAAGTGCGGTTCGACGATGATGGCGTTCGGGCAACGGCGCTTCGCGACGGCCATCGGCATCGCCGAGTTCACGCCGTACTTGCGGGCTTCGTACGTGGCGGCCGTGACCACCGAGCGGTCGGAGTCGTGCCCGACGATCACCGGCAGTCCGCGGAGGTCCGGTCGGTCGAGCAGTTCCACCGACGCGAAGAACGCGTCCATGTCGACGTGCAGGACCGTTGCCGTCAGGTCCGCGACCGGTTGGTCGGAGACGAGGCGGTTGCGTCCGTCCTGCTTGCTCACACGGAGATGGTGCCATCGACCGCCGACATCCGCGCCGAGGCGTCGCCGACGACCGTCATGCCGACCCGCTCGGCCAGCAGGGCGAGCGACTCGTCGATGCGACCGAGGGCGTGCACGCGGTCCCGCAGGGCGTCGCCCTCCGGACCGTCGGGGAGTGACTGCGCCACGTCCTCGATCCGGTCGGTGATCCGGGTCCAGACCCCCTCGTCCGTGGCGGCGGGGCCGGCCACGACGCGGTCCGACAGCGTGTCCACGGACGCGGCGAGGGCCTCCGCCGCACCGCGCAGGGTGTCGGGGACGACCGCCGGGGCCGCACCGGGCCTCCCGGCCAGCTCCCGCGCGAACGCCGCAGCCGCCTGCAGGGACGCACGCATCCGCGCATCGGCGCGTGCCGGCCCGCCCGTCGGGAATCGCACCATCGGCTTCAGGACGCTCTCGAGCTGGTACGTCGCGTTGTCGACGGCGCGGGAGCGGGTGCGCAGGTCGAGGCGGTCCGATCGGGACGCCGTGGTCGCGTCCGCCTCGTCGCCGTCGTCGGTCTCGTCCGCGTCCACCCCCACGGTCGCCAGCACGAAGGCCCGCACCGCGACGAGCTGCCGGCGCACGGCGCGCCGGACGACGCTGCGCGTCGCGAGCGGCAGCACCACCAGGCTGACCAGGATCGCAATGGTCGCGCCGAGCAGGTTCTCGGCGAGGCGCATCGGGATGAGCGCGTCGGTAAAGGTGCCCGAGTAGTCGTAGACCTGGCAGAGCACGACGACGAGGCATGCTGCCCAGACCGCGTACAGCCCGCCGAACCCGTAGGTGCCGACGGCGAGGAGCACGCAGACGATGACCATCGTGACCCACGGGTGGTCGGTGCCGAGGAGGTGCACCAGCCCGATGCCGACCACACCGCCGACGATCGTCCCCACACCGCGGTGGATGCCCTTGCGGACGCGTTCCGGGGTGGTGTTCGTGCCGGCGAGGACGATCATCACGCCGATGACGCCCCAGTAGAAGCGGCTGCTGTCGAGGAGCAGGGCGAGCGGCTCCGTGATCGCGACGGCGATCGCCGCGTGCACCGCGGTCCGGAGCGACGCCGTCATGTGGAACCGACGCCACGGCCCCTCCGCGATCTCGTCCGCGACGACCGGCACGGCACCGACCGGGCGGCCCCCCGCGAGGATCACCGGGGACGCGAACGGTACCCCGTCGCCCGCGCGGGGCAGCTCGTCGCGCAGCTCCCGCCAGCGGAGCCCGGCCGTCCGGAGGTCCGTGAACTCCCGGCCCATCCGCTGCACGAGCACGGTGGTGCGTGACCCTTGGTCGGCAGCGGTCGCCGTGATCGCGAACCGCGCTGCGAGCGTCTTGCCGGCGTCGTCCCCCGCGCTGCCGCCGTGCCGGAGCACCGTGGTGAACGCCCGGAGCGCGGCGTGCCGGACGTCCTCCGGCGCGCCCTGCTCGACGAGGGCCGCTGCGGCACGGCCGAGCTCGTCGATCGCGAAGTGGGTGTCGAACACGAGGCGGTGCAGCTCGTCGGCCGTGCCGTCGATGCCGCTCGCCGCGAGCATGCCGTCGACCGTCAGTGCGATCTCGTGGTACTGCGCACGCCGGTGCCGGAGCCGACGGAGCGCCCTGGCACGGCTGCGCGGTTCGTCGGCGGTCGCGAGGGCAGCGGTCGCCGCCTCGAGCACGTCCGACCCGCGCGCCACGAAGCCGCGCCGGGTGCGCATCAGGGAGCGGTACGGGTTCGGGCGGAGGAACACCGTCCGGACCACGATCGTCGTGGTGAGGGACCCGGCGACGACGACGGACAGCGGCAGCACCGCGGTCTCCGGAAGCGGCAGCAGCAGCCCGCACAGGTACCCGGAGAAGGCGACGACGGCGGCGTCGGACGCCCACTTCCCCCACTGGAACGCCAGGAACTGCACGAAGAGCAGCACGACGATGAGCACGAGCTCGACGATGCGGAACGGGTGCAGTGCGATGCTGCCGGCCAGGGCGACGACGAACGGCACGATGACGGCACCGGTGCGTCCGGCGACGCGGCCGGCGCTCGGGTCGACGATGACCAGGCACGTGATGAACGCCGGCATCGCGCCGATCATCAGCCCGAGGATCGCGGGCAGCCCGAACACGAGGGCGAACGCGTACCCGACGGCCATGCCGGCGGGAACGCACAGCAGGGTGCGCAGGGCGCCCTCGCTCTTGACGAAGCCCGGGTCGAGGACGAGCAGGCGGTCCCACAGGCGCTGGCGGCGGGGGCGACGCCGCGGTGGTGTCCGGTGCGTGGGTGCGGGGCGGCCGCGGTCGGTCCGTTCGATCGTCGCGTCCGTCGTGCTCGTCACCTGGCGCATCGCCTCCTGAGGGGGGAACACCAATAGTACCGCATGCGAACTACTTTGCCGACTGGGGTCCGAGCACCTCGGTAGCGATCGTGCGCGCAGCCGAGTCCCGCGACGACGGGTGGTACTGCCCGGCCCGGACGTCCCTGGCCAGCCGCGCGAGTTCGCTCGAGGCCCGGTACGCCCCGCCGCCGACGACCCGCATCGCCTCGTCGACGACGTGCTGCGCGGCGTCCACCGTACGTGCCTTGGTGCCGACGAGGAGCGGGAACCACCGCGCTCCGTGGTCCTCGAGTTCGTCCACGTCCCGGGCCAGCGCGTCCACCTGGAGCGCGACGGCGTCGACCGTCCCCCGCATGTCCGCGATCGCGCGCCGGACGTCCGGATCGTCCGATCGCGGCGTCCCGTCCATCCCCCGCCGGTCGCGGACCCGCTCCACCGCGAGGTCGAGCGCCCGCGTGGCGATCCCCACGTACACCGACGCGACGAGCAGCTCGAACGCGGCGAACACCCCGAACACGAGCGGGTCGGCGGTCGGCCCCACCGGTAGCGACCGCACGATCCGGTCGGCGGGCACGTGCACGCCCTCCAGCAGCGTCGTCCGGCTCTGCGTCGCCCGCATGCCGAGGGTGTCCCAGTCGTCGAGGTGCCGGATGCCCCCGTCGGCACGGACGGCGAACCCGTGCACCAGTCGCGGCTCGTCGCCCGTCGAGTCCTTGCCGAAGACGCTGAGCACGTCCCACGCGGGCGCCAGCGACGTGGAGACCTTCGTGCCCGTGAACCCGTAGCCGCCCTCCCCGTCGGGCGACGCCTCGGTCAGCGAGTCGAAGAGCACACGATCGTTCCCGGGTTCGCTGACCCCGAAGGCCAGCAGCCGGTCCGCAGCGGCGTGGTCCGTGACGGACTGGAGGAACGACTCACCTTGCGCGGACACGCTGCGGGCCGCCTGCACCCAGACCTGGTGCATGCCGAGCGCCAGCGCCGTCGCCGGCGCGGCCTGGGCGATCTCCCGCTGCACCGCAGCGGTCGCGCGGAGCCCGAGCCCGCTGCCGCCGTCCGCGATCGGCACACCGATGCGCAGGTACCCGGCGGCACGGAGTTCGTCGAGGTCCTCGGAGCAGAACGCGTTCTCGGCGTCGTACCGGGGTGCCCGCTCCGCCAACCGGGCGAGGAGGTCGTCCGGGACGGTCCACGGCCGTGCCTTCGTCGGCTTTGCCTTCGTCATGGCACGAGACTATGTTCCGAGGCGTGTCAGATCGTCATCCGTGGTCCAGGTACGTCGCGATCGGTGACTCGTTCACCGAGGGGCTCGGAGATCCAGACCCCACCGTCCCCGGCGGGTTCCGCGGCTGGGCCGACCGGGTCGCCGAGGTCCTCGCCCACCAGACCGACGACTTCGCGTACGCCAACCTCGCGATCCGCGGACGGCTGCTCCAGCAGATCATCGACGAGCAGGTGTCGGACGCGCTGGCGCTCGGGCCCGACCTGATCACGATCTCCGCCGGCGGCAACGACATCATCCGCCCGGGATCGGACCCCGACGAGATCGCCTCGCGGTTCGACCAGACCGTCGCCGACCTGCGACGCGACGGCGCGACCGTCGTCATCTTCACCGGCCCCGACGTCGGCATGACCCCGGTGCTCGGGCTCGTCCGGGGCAAGGCGGCGATCTACAACGAGCACCTGCACGCCATCGCACTCAAGCACGGGGCGCTCGTCGCCGACATGTGGGCGCTCCGGGTGCTCCGCGACCCGCGCATGTGGGCGCCCGACCGACTGCACCACTCCCCCATGGGCCACGCGACGATCGCCGCTGCCGTCCTCGACACCCTCGGGGTGGAGCACGGGCTCGAGCCCTTCAACCCGGAGCCACTCGCCGCCCGCCCCTGGCGCGAGGCCCGCGCCGAGGACCTCGGCTGGGCGAAGGAGTACCTGGTGCCGTGGGTCGTGCGGCGCATCCGGCACACCTCGTCCGGCGACGGCGTCAGCCCGAAGCGCCCGGAGCTCCAGACGATCGTCGAGCACCGGAGCGACACGCCCTAGCGCATCACGCGCCCTGGAAGGGCCCCAGCGCGCCAGGCGCTCTGGACGAGCCCGAGCGCGTCAGGCGCCCTGGAACGGGTTCGTCCAGCGCCACCAGATGCCCGGGTCCGGGATCGCCTGCTCCAGCACGAGCGGCACCGTCACCGGGTCGTGGTCGCTGATCGTGAACCGTACCCGTCCGATCCGCTCGCCCTTCGTGCCGAGCGTCACGGCGTCCAGCTTCGTCGTCGCGGTCACGGTCGTCTTGCCCCACACCAGGACCTCCGACGCGGACTTCGTCACGGCGTCGGTCTCGTCCTTCCACGGCGTCGAGTACGTGCCGAACGTCTGCCCGGCATGGGTCAGCGTGACCACGTGGAAGTTGTCCGCCACCGAGTGCAGCAGTCGCTGGATGTCGGCGTCGAGCGCGTCGTGGTCCTGGCCGCCGAGCATCGCGCCGATCACGGTGACCGCCTTCCCGCCGCGCTGGTACGTCGCCGCGAAGAGCAGGCACGCGCCGGCTTCGTCGAGCGTGCCGGTCTTGATGCCTTCCACCCCGTCGATCCCGAGCAGCTTGTTCGAGTTCTCGATGTCGCCGACGTTCGGGATCGTCGCCTGCTTCGTGCCGACGACCTCCTTCACCACGGGGTTCGCCAGCGCCAGCTTCCCGAGGTCCACCAGGTCCGTCGCCGTCGAGACGTTCTTCGCGTCGAGGCCCGTGGGCTCCTGGATGGACGTCTCGTCGAGACCGTGCTCGTCGAGCCACGACGCTGCGGCCTTCTTGTAGGCATCCATCGACCCGAACGCCCAGAGTGCGAGCGACCCCGCGTAGTTGTTCGCCGACTTCATGAGCATGACCTGCAGCGTCTGGTACTCCGACAACCGGAGTCCTGACGGCATCGGGGCGACCTCCCCGTTCTGGGCGAGGTACTGCGCGTAGAGGCCCTCCATCTCCGGCGTGAACGCGATCGTCGGGCCCGCCTGCCCCTGCGACAGGGGCTTGGCGTCCAGCACCACCAACGCCGTGACGACCTTCGAGATGCTCGCGATGGACCGCTGCTTCGTGTCGCCGCTCGTGCGGAGGCTCTCCGGGAAACCGGGCGCCTCGACCGCGGTCGCGCCGTACGACGGGAACGTCAACGCGGGCAACGAGGACGTCGGGGCTGCGTACGAGGTGGTCGTGGCGCTCGCCGGGGAGAACGGCACGACCGCTGCGGCGACGAGGTACCCGACCGCGAGGACGAGCACCGCGACGACCGAGATCGTCACCGGCCTCCTGACGGCGGAACGGGGGCGGCGGACGACACGTGACACGACAACCGAGGGTACCGGGGCCGGGTACCGGACACCTGCGGAACCGCCGGGACGTGGAGAAGGTGGGTCGAGCCTCCCGGCCTATCCCCGCGCTCGCTGGGCCGCCCGCACCGCCCACAGGCCGACGGCGCTCGCCGCGGCCACGTTGAGGGAGTCGACGCCGTGGTGCATCGGGATGCGCACCGTCGTGTCAGCCGCGGCGATCGCGGCGGACGTGAGCCCCTGCCCCTCGGTGCCCATCACCAGCGCGACGCGCTCCGGCACGTCAGCGGCGAAGGCGTCGAGGTCGACCGAGCGGTCCGTCAAGGCCATCGCGGCGAGGTGGAAGCCCTGGGCGCGGAGCGACTCCCCCGCCTCCGGCCAGTCGCCGATCCGTGTCCACGGGACCTGGAGCACCGTGCCCATGCTGACCCGGACGCTGCGGCGGTAGAGCGGGTCGGCGCATCGCGGACTCACCAGCACGGCGTCCGCGCCCAGCCCCGCGACGCTCCGGAAGACGGCGCCGACGTTGGTGTGGTCGACGATGTCCTCGAGGACGACGACGAGCTTCGCGTCCCGGACGACGTCCTCGACGCTCGGCAGCTCCGGGCGGTGCATCGCCGCGATCGCGCCACGGTGCATCCGGAACCCGGTGAGGTCCTCGAGCAGGTCGTCCGGGCCGACGAACACCGGGCCGTCGTGGTCCGCGACGAGCGGCAGCACGCTGTCGAGCCACTTCTCCTGCACGAGGATGCTCCGCGGGACGTGGCCGGCGCGGACGGCGCGTTCGATGACCGTGTTCGACTCCGCGATGTAGAGGCCGCCCTCCGGCTCGGACACCCGACGGAGCGCGACGTCGGTCAGTCGGGCGAAGTCGTCGAGGCGGGGGTCGTCGATGGTGTCGATGCGGACGGGGTGCACTGGTCTCGTTCCGGGTTCGTGGCGGCTGCTCGCGTCGCTGCTCGCGTCGACGCGTGGCGGTGTGGGAAGTCGCGGGGGCGGTCGGCTGTTGAGGGTACCGTGAACGTGATGGCGACGAGCGACGCGACCGACACGGCCCAGTTCGACCGGGTCGTGGACCTGCTCGCGGGCAAGCGCATCGCCGTGCTCTCCGGCGCCGGCCTCAGCACCGACTCCGGGATCCCCGACTACCGGGGCGGCGGCCGCGTCGTGCGGAAGCCGATGACGTTCCAGGAGTTCCGCGCCGATGCCGCGAAGCGCCAGCGCTACTGGGCCGGTTCGCACCTCGGCTGGCGGACCTTCGCCGCTGCACGGCCGAACGCCGGGCACGACGCCCTGGCCGCGCTCGAACGGGCCGGCGTCGTCACCGGGGTCATCACCCAGAACGTCGACGGGCTCCACCTCCGTGCCGGGTCACGACGGGTCGTCGAGATCCACGGCTCCATGGACCGCGCCGTGTGCCTGACGTGCGGGCAGGTGTTCGCGCGCGCGGACCTCGCCGGCGTGCTCGACACCCTCAACCCCTGGATCGACGACCCCGACTCGGTGCACCTCCAGCCGGACGGCGACGTCGAGATCACCGACGTCGAGCGCTTCGTCGTGCCCGACTGCACCGTGTGCGGCGGGATGCTCAAGCCCGACGTCGTCTTCTTCGGCGAGTTCGTCCCGACCGAGAAGTTCGCCGAGTCCGTGTCGATCGTCGCGGACGCCGACGCGCTGCTCGTCGTCGGGTCCTCGCTCACCGTCAACTCCGGCGTCCGGCTCGTCGACCACGCGGCGCGGCGGAAGCACCCCGTCGTGATCGTCAACCGTGGTGCGACGCGGAGCGATCGGCGGGCGGCGGAGAAGATCGACGGCGGCACCACGGAGACGCTGGTCGCCCTGGCGTCCCGACTGGCTCTGTCATGATCGAGTCGTGACGACCCTCCTCTACCTCGTGCGCCACGGCGAGACCGACTGGAACAAGCAGCGCCGCATCCAGGGCTCGACCGACATCCCGCTGAACGACACCGGACGGGCGCAGGCAGCAGCCTCGGCATCGCTGCTCGCGCGCAGGTCGTTCGACGCCGTCGTCGCTTCGCCGCTGTCCCGGGCGTTCGAGACCGGGTCGATCATCGCGTCGCACCTCGCTCTTCCCGCGCCCTCGACGTACCCGGGGCTCGCCGAGCGGTCCTACGGCGAGGCCGAGGGGCTGACCGACGACGAGGTACTGGAGCGCTACCCGGACGACGTCATCCCCGGGCGGGAGTCGCGGGCTGCGCTGCTCGCCCGCGCGACCGAGACCCTCGCCGAGATCGCGGTCCGGTACGACGGCGGCGTCATCGTGGTGGCAACGCACGGTGCCGTGATCCGGAGCGTTGTGAACGCGGCGGCTCCCGGAACCGCCGATCGGCACCACACGCCGATCCGGAACGGGTCGATCCACTCGTTCCGGTGGGACCCGGAGCGCTTCCACGCGGAGCTCGTCCGGTTCGACGACCCAATCGACGACGCATCGGACGCGCCGGGCAAGTACTCCTTCGAGTACCAGAACCCCCTCGAGCAGCGAAGCTGAGGCGGGCGGGCGACCGTGCAGGCGCCGGGGCGCGGTGCGGCGCTCGAGCCCGGCGCGGCGACGGGATCGACTGCGCAACAATGCCGACTAACCGCCCGAATCCGTCGCCAGGACCGCGCACTCGATCACTTCCGATCCGCGGCGACCATTCGAGTGCGCAGATCTGCAGCCGTCGGACGTGGTCCGGTCGCCACGACCGCGCACTCGATCACTTCCGATGTCGCTTACGAACCGTAGCGTCGCTCACGAACCGTAGCGTCGCTCACGGCCCACAGCAGCCGATCGAGTGCGCAGAAGCGGCGTCGGCACCGCTCACCCTGTCGCCACTCTTGCGCGCTCGATCGACGACGCCGGTCAGCGCCCAACCGGGTTGGGCCCTCAGGCGCCCGGGCCGCCGGTGAAGCCCGTCGCCCCATCCGGCCGCGCGGCCTTGGCGTTCGCCGTCCGGATCTCCTGATCGGCATCGATGCCGGGCCGGGGAGCGAGCGGGTCCTCGAGTCCTCGCAACGACCGCGCACGATGTGACGCCTGGACCCCCAGCACGACACCGACCGCCACGATCGTCAGGAACACGATCAGCAGGGTGATGAACATGGGTGCAGCCTAACGACGGAAGCTCACGCGTGCGCTCCGTTCGACGAGCGCTGCGCGCGCCGCCGTCGTACTCGATCCGCGAGACGGTGTTCGTCCACGAGATCTCGGTCGGTCACCAGGACGAAGGTCCACCGTTCGGCTTCGAAGCGTTCCCGTCGGACGATGTCGCGGAGGTACGTCGCCCGGTCCTCTTGATGGTGGCGCCCCTCGTACTCGATCGCGATCCGCATCTCCGGGTAGGCAAGGTCGACGCGCCCGAGGAATCGACCATCGCCGCCGCGCACATCGAGGTTGCACTCCGGTTCGGGCAGCCCGTGATCGACGAGCACCAGGCGCAACTCGCTCTCCATCGGGGACTCGGAGCCCGGCCGGACCAACTCGACCGCCGCACGCAGACGGGTGATCCCCCTGATGCCACCGGCGCGGCTGACAGCGACCCGCAGCTCCGCCAGTGAGTACCAGCCGTCGATGAGCTGGTCCCCCATCACGGTCAGCTCTCGGACGGACAGCACGGCGGCGCAGTCCAGCCACGTCCGGAGCGGATCGCTCGCCGGCAGCCCCGCCGCCGTCCCGACGTGCGGAGCCGATCTCGTCCTGTGGCCGACGACACCTGGCCGACGCATCTGCCGCCCGTTCGCGCCGGTCACGTGCAGGACGGGCTCGTCCCGGAGGCGCGCGGGCAGGGCGAGGCCCCACAAGGCCGCAGCGGTGGTGTGATTGAACCACTGTTCTGCATCGAGCAGCGGCCTGAACGCACGGGCCCGCAGCTCGACGGTGTCGAGCGGAACGACCCGCGGTACGCGGAGCGAGCGAGTGGGACGGACGAGGTCCCGCCCACGCATCCGCGACCTCGAGACGCCGCGACGGCGCGCCTCGCGCACGGTGAACGAGGTGTTCCGGAGGAGCAGCGGAAGCGGACGAGCGGACATGGCTCCACCCTCCCGAACGCCGCGTGCCCCCGGCTGCCCGATGTGCGGATCCGTGGACTCTTCACGGCGACCACGCCCTGTGGAGGACGTTGCCCGATCGTTGTCTCCGCGCGCTGCACCGCTCCCGCGAGCGGACTAGCATCCTCTTCACTCGATGGCCCGAGCACACGTGTGAGGGGATGACATGACGACCGAGGGACCGGGTCCGACCGGCCGACACCGCGACCGGTTCGGGGACGACGACGACCTCGGTCGCGCCTTCGGTACGGACACGTCCTCCGTGCCCGTGCGCACGACACCGCAACGCGTCCGCGCGTGGTCCCTGCTCCTGGCCGGAGTGGTCGTCGTGGCCGCGGTCATCATCGTCGCGCTCTCGATGATCATCGGCAGTGTCCAGAGCGGCGTCGGCGGGATCTTCCCCCGACCGGACGTCAGCCTCCAGCGCTTGACCCAGGACGCCGGCGCGCTCGACGGTGTGATCGCGACCGACGCCACGAAACCCACGAAGACGTCCTTCGCCAGCTACGACGTCACGGCGACGGTCACCGCGTCCACGGAGCTGTCATCGGACCAGCAGACCGCGCTCGTCGACCAGCTGAGCGAGGCCGTCGCAGACGCGAGCGGCAGCGGCGTCCACGTGTACGCGATCGCCGACCTGGGCGATGTGGACGTCGGGGTCTCGCCGTCGAAGGCCCGCACGGACGAACGGCTGGAGCTCGCCCGGGCGATCCGGCAGGTCGCGGGCGTGCAGCAGGTCAGGTGCGTGTGGGCGGCCGCGAGCGAAGGACGTTCCGACACGCCCGCCGGTCAGTCCGTGGAGGTCGAGACCGCGCCGACCGGTGTCGACGTCCCGGCTGTCCAGGCGCAGGTCACGGACGCCGTGCACCGGGTCTTCCCCGACGCCGCCGTCCAGGTCGTCACCGCGAAGCAGTGACCCGGAGCCCCCGAACGACGGTGCGGGGCCCCCGATGCTCGCCTGCGCTCGATCGAGTGCGCAGAAACGGAGACCTCGGCCGCCCCGAGGTCGCCATTTCTGCGCACTCGATGATCGGGACGCACCACGCACCACCCGCACGCTCGCACCCCGCACCGGGTCTCAAGCGCCGCGCGCCGCGACCCCCTGCTCGACCGCCCGGACGACCTGCTCGGCGGAGTCCTCCCACCGGAACCGGGCCGCCTGCACGACCGAAGCGGCCGAGGCGGAGTCCCACCGAGCCTCCAGTCTGCGCACCGCCGCAGCGACCGCAGCAGGCGACGACGGGTCGAAGTACTCCGCCGCGTCCCCACCGATCTCGCGGAAGATCGGGATGTCGCTGACGGCCACCGGCGTCCCGACTCCCATCGCCTCGACCAGCGGGATCCCGAACCCCTCGTCGTACGATGCCGTGACCAGGGCGGTCGCCGACCGGAGCGCGTCGAGGTACTCCTCGTCCGGTGCCCCGTCGTGGAAGACGACCGCGTCCGGGCCGGCGAGCGCGGACAGCCGGGCACGGTCGGCAGCGGACACGCGGGACATGCAGTGCAGCGTCCAGTCCGAACCGAGGAGCGGGAGCGCCGCGACGAGCGTCTCGACGTTCTTGTACGGCATGAAGGAGCCCATGTAGACCAGCGACTTCGTCCGTGCGCCTCCTGCCGGTCGCACGGTGGCCGGGTCCGCTGCGTTGTACGCCACCGTCACCGGTCGCTTCGTCAGCCGATGCGATTCGATGAGTCCGGCGGTCGTCCTCGAGACGGTCACCACCGCATCGGCGCCGTTCAGGAGCAGGCGCTGCGGCCACCACGACAGGTGGAACGCCCGCCAACCGAGCCGGATCGGCCACGAGAACTCCCGTGGCGGCGTCCGGTTCCGGTAGTAGATCAGGTCGTGCAGCGTCAGCACGAGGGCGTACCGCCGCCCGCGCGACCCCATCGTCTGCATCGGAGAGAACACCGCGTCGAGTCCGAGTCGGTTCACGTGACGGGCGACGAGCGGCTCACCGGCGTCCGTCGGCGCCGGGATCAGCTCCCACGGCAGGTCGTCCGGCAGCGACTCGAGCTGCCGTTCGTCGTTCACGAGCAGCGTGTAGTCGTGGCGGTCCGGAAGGTGCGCGACGACACCGGCCGTGAAGCGGCTGATCCCGTCGTGCCGGCCGATCCGGACGTACCGGCAGTCGATCCCGACGCGCAGGCGACTCACGACGTGCGCCCGGTGTTCGGCCTGGAGGCCCGACCCGCCTTGGCAGCGCGCGTCGGCTTCCGGACGGGGTCGGCCATCCGACGCAGGGTCGCGCTGGCAGCGGCGGCCGGCGTCTCGTAGTGCACCAGGTGGCCGACCTCGGGGATGACGACGAGCTCGGCGTCGCGGAGCCGATCGGCGAGCGCACGTTGTTCCGGCACGGCGGTGATGTCGTCGCGTTCGGCGGCGATCATGAGCACGGGGACCTCGATGCGGTCGGCGTACTCCGAGACGTCGTGGGTGACCGAGGTGCGGAACGCCTCGAGCACGCTCGTCCGGTTGGCGAAGGCGGAGAAGTACCGGTCGTGCTGGTCGTGCACCCACCGGCGCATCTCGGGGTCCTTCGACTTGAGCATCGCGACGCTCATCGCCCGGACGATCGCGCGGTTCCGGAGGACGCCGAGGCCGACCGGCCGGGGCAGTGCTGCTCCCGCGCGGTAGTACGCGATCGCGATGCCGGTGCCGACGGCGCGGGGCCCCTGGAGCGCCGGAGCCGCGATCGGGTTCACGAGGACGAGCAGCCGCGTGTCGAGCCCGGCAGCGACCGCTGCGGACACGACGATCGACCCGAACGAGTGCCCGAGCACGACGGTGGTGCGGTCGAGGCCGAGCGCCGTGTGGAACCCGCGCAGCCACGACACGTACCCGTCGATGTCGGAGACCGCGAGCGGGTCGGAGATGCCGAAACCGGGCAGGTCCGGGACGATCACGCGGACGCCGACGAGGTGCGCGGCGATCGACTCGAGCCCGTGGTGGTCACCACGGAACCCGTGCACGGCGAGCACGGTCTGGGACGCGTCGTCGGGGCCGTACTCCCAGTAGTGCGTGGTGCGGCCGTCGACCTCGACGGCGCGGTGCACGACGGGCGTCGAGGCCATCAGCGACTGGTACGGGGAGAGCACGGGCGGTTGCATCCGCGCCAGTCTACGAAACCGGCTCCGGTGCACCCGGGAACACGCTCGGAGCCGTCGGCCTATCGTGTCCGGGGCGGGCGGAGATGCCCGTCGACCACGACGAGGAGCACGGTGACCTTCACAGCCCCGATCCAGCTGCCCGGACTGACGCTCGACCCCCTCTGGTACAAGCGCTCGGTCTTCTACGAGTGCATGATCCGCTCGTTCGTCGATTCGAACGGCGACGGTACCGGAGACCTGCAGGGCCTGATCAGTCGCCTCGACTACCTGCAGTGGCTCGGCGTCGACGCGCTCTGGCTGCCGCCGTTCTTCAAGTCACCACTGCGTGACGGCGGCTACGACATCGCGGACTACAAGGCGATCCTGCCGGAGTTCGGCACGCTCGAGGAGTTCCGTGAGCTCGTGACGAAGTCGCACGAGCGGAACATGCGCATCGTCATCGACATGGTGATCAACCACACGTCGGACCAGCACGAGTGGTTCCAGCAGTCCCGGGAGGACCCGGACGGCCCCTACGGCGACTTCTACGTCTGGCGCGACACCGACGAGCACTACGAGAACATCCGCATCATCTTCGTCGACACCGAGGAGTCCAACTGGACGTTCGACCCGGTCCGTCGGCAGTTCTTCTTCCACCGGTTCTTCTCGCACCAGCCCGACCTCAACTTCGAGAACCCCGCGGTGGTCGAGGCCGTGTACGACGTCGTCCGACACTGGCTCGACCTCGGTGTGGACGGACTGCGGCT
The DNA here is from genome assembly GCF_049341845.1 of Curtobacterium guangdongense. Taxonomy (NCBI): domain Bacteria; kingdom Bacillati; phylum Actinomycetota; class Actinomycetes; order Micrococcales; family Microbacteriaceae; genus Curtobacterium; species Curtobacterium guangdongense. The sequence goes on from NZ_JBMPIT010000005.1 coordinate 196,958, forward strand.
CGACGCGATCCCGTACCTCTTCGAGTCGGAGGAGGGCAACGGCGAGGGCGAGCCGGAGACGCACGAGTTCATCAAGAAGCTCCGCGCGATGGTCGACGAGGAGTACCCCGGGCGCGTCCTCATCGCCGAGGCGAACCAGTGGCCCCGCGAGACCGCCGCGTTCTTCGGGACCGACGAGGAACCCGAGTGCCACATGGCGTTCGACTTCCCCGTGATGCCCCGCATCTTCTACTCGCTCCGCGCCCAGCACGCCAAGGAGCTGTCCGCGATCCTCTCCGAGACGCTCGACGTGCCGGACAGTGCCGCGTGGGGCGTGTTCCTCCGCAACCACGACGAGCTCACCCTCGAGATGGTCAGCGAGGAGTACCGGCAGGCGATGTACGGCTGGTACGGCTACGACCCGCGGATGCGCTCGAACATCGGTATCCGCAGGCGCCTCGCTCCCCTGCTCGACAACTCCCGCGCGGAGCTCGAACTCATCCACGCGCTGCTGTTCTCGCTGCCTGGTTCGCCGTTCCTGTACTACGGCGACGAGATCGGGATGGGCGACAACATCTGGCTGCCCGACCGTGACTCGTCCCGCACACCGATGCAGTGGACGCCGGACCGGAACGCGGGGTTCTCGACCGCCGACCCCGGGAAGCTGTTCCTGCCGGTCGTCCAGTCGCTCGTGTACAACTACGCGCAGGTCAACGTCGAGGCGCAGCTCGCGCAGTCGCGGTCCCTGCTGCACTGGGTGCGCAACGTCATCCACGTACGGAAGGCCCACCCGGTGTTCGGCATGGGGTCGATCGCGGTGCAGGAGACCGACAACGAGAGCGTGCTCGCCTTCATCCGCTCGTGGGAGGGTGCCGGCACCCAGTTCGGCGCCTCGGCCGAGGACGTGCTCTGCGTGTTCTCGTTCGCGGTCAACGCGACGACGGCGACCATCTCGGCGCCCGAGTTCGCGGGCCGTCCGCTCTACGACCTGTTCGGCGGCAGCTCGTTCCCGTCGTTCGACGACGAGGGCAACGTCACGCTGACCCTCGGCACCCAGTCGTTCTACTGGCTGCACGTCGGGGCCGCGCCGACGGCGTGAGCAGAGTTTGCCGGTCGTTCACCTGGCTGCACGTCGGGGCCGCGCCGACGGCGTGACCCGGCGTGTCGGTGCGCGCGGTTAGCCTGACACCGTGACGTTCCCCACATCGCAGCTCGACACGCCGACGGCCCCCCAGGACCTCTCGACACGTCCGTGGTGGCACGCCCTCGGCGTGTTCGACCTCGAGACCACCGGCATCGACGTCGAGACCTCCCGGATCGTCACGGCGCACGTCGGGCTCATCGACATGACCGGACGCAGCATCGTCGAGGGCTCGTGGCTCGCCGACCCCGGTGTCGAGATCCCCGAGCAGGCCTCGGCCGTGCACGGCATCAGCACCGAGCGTGCCCGTGCCGAGGGGCGTCCCGCGGGAGAGGTCGTCGCCGAGATCGTCGCCGCGATCGAAGCCGTGTTCGCGCGCGGGATCCCGCTCGTGATCTACAACGCCCCGTACGACCTCACGCTGCTCGACCGGGAAGCCAAGCGGCACGGCATCGCCTCCCCGGTGATCGGCAACGTCGTCGACCCGCTCGTGATCGACAAAGCGCTCGACACCTACCGCAAGGGCAAGCGCACGCTCGAAGCCGCCGCCGAGCTGTACGGCGTCACCCTCTCCGACGCGCACGACGCCGGCGCGGACGCGATCGCTGCCGGTCGGGTCGCCCAGGCCATCGCGACGAAGTACCCGGACGACCTCACCGTCTCCGCCGAAGAGCTCCACCGCAAGCAGGTCGGCTGGTGCGCCGAGCAGGCCGCATCGTTCCAGGACTACATGCGGAAGAAGCGCGACCCGTCCTTCACCGCCGACGGCCGCTGGCCCCACCGCACCGCCGACTGACGCTCTCGTCGGCTCCTCTTCGCTCGCCGCACAACGAAAAGCAGCTCGCACCGCGCAACGACGCGGTGCGAGCTGCTTTCGGTTGTGCGAGCGCGATCGGCACCAACGAAGAACGGGCGGCCCTCCCGAAGGAGAGCCGCCCGTTGTGGACTGCAGTCTTACTTGCTGAAGCCCTTGAAGCGCTGGTTGAACTTCTCGACGCGACCGGCCGAGTCGAGGATGCGCTGCTTGCCCGTGTAGAACGGGTGCGACGCGGACGAGATCTCGACGTCGATGACCGGGTAGGTGGCACCGTCGAGCTCGATGGTCTTGTCGCTGTTCGCGGTCGAACGCGTCAGGAACGTCTCACCGGAAGCCAGGTCGCGGAAGACGATGGCGCGGTACTCGGGGTGGATGTCGGTCTTCATGGAGATTCCTCGGATAGCAGTGTGTGTTGAGATGCGCAGAACCGCGCGGGAAGTCGTTGGCCTACGCCAGCCGTCTACGTTACCAGACAGCAAGGCCGATGTGGAGCACCGTCACGCAGCGCGCGCCGAGAACCGACCGGAGTCCTTCGACACGGTGAGCCCGATGCCGAACGCCTCGGTCAGGGTGGCGTCGGTCAGGACCTGGTCGATCGGTCCCGCCGCCTGGACGTGCCCGTCGGCCAGGATCAGCGCGTGGGTGAAGCCCTCGGGGATCTCCTCGACGTGGTGCGTCACGATGACGATCGCCGGCGAGTCGCCGCTCTTCGCGTACCCGCCGAGCGTGCGCACGAGGCTCTCCCTGGCGCCGAGGTCGAGCGACGCTGCCGGTTCGTCGAGGAACAGGATCTCGGGGTCGGTCATGACCGCGCGGGCGATCTGGACGCGCTTCTGCTCGCCGTCGCTCAGCTCACCGAAGGTGCGGTCGGTGAACGCGCCGAGGCCCCACTCGTCGAGCACGCGCTGCGCACGGCGGACGTCGAGCTCCTCGTACTCCTCGTTCCAGCGACCCGTGACCGAGTAGGCAGCGGTCAGCACGACGTCGATGACCTTCTCGGTGACGGGGATGCGGCGCGCGAGTGCCGTCGACGCGAACCCGATCCGGGGCCGCAGGTCGAACAGGTCGGCGCCGCCGAGCTCGGTCCCGAGCACCTCGACCTCGCCCGAGGTCGGGAAGCTCTGGGCACCCGCAACCTGCAGCAGCGTGGTCTTGCCGGCGCCGTTCGCACCGAGTACGACCCACCGCTCGTCGTCCTGCACCTCCCACGAGACACCGTCGAGGATGGTGGCCCCGTTCCGGACCACGGACACGTCAGACAAGCGCACAACCGAGGGCATGTGATCACCCTACGGCAGCCGACCATCCGAAACGGGGCACACGCCGAGCGTCACGCCGCCAGGATCGACTCGATCTGTCCGAGCGCCTCCAGCATGCCTTCGCGCATGCCCATCTCGAGCAGTTGCTCGAGTTGCTCCGCCGTCGCGAAGTGCGCCGTGTTCGTCATCCGGGTACGGCCACCGATGTCCTCGAGCGTCACCTCGATGGTCGTGATCGGCATCGACGTGTCCGGCCGTCCCGACGCGTCGGCGAAGCCGTCCTCGAGCGTGATGGAGTGCGGTTCGTCCACGGCGACGATCGTCCAGTAGCCGGGCGCCTCGATGCCGTCAGGACCGGTCATGAAGTAGTCGCTGCGGGACCCCGGCTCGAGCGTGTGTCGGACGAACGTGGCCGGCCACGACGGCGGTCCCCACCACCGTTCGAGCTGCCCGGGGTCCGCCCAGATCTGCCAGACGCGCTCGACCGGCGCGTCGAACTCGGCGGCGAACGTCATGGTCAGGGCGTCGACGTCGTGCGTCGCATCGATGGTGGTGCTCATCTGCCGGTCCCCCTCGGGGTCGGTGGGCTCCGTCACGGATCGGTGTGCGGCCGATCGGCGAGCCCCTCGTCGGCGAGGAGCTCCGTGATCCGATCGACCCGGTGCCGCCAGAGGTCCGGGTCGGACCGCAGACGATCGGCGCGTTCGTGTACCGCGACGGTACGCCGGGCGCGCCCCGCGCGCAACGTGGGGAGAGGCTCGGGGTGACGTCCGACAGGAACGTCACCCCGAGCCTCCAGTGCGGTTCAGTGCGTGGTGCGGTCAGCGCGCCGCCAGGACCTGGTCGTACACGGCGCGCGTGCGCGTCGCGATCGCGTCCCAGGTGAACTCTGTCTCGACGCGGAGGCGGCCCGCGCGACCCATCAGCTTCGCCAGCCCGATGTCGGACAGGACCTCGTTGAGGGCGGCCGCGAGGTCGGCGACGTACTTGTCGGGGTCGGTCGGCGTGCCGGTGCCGTCGGTGGCCTGGTCGATCGGCACGATGCGGCCGGTCAGCCCGTCGGCGACGACCTCGGGGATGCCACCGGTGCCGGTGCCGACGACGGGGATCCCGCACGCCATGGCCTCGAGGTTCACGATGCCGAGCGGTTCGTAGATCGACGGGCACACGAAGACGGTGCCGGCGGACAGGACCTTGACGATCTCCTCGTGCGCGAGCATCCGGTCGATCCAGACGACGCCGTCGCGGTGTTCCCGGAGGTCCTCGACCAGTCCGGTGACCTCCGCCATGATCTCCGGGGTGTCCGGAGCGCCGGCGCAGAGGACGATCTGGACCTCCGGCGGCAGCGACGCGACCGCACGCAGCAGGTACGGCAGGCCCTTCTGACGGGTGATGCGTCCCACGAAGACGACGCTCGGACGCTCGGGGTCGATGCCGAGGGCACGCACGGCGTCGTGGTCCACGTCCGGCTTCCACTCGTCGACGTCGATGCCGTTGTAGACGACGTGGACCTTGGCCGGGTCGATCGACGGGTACGAGCGCAGGATGTCCGCACGCATCGCCTTCGACACCGCGACCACCGCGTCCGCCTGCTCGAACGACTCGCGCTCCATCCAGCTGGACAGCCGGTACCCGCCGCCGAGCTGCTCGGCCTTCCACGGCCGGAGCGGTTCGAGGCTGTGCGCCGTGACGACGTGCGGAATGCCGTGGGTGAGCTGCGCCAGGCGTCCGGCGGCGTTCGCGTACCAGGTGTGCGAGTGCACGAGATCGGCGCCCTCGACGTCCGCCGCCATCTGGACGTCGGTGCCGAGGGCCTGGAGCGCGCCGTTCGCGTTCTCGAGCCCCGCCGGGGTCCGGTAGGCCCAGACGCCCTCCTCGTCGCGGAACGCCCCGAAGGCACGCACCCGCACGTCGGTGTCCGTTCCCGACCGCAACGCTGCGGTGAGCTCGGCCACGTGGACGCCAGCACCGCCGTAGACCTCCGGCGGATACTCCCTGGTCAGCAGATCGACTCGCACTGGTTCAACGTAACCGGTTCCCAGTGCTGACGCCTACTGTGAACGGCATGGCACCAAAGAAGGTCTTCGGCATCGTCCTCGCGGGAGGTGAGGGCAAGCGGCTCATGCCGCTGACGGCCGACCGGGCGAAGCCCGCTGTCCCGTTCGGCGGGAACTTCCGTCTCATCGACTTCGCGCTCTCGAACCTGGTGAACTCCGGGTTGCAGAAGATCGTCGTCCTGACGCAGTACAAGTCCCACAGTCTCGACCGTCACGTCGCGAAGACGTGGCGCATGGAGGGGCTGCTCGGGTCGTACGTCGCGTCGGTCCCGGCGCAGCAGCGTCTCGGCAAGCGGTGGTTCGCCGGATCGGCCGACGCCATCCTGCAGTCGCTCAACCTGCTTCGTGACGAGCGCCCCGACATCGTCGTCGTGGTCGGCGCCGACCACGTGTACCGGATGGACTTCCACCAGATGGTCGAGGCGCACATCGCCTCCGGCCGCAGTGCCACGGTCGCAGCGATCCGTCAGCCGATCGGCCTCGCCGACCAGTTCGGCGTGATCCAGGTCGCCGAGGACGACCCGACGAAGATCGACGCCTTCCTCGAGAAGCCGAAGGACGCGGTCGGCCTCGCGGACTCCCCGCACGAGATCCTCGCCTCGATGGGCAACTACGTGTTCGACGCCGACGCGCTCGTCGACGCCGTCCTGCGCGACGGCCAGCTCGAGTCGTCGGCGCACGACATGGGCGGCGACATCGTGCCGGACTTCGTCGCGCGCGGCGACGCCGGCGTGTACGACCTCAAGGGCAACGAGGTCCCGGGTTCGAACGACCGCGACAAGTACTACTGGCGCGACGTGGGGACGATCGACTCGTTCTTCGACGCGCACATGGACCTCATCGCGCCGGTGCCGGTGTTCAACCTGTACAACCAGGACTGGCCGATCTTCAACCAGCAGACCAACCTGCCGCCGGCGAAGTTCGTGCGGGACGCGAACGGCAACACCGGGTCGACGGTCGACTCGATCGTCTCGCTCGGGTGCCTGCTCTCCGGAGCCCAGGTCGAGCGCAGCGTCATCGGGCCGTGGTGCGGAATCGACTCCGGGTCGAAGGTGCTCGACTCGATCGTGTTCGAACGGGCGTCGATCGGCGCCGGGTCGATCGTGAACCGCTCGATCCTGGACAAGGACGTCGTCCTCGCGCCCGGTGCGCAGGTCGGTGTCGATCGGGAGGCCGACCTGGCGAGGGGCTTCACCGTCACCGATTCCGGCATCACCGTGGTCGGCAAGGGCGTCCGCGTCGAGGCGTAACGCCGTCCGGCGTCACAGGAGGCGCGGCACCGCTACCGTTGTGGCGTGCCGCGCTTCCTCGTCGTCCTCGATGCCGATTCCACCCTGCTCGAGGACGAGGTCATCGAGCTGCTGGCCGACGCCGCCGGGACCCGGCCACAGGTCGCCGCGATCACGGAGCGCGCCATGCGCGGGGAGATCGACTTCGGGGACAGCCTCCGGGAGCGTGTCGCGACCCTTGCGGGCCTCCCGTCCACCGTCTTCGCCGACGCCCAGCGAGCGGTCCGCGTGACCCGTGGCGCGGACGAACTCGTCCGCGGCGTGCACGCCGCAGGCGGGACCGTCGGCGTCGTCTCGGGTGGCTTCCACGAGGTGCTCGACCCGTTCGCCGCGGCACTCGGCCTGGACCACTGCCAGGCGAACCGGCTCGAGGTCGTCGACGGACGACTCACCGGACGGGTGCTCGGCGACGTCGTCGACGCGCACGCGAAGGCCACCGCCCTCCGGACGTGGGCCCGGGCGGACGGTGTGGACCTCGCACGGACCGTGGCGATCGGCGACGGTGCGAACGACCTCGAGATGATGCGGGTCGCGGCGCTGTCCGTGGCGTTCGACGCCAAGCCGCGCGTGCGGGAGTCGGCGGACGTCGCCGTCGTCGACCGGGACCTCTCCCCCGTGCTCGCCGCCCTCGGCCTGCGCGGCTGAGCGTCGGCCGCGCTGCGGCAGGCCAGAGGGTGCGCTAGTGCCCCATCCCGAGGCCGCCGTCGACGGGGATGACCGCGCCGGAGATGTACCCGGCGCCGTCACCAGCGAGGAAGAGCGTCGCGTCCGCGACGTCGTCGACGCTGCCGTAGCGCGCTGCCGGGATCTGCTTCTTGAACTCGGCCTGCAGTTCCTCCGGCAGCGCTGCCGTCATGTCCGTCTCGATGAACCCGGGCGCGACGACGTTCGCCGTGATGCCGCGGGACCCGAGCTCGCGGGTGATCGAGCGCGCCATGCCGACGAGGGCCGCCTTCGATGACGCGTAGTTGACCTGGCCGACCTGCCCGTACGCCCCGACGACGCTGGACATGAGCACGATGCGGCCGAACTTCGCGCGCATCATGCCCTTCGTCGCACGCTTCACGACCCGGAAGGTGCCCGTCAGGTTCGTGTCGATGACGCTGGTGAAGTCCTCTTCCGACATGCGCAGCAGGAGCTGGTCGTTCGTGACGCCGGCGTTCGCGACGAGGACCTCGATCGGCCCGAGCTCCGCCTCGACCTGCGTGAACGCCGCGTCGACCGACGCCGTGTCGGTGATGTCCGCCTGCACGGTCAGCGCACCCTCCGGGCCACCCTGACCGCTCCGTGACGTCACCGCGACGCGGTGTCCCTCGGCGACGAAGCGCGCCGCGAGCGCGTGGCCGATGCCGCGGTTGCCTCCGGTGATGAGGACGGTACGGGGGGTGGTCATGGAGGCTCCGTTCAGTGGCGATCTCGTGCGGTGCGGGCCGGGTCTCCCGGCCGACACGCCCGCACGAGCCTACCCGGGCACACATCGCGCGCGTGATGTGTCCATGTGTCGGTGCGCGGGCTTAGGCTTGTCAGAGGGAAGACGGAGACCGAACGCATGAAGACGACGCGACGCATCACGCGACGCACGACGCAGGCCATCACGGCACTGCCGGAGACACCGCAGCGCGACCGGAAACACCGTCTGTCGCGGTACATCTGGCAGATGGCCGTGCGCGTGATCCTCTTCGTCGGGGCGGTCCTCGTCTACACCGTCTGGCACAGCCCGTGGCTCGCACTCATCCCGATCGTCCTCGCCGCGGTGATCCCCTGGGTCGCCGTGGTCATCGCGAACGCCGGCAGCCACACCGAGTCCGACTACGTCGCCCCGGCCGGGGCGCTCGTCCGTGCCGCTGACATCGACCCGCGCCTCCGCGAACAGCAGGAAGACGCGCGGGCGCAGGCCTACCGCGACGAGCAGGACCGTCTGCGCGAGGGCGCGCAGCACGCGCAAGAAGAATGGCAGCGCAACGGGGACCGCTCCCGCGTGTGGGGCCACCGCTGATGGGCGCCACGTTCGACCTCTTCACCGAGCCGGGTTCGACCCCGGTGTGCTCCCGCGCCGGGTGCTCGACCGCCGCGAGTTGGCGGGTGAACTGGCGGAACCCACGCATCCACGCGATCGATCGCGTGAAGATCTGGGCGGCCTGCGACGAGCACCGTGACTTCCTCGCCGGGTACCTCCGATCCCGGACGTTCCCGGTGCGGGTCACCGGCATCGACGAAGACGTGGACCAGCTCGACGACGCCAGGCACGACGCGCACGACCAGCCGAAGAACGACGTCGGCGAACGGGCGCGCTCGGCGAACGAGCGATGACCGACGACTTCGACCCGGGTTCCCGGTACGGTCGCCGCCACGCCGAGAAGCTCCGTCGGGCTGCCGATCGAGACCGCCGGGCGGCCGTCGACGCCGGCGTGGTGGAACGCGACCCCGACGAGCCGTTCGTCGGCTGGCGGTTCGTCGGGAGCCGCCGCTGGCTCGGGTACTTCGCCATCGCCGTCGCGTTCGCGATCGTCTGTGCCCTGTTCGGCATGTGGCAGTGGGACCGCCGGAACGAAGCCGTGCGCGAGAACCAGCAGATCGCGGCGAACTACGACCACACCCCCGTCCCCGTCGACCAGGCACTCCCCCGGGCCTCGAGCTGGAACGACGACCAGACCTGGCTCCGGGTCGAGGTCACCGGGCGCTACGACACCGACGACCAGCTCCTCGTCCGGAACCGCGTGCACAACGGGCAGCCGGGCTTCGAGGTCCTCACGCCGCTCGTCACCGCGGACGGCCGCGCGTTCGTCGTCGACCGCGGGTGGGTTCCGACGGGCAACCGGCAGGACGCACCCGACAGCATCCCGGCTGCCCCCACCGGCGAGGTCACCGTCGTGGCCCGTCTGCAGCAGAGCGAACCGCGCATCCCCGGGCGCACCGATCCGGCCCACACCGACCAGGTGCAGTCCGTGACGCTCGCCGACGTCGCGAAGAAGGTCGACGCCCCGATCTGGACGGGTGCGTACGGGCAACTCGCATCGGAGACCCCGGCGCCGACCGAGGCACGCCCGCTCGGGTGGGACCGTCCGAGTGCGGACACGGGCCTGCACCTCAGCTACTTCATCCAGTGGTTCATGTTCGCCGCCGGCGGGTTCGGCTTCCTGGCGTACCTGATGGTGCAGGAGTACCGGAACCTCAACCAGGACGACCCGGAAGAGCGCGAGCGTGCCCTCGAGCGGCAGCGGCGCAAGGACGCGAAGCCCAAGTCGGACGCCGACATCGAGGACGAGCTCCTCTCCCGCTGACCGCTAGGCGAGCTCGATGAGTTCCGCGTAGTCCTTGTTCCAGTGGTCCTCGGTGCCGTCGGGCAGCAGCAGCACCCGCTCGGGGTTGAGCGCCTCGACCGCACCCGCGTCGTGCGACACGAGCACCACGGCACCTTCGTAGCCCGCCAGCGCGCCGAGGATCTCCTCGCGCGACGCCGGGTCCAGGTTGTTCGTCGGCTCGTCGAGGAGCAGCACGTTCGCACCGGAGACCACGATCATCGCGAGCGACAGACGGGTCTTCTCGCCACCGGAGAGCACGCCGGCCTTCTTGTAGCCGTCATCACCCGTGAAGAGGAACGACCCGAGGACGCGACGGGCCTCGGTCTCGTTGAGCTCCGTCGACGCCGACACCATGTTCTCGATGACGGTGCGGTTCACGTCGATGTTCTCGTGCTCCTGCGCGTAGTAGCCGATGCGCAGGCCGTGACCGGGCTGGATCTCGCCCGTGTCGGGCGCATCGGCGCCGGCGAGGATGCGGAGCAGCGTCGTCTTGCCGGCACCGTTGAAGCCGAGGATGACGACGCGGGAGCCGCGGTCGATCGCCAGGTCGACCCCGGCGAAGATCTCGAGCGACCCGTACGACTTCGACAGCCCCTCGGCCATCAGCGGCGTCCGACCACAGGCGACCGGCGTCGGGAACCGGAGCTTCGCGACCCGGTCGGCGGCGCGCTCGTCCTCGAGTCCGGCGAGCAGCTTGTCGGCCCGCGCGACCATCTGGTGCGCCGCGGCCGCCTTCGACGCCTTGGCACCGAAGCGAGCAGCCTGGTCCTTGAGCGTGGCCGCCTTCTTCTCGGCGTTCGCGCGTTCCTTGCGGCGACGTTCCTCGTCGGCGACGCGCTGCCGCTGGTACAGCTTCCAGCCCATGTTGTAGATGTCGATGGTCTGACGGTTCGCATCGAGGTAGAACACCCGGTTGACGACCTCGTCGACGAGTTCGACGTCGTGGGAGATCACGATGACGCCGCCGGGGTAGGTCTTGAGGTGCTCACGGAGCCAGACGACGCTGTCGGCGTCGAGGTGGTTCGTCGGCTCGTCGAGGATCATCGTCTCGGCGTCCGAGAACAGGATCCGGGCGAGCTCGATGCGACGACGCTGACCACCCGACAGCGTCTTGAGCTGCTGGTCGAGGATGCGGTCCGGGAGCTTGAGGTTCGACGCGATCGACGCCGCCTCGGCCTCAGCCGCGTAGCCGCCGAGCGCGTTGAACTGGTCGTCGAGGCGCGAGTAGCGGCGCATCGCCTTCTCGGCGACCGCCGGGTCGTCGCTCGCCATGTCGAGCGTGGCGAGCCGGATGCCCTCGACGAGCTCGCCGAGCCCGCGGGCGTCGAGGATGCGCTTCCGCGCGGTGTCCTCCGGGTTGCCCGAGCGCGGGTCCTGCGGCAGGTAGCCGATCTCGCCGGAGCGCTCGATCTTGCCGTCGGTCGGCGGGGTCTCCCCCGCCAGGGCCTTGGTCATCGTGGTCTTCCCGGCGCCGTTCCGGCCGACGAGACCGATCTTGTCGCCCTTCTCCACGCGAAAGGACACGTTCTCCATCAGGAGGCGGGCCCCGACTCGGATCTCGAGGTCGTGCACGGCAAGCACAGTGGAAGTCCAATCAGTTGGTGGTTTTGCACAACGACGTGCGCATGAGGTGCACCGCTACGCTGACGGGACCGATGGTCCTGAACAGGACCAGCAGTCCATTCTAGGAGAATCCATGACGAACGCCACCGGGTTCGCTCCCCGCGCAGTCCTCGCCGACCGTCTGCGGACGCACGGCCTCGCCACCGATGCCGCGCTCATCGCCGGCGGAACGCTCTTCACAGCGGCGATGGCCCAGGTCGAGGTCCCGATGTGGCCCGTCCCGATCACCGGGCAGACCCTCGCGGTCGTGCTCGTCGGTGCGACCCTCGGTGCCCGCCGCGGCGTGCTCTCGATGCTCGTCTACGCGATCGCCGGGCTCGCCGGTGCACCGTTCTTCGCCGACATGCAGGGCGGCCTGCACGCGCTGACCCTGCCGAGCTTCGGGTACGTCATCGGGTTCATCCCCGCCGCCGGCGTCGTCGGCTGGCTGGCACGCCGGAACTGGGACCGCCACGTGGGGCGCGCCGCTGTGGCGTTCACGCTCGCGAGCGCGATCCCGTTCGTGACGGGGCTCCCCTACCTCGCCGTCGCGCTCGGTGCGCTCGGCCTGCCGAACGACCTGCAGTCGGTGCTCACTGCCGGCCTGTACCCGTTCATCGTCGGCGGCCTCGTGAAGGCGCTCATCGCCGCGGGCATCATCCCCCTCGTGTGGAAGGCCGTCGGCCGCCGCTGACGCGCGTGCGCGCGCTGGGCGCGCCCGCGGGCGCCGGGGCGCGCGCTTCGAACCCCGCCGAGGTTCCAGAATTCTGGAACCTCGGCGGGGTTCTTGCGTGTGTCGTGACATCTCGGCGAACGTGAGCGGCGAGTCGTGGATCCGCGACATCGCGCCGTACGGTCCGCGACACGCCCAGCGCACGCACACGATGGACGGGAGGCCCGGTGCCAGCTGGCACCGGGCCTCCCGTCTGTGTGTGGTCGCGACTAGATCGAGAAACCGAGCGCGCGCATCATCTCGCGCCCGTCGTCGGTGATCCGCTCCGGACCCCACGGCGGCATCCAGACCCAGTTGATCCGGAACGCGTCGACGATGCCGTCGAGCGCGTTCGCGGTGTCGCCCTCGATGACGTCAGTCAGGGGGCAGCCGGCGCTCGTGAGCGTCATGCTGATGATGAGCGCGGTCGCCTCGTCGTCCCAGGCGAGGTCGTAGATGAGTCCGAGGTCGACGATGTTGACGCCGAGTTCCGGGTCCTGGACCTCCTTGAGGCCCTCGACGACCTCGTCGAACTTCTCCGGTGCGAGTGCGGTGATCATCGTCAGTTCGCCTCGGCTGCGGCTGCGGCCTGCACGTAGCGGTCGTAGCCCTCGTTCTCGAGCCGGTCCGCGAGCTCGGGTCCACCCTGCTCGGCGACCTTGCCCGCGACGAACACGTGCACGAAGTCCGGCTTGATGTAGCGGAGGATGCGCGTGTAGTGCGTGATGAGCAGCACGCCGAGGCCGGTGGCGGCCTTCGCGCGGTTGACACCCTCGGAGACGATCTTCAGCGCGTCGACGTCGAGCCCGGAGTCGGTCTCGTCGAGGACGGCGAACTTCGGCTTGAGGAGCTCCAGCTGCATGATCTCGTGGCGCTTCTTCTCGCCACCGGAGAACCCCTCGTTGACGTTGCGCTCGGCGAAGGCGGAGTCCATCTTGAGGTCGGCCATCGACTGGCGGAGGTCCTTCACCCAGGTGCGGAGGGCGGGCGCTTCGCCGTCGATCGCCGTCTTGGCGGTGCGGAGGAAGTTCGAGACGGTGACACCGGGGATCTCGACCGGGTACTGCATGGCGAGGAACATGCCGGCGCGGGCACGCTCGTCGACGCTCATCGCGAGGACGTCCTGCCCGTCGAGGGTGATCGAACCACCGACGACGTTGTAGCGCGGGTGACCGGCGATCGTGTAGGCGAGCGTGGACTTGCCCGAACCGTTCGGTCCCATGATCGCGTGGATCTCGCCCTCGTTGATGGTGAGGTCGACGCCCTTGAGGATCTCCTTGACACCCTGGTCGGTGTCGATCGAGACCTGCAGGTCACGGATTTCGAGAGTGGACATTGCGTTCCTTCGGTTGCAGCTGGGTCGCGGCGTCAGCCGCGGGGAAGAGGTGGGGGTCGCTCAGTCGACGGGGACCGGGTCGTGCACGTCGACGTAGACGTCGCCGTCACGGACCTCGACCCGGAAGACCGGGACGGGCTCGTACGCGGGGAAGTTCTGCGGCTTGCCGGTGGTCAGCGAGAAGCGGGACCCGTGCGCCCAGCACTCGAGCGAGTCGCCCTCGACGAAACCCTCGGCGAGGGAGATGTCCCCGTGCGTGCACGTGTCACCGATGGCGTGCACCGTGCCCGCGGAGTCCTTCACGATCGCCACTGCTGTGCCGTCGACCACGACGCGCATCGGGCTGTCCACCGCGATGTCGCCCTCGGCGCAGACCTTCTCGGCCATCAGGCGTCCGAGCCGTCCGCCTCGGCCGACGGTGCGGCCAGCACGGTCCGCCCCTCGGCGAGCTCCTGCTCGACGGCGGCGATGAGGCGTTCCTCGAGCTCGGGGGCCCCGATCTTCTGGATGACCTCGACGAGGAAGCCGAGCACGACGAGTCGACGTGCTTCTTCTTCCGGGATGCCGCGGGCCTGCAGGTAGAACAGCTGCTCGTCGTCGAAGCGGCCGGTCGCACTCGCGTGTCCGGCGCCCTGGATGTTGCCCGTCTCGATCTCGAGGTTCGGGATGCTGTCCGCGCGGGTGCCGTCGGTCAGGACGAGGTTGCGGTTCTGCTCGTACGAGTCGGTGTCGTCGCCGGCGCGGCCGATGAGCACGTCGCCGATCCAGACGGTGTGCGCACCCTGGCCCTGCAGCGCGCCCTTGTAGTTGACCCGACCGCGCGTGTTCGGCGCGTCGTGGTTCACGTAGACCTGCTGCTCGATGTACTGGCCCGCGTCGGCGAAGTACACGCCGTACATCTCCGTGTCCGCGCCCTGTGCGCCGAGGTGCGTCGACGGGTTGACCCGGACGACGTCGCCGCCGAGCGAGACCACGACGTGCTTGAGGAAGGCGTCGCGGCCGACCTCGGCGAACTGCGTCGACACGTGGACGGTGTCGTCGGCCCAGTCCTGCAGCGACACGACGGTCAGCCGCGCCTTGTCACCGACGACGATCTCGACGTTCTCGCTGAGGAGCGCCGAGCCGCGGTTGTCGATGACGACGATGCCCTGCGCGTTCGGCTCGGCGGTGACGACGGTGTGCGCCGCGCGGGGCTGCGTGCCGAAGTCCGAGCGGGTGATCGTGATCGACTCGGCGGACTCGGTCGCTTTGATCGTCACCGCGAGAACGGCGTCACGAGCCGTCCAGGCAGCGGCGGCCGCCCGGTCCTCCGGGAGCCCGGCCGTGCCGACGCGGGGGTCGTCGCTGCGGACCCACTCGACGTCGGCGCCGTCGGTCTCCGTCGCCAGGAACGGGTACGCGGAGCCGTCGAGCCCGCCCGCGAGGAGCGGTGCGAGCTTGTCGAGCGGTGCGAACTTCCAGTTGACCTCTCGGCCGGTGACCGTCGGGAAGTCGTCGATGTCGCCCGACTGCGGGCGCGCCGAGCGCGTCTGGACGGGGACCTTGGAGTCCCAGCCGCCGTCGGAGTGCGCCTTCGCGCCGTGCTGGTCGGAACCGGTGCCGGACGCAGGCTCGATCGGCTGGTCGATGCGGGGTGTCTGGGTGGGGCTGGACATCTAGCCGACGGATCCTTCCATGCTCATCTCGATGAGCTTGTTGAGTTCGAGTGCGTACTCCATAGGGAGCTCGCGGGCGATCGGCTCGATGAAGCCGCGGACGATCATCGCCATCGCCTCGTCTTCCGCCATGCCGCGGGACATCAGGTAGAACAGCTGCTCTTCGCTCACGCGCGACACCGTCGCCTCGTGCCCGAGCTGGACGTCGTCCACCCGGATGTCGATCGCGGGGTACGTGTCCGACCGGCTGATCGTGTCGACGAGCAGCGCGTCGCAGCGGACCGTGTTCGCCGCGTGGTGCGCGTTGGGGTCGACCCGGACCTCGCCGCGGTAGCCCGCACGACCGCCGCCGCGGGCGATCGACTTCGAGACGATCGAGGACGTCGTGTACGGCGCCATGTGGATCATCTTCGCGCCGGCGTCCTGGTGCTGACCGGGGCCCGCGAACGCGACGGAGAGCGTCTCGCCCTTGGCGTGCTCGCCGGCGAGGTAGATCGACGGGTACTTCATCGTGACCTTGGACCCGATGTTGCCGTCGATCCACTCCATCGTGGCGCCTTCGTGCGCGATGGCACGCTTGGTGACGAGGTTGTAGACGTTGTTCGACCAGTTCTGGATCGTCGTGTAGCGCACGCGGGCGTTCTTCTTCACGATGATCTCAACGACGGCAGAGTGCAGCGAGTCCGACTTGTAGATCGGGGCGGTGCAGCCCTCGATGTAGTGGACGTAGGAGTCCTCGTCCGCGATGATCAGCGTCCGCTCGAACTGGCCCATGTTCTCGGTGTTGATCCGGAAGTAGGCCTGCAGCGGGATCTCGACGTGGACGCCCTTCGGGACGTAGACGAACGAGCCGCCGGACCAGACGGCCGTGTTCAGCGCGGCGAACTTGTTGTCGCCGGCCGGGATCACGGTGCCGAAGTACTCCTCGAAGATCTCGGGGTGCTCGCGGAGGGCCGTGTCGGTGTCCATGAAGATGACCCCCTGCTGCTCCAGGTCCTCACGGATCTGGTGGTAGACCACCTCGGACTCGTACTGCGCGGCGACGCCGGCGACGAGGCGCTGGCGCTCGGCCTCGGGGATGCCGAGCTTCTCGTACGTGGCGCGGATGTCCTCGGGGAGGTCTTCCCACGACTGCGCCTGCTTCTCGGTGGAGCGCACGAAGTACTTGATGTTGTCGAAGTCGATGCCCGTCAGGTCGGCACCCCACGTCGGCATGGGCTTCCGGCCGAAGAGCTGCAGGCCCTTGAGACGGTTCTTCAGCATCCACTCGGGCTCGTTCTTGAGGTTCGAGATGTCGGTGACGACCTCTTCCGAGATCCCGCGACGTGCCGAGGCACCGGCGGAGTCGGAGTCGGACCAGCCGAATTCGTACTGGCCGAGCCCTTCGAGTTCTGGACGGTCGATGAGCACGTCGGACATGGTCTCCTCGTTTCCTTCTCGTGGCAGCTTCCGGTTCCAACCGGTCGGCGTCGGGTGCCATTCCATCGTGAACCGCCGACAAGGCGATCACGGTGCTGCTACCTCGCAACGTCATGGTTCCACGCAGTCCTGGGCATGATCGGCGATCTCGGCCCATTCGGAGCCGGCGCCTGCCTAGACTTGACTGCTGCTGAACCCTCGAATCCTACAGGTTCGCTGCACGGAACAACAGGAAGGCACCACCCTCGTGACACGCGTCGGATCCCCCGTCGGCCAGGAGACCCGGACCAGGTGGTGGTCCCTCCCCCGCGTCGTCGACCAGCGGGTCGTCGTCCTCGCCTGGGCGTCGTTCGTCGTCGAGGTCGTCCTGATCGGCACGGGTGGGCTCGTCCGCCTCACCGCGTCGGGACTCGGATGCCCGACCTGGCCCCGATGCACCGCCGATTCGCTCGTGTCGACGCCGGAGATGGGCGTGCACGGGATCATCGAGTTCGGCAACCGTCTGCTCACCTTCGTGCTCGTCATCGTGGCGATCGCGATGTTCCTGCTGGTCGTCCGGATGCGTCGTACCCGCCCCGAGCTGTTCTGGCTCGCGTTCGCCCAGGGCGCAGCGATCCCCGTGCAGGCGGTCATCGGCGGCCTGAGCGTCCTGACGAACCTGAACCCCTACGTCGTCGGGCTGCACTTCGTCGTGTCGACACTCCTGACCGCCGTGACGGCCACGCTCGTCTACCGCTCGATGAACGGGCCCCGCACCGCGACGCGTCTCGTCCCCGGTTGGTACGTCGGCGTCGTCCGGGGCACGATCGCCGCCACCGCCGTCACGGTCCTCATCGGCATCCTCACCACGGGCAGCGGCCCGCACGCCGGAGCGGACGAGGCGGTCGACGGCGGCCGCCTGCACCGCACGGGGCTCGACCCGGCGATCCTGCAGCACGTGCACGCGGTCCCGGCGTACGTCCTCTTCGCCCTGACGCTGGTGCTCGTCGTCGGTGCCGTGCGGCTGCACCTCTCCAGCCGATGGGCACTCGTCCTGCTGGTCGTGGAGTTCGTGCAGATCGCCGTCGGCTTGACCCAGGCGCGCACCGGGCTGCCGGTCGGGCTGGTCGGGACGCACATGGTCCTCGCCGGGCTGCTCGTCGGCGCCGTCACCATCGTGAGCCTGTCCACGCGCGCGTCCACCGGCCGCCAGGCGGTCCGGGAGCCCCTGCCCCGCTGACCCGCACCCGCACCCGCACTCGCGAAGGCGACAGTGTCCGCCCGGATCCCGGGCGGACACTGTCGCTTTCGCGGCACTCGGTGCGGTCGTCCGCGATGGCTCGCCACGCACCGGACAGGAGGCTCGTGGCGGCCCCGCCACGGCCCTCCCATCCGTCCGCGCGGGTCGTTCCTGCCCACTGCGCCCGCAATGGAAAGCCGAATCGCGCGTAGGAGGTCGGAAAAACCGACCTCCTACGCGCGATTCGACTCCCTACGCGCGAAACGGCCCCCCGGTGGCGATGAGGCCGCAGACGCGGCGGCGCGCAAGCGCGGGGGCGCGCCGCGCGCGACGGCGCCCTAGAAGGTGAAGACCTGCGGGAGCAAGGGGTCGATGCCCACCGCGATGAAGAGCAGCGTCAGGTAGGTGATCGAGCTGTGGAAGACCCGCATCGGCTGGACCTGCTCCACGTGCTGGATCGCCCGGTTGTAGAGCCTGTGCGACTCCACGACGAACCAGACACCGCCGGCGAGGGCCACGACCGTGTAGAGCGGCCCCATGTGGGCGACCGGGATGAGCAGCAGCGAGCAGACGAGCGTCGCCCACGCGTACAGCACGACCTGCAGCCCCACGACGGTGCGGCCCCGGACGACGGCGAGCATCGGCACGTCGGCGGCGTCGTAGTCGTCGCGGTACTTCATCGACAGCGGCCAGTAGTGCGGCGGCGTCCAGAGGAAGATCACCATGAAGAGGATCACGGGAGCCCAGGTCAGCGACCCGGTGACGGCCGCCCAGCCGATGAGCACGGGCATGCAGCCGGCCGATCCGCCCCAGACGATGTTCTGCGGCGTGCGGCGCTTGAGCCACAGCGTGTAGACGAAGACGTAGATCAGGATCGCGGCGACGCTGAGCGCGGCGGCGAGCCAGTTGACCAGGAACCCGAGGACCGCGGTGGACCCGATCGCGAGCACCCACGAGAACACCAGGGCTTCGCGGTCGGAGAGTTCGCCGGTGACGAGCGGCCGGGTGCTGGTCCGCTTCATGAGCCGGTCGATGTCGCGGTCGATGTAGCAGTTGAACGCCGACGCCGACCCGGCCGACATCGCGCCCCCCAGCAGCGTCCAGAAGACCAGCCACAGGTTCGGCACCCCGCGCTCGGCGAGGAACATCGTCGGCGCCGTCGTGACGAGCAGCAGCTCCATCACGCGCGGCTTCGTCAGCGAGACGTACGCTCGGACCTTGCGGGACAGCGTCGAGCGACGCTCGGTGTCGGGCCTGGTCACGGTGGCAGTCGGCAAGGGGACCTCAGTCTGTTCGCTTCAGCTCGCACGCTCGGTGGACGACGCCATCGGCGTCCGGGCATGCGCTGACCCGGAATGTTCACGGGTCATCGACAGTTTACGTGATGGAAGCGCCGCGACGATGCCCCGCTCCCCATCCGGTGGAGAAGTCGACGAGATGCGTCCCGAGACCGCCGCAGAACCGCGGAACAGCGGGCGACACGCCCGGAGCGGCAACGCGCGAGGACCGCGTCCATGAACATCGGGGGTCACCTGAACCCCTTCTGAGTGGCGGGTCACTATGCTGGAGACGCCCTCCCGCAGTGTGCCCCGACGAAGCCGGCCGCGAAAATGCGCCGGTCGGCCGCCGGTGACGGCGACACGACGGAGCCCCGGGATGGGAACCATGTCCGTGCGATGGCACGAGCCCTCGCACATGTCGCTACAGAAGGGTCAACATCCAAGTGGCTGAATTCACCTGGGACGCCATCGACCGGAAGGCCGTCGACACGGCCCGCGTTCTCGCCGCCGATGCGGTCGAGGCCGCCGGCAACGGTCACCCCGGCACCGCGATGAGCCTCGCGCCGCTCGCACACCTCCTCTTCCAGAAGGTGATGCACCGCGACCCGAGCGACTCCACGTGGATCGGCCGTGACCGGTTCATCCTCTCCGCTGGACACGCATCGATCCTCCAGTACGTGCAGTTCTACCTGCACGGCTACGGCCTCGAGCTCGAGGACCTCCAGCACCTCCGCAAGTGGGGCTCCAAGACCCCGGGCCACCCGGAGTACGGCCACACCGACGGTGTCGAGATCACCACCGGCCCGCTCGGCCAGGGCCTCGCGTCCGCCGTGGGCTTCGGCTACGCGCAGCGCTACGAGCGCGGGCTCTTCGACGCAGAAGCCGGCGAGGGCCAGTCGCCCTTCGACCACTTCACCTACGTGATCGCCGGTGACGGCGACATGCAGGAAGGCGTCACCAACGAGGCAGCGAGCCTCGCCGGCCGCCAGCAGCTCGGTCGCCTGGTCGTCTTCTACGACTCGAACCAGATCTCGATCGAGGACGACACCGACATCTCCTTCTCGGAGAGCGTCCCGGACCGCTACGAGGCCCTCGGCTGGCACGTCCAGACCGTCGACTGGAAGAAGACCGGCGAGTACACCGAGGACGTCGAGTCCCTGTACGCCGCGATCGAAGCGGCCAAGGCCGAGACGAACAAGCCGTCGCTCATCGTCCTCAAGACGATCATCGGCTGGCCGTCGCCGACCAAGCAGAACTCCGGCAAGATCCACGGTTCCGCGCTCGGTGCCGAGGAGATCAAGGGCCTCAAGGAGGTCCTCGGCTTCGACCCCGAGCAGACCTTCCACGTCGACCCCGAGGTTCTCGAGTACACCCGTGGCGCGATCGCCAAGGGTCAGGCGCAGCACGCCGAGTGGCAGAAGACCTTCGACGCGTGGGCCGAGTCCCACCCGGAGCAGAAGGAACTGTTCGACCGCGTCATGTCGAAGACCCTCCCCGAGGGCCTCGAGGCAGCGCTGCCGGAGTTCCCGACCGACAAGGCCGTCTCCACCCGCGCCGCGTCCGGCAAGGTCATCAACGCCATCGCGCCGCTGATGCCCGAGTTCTGGGGCGGTTCCGCGGACCTCGCGGAGTCGAACCTCACCACGATCGAGGGCGCCAAGTCCTTCGGCCCGCTCGACGCGGCCACCAAGGCGTGGAGCACCGACCCGTACGGCCGCGTGCTGCACTTCGGTATCCGCGAGCACGCGATGGGCTCGATCCTCTCCGGCATCGTCCTGCACGGGAACACCCGCCCCTTCGGCGGCACGTTCCTCATCTTCAGCGACTACATGCGCCCGGCCGTCCGTCTCGCCGCGCTCATGCAGGCGCCGGCGATCTACGTCTGGACGCACGACTCGGTCGCCCTCGGCGAGGACGGCCCGACGCACCAGCCGATCGAGCAGCTCTCCGCGCTCCGCGCGATCCCGGGTCTCGACGTCGTCCGTCCGGCCGACGCCAACGAGGTCGCGTACGCGTGGCTCGAGATGCTGAAGCACCAGGACCGCCCGGCCGGCATCGCGCTGAGCCGTCAGAACCTCCCCGTCTTCGAGCGTGGCGACGGCGACGCGTCCGGCGAGGTCTTCGCATCCGCGAAGAACGTCGGGAAGGGCGCGTACGTCCTGGCCGAGGCGCCGAACGGCACCCCCGACGTCATCCTCATCGCGACCGGTTCCGAGGTGCAGATCGCGGTCGAGGCCCGTGAGCAGCTCAAGGCCGAGGGCATCAACGCCCGCGTCGTGAGCGCGCCGTCGCTCGAGTGGTTCCGCGCCCAGAGCGAGAACTACCAGGACCAGGTCCTGCCGAAGGACGTCACCGCGCGTGTCTCGGTCGAGGCCGGGATCGCGATGAGCTGGCGCGACATCGTCGGCGACAAGGGCCGCAGCGTCTCGATCGAGCACTTCGGTGCGTCGGCCGACTACCAGACGCTCTTCAAGGAGTTCGGCTTCACGACGGAGCACGTCGTGGCCGCCGCGAAGGAATCCATCGCGGCTTCCTGACCCTGATGGGCCGGGTCCGGTTCGCCGGATCCGGCCCTTCTTCCGGGAGGCCCGGCTCGGCCCCGCCAGTCGCCTCCCGCCCCCACACCACGACACCAGGGCCCGCATCACCTCCGCGACGCGGGCCGGTCGACGAAAGAAGAAGAGAAACACATGGCTGACACCACCCCCACCGCCGAGCTCTCCGCCGTCGGCGTGAGCATCTGGCTCGACGACCTCTCCCGCGAGCTCCTCGAGACCGGGCGTCTCGACGGCCTCATCGCGGACCGCAACGTCGTCGGCGTGACCACCAACCCGACGATCTTCGCGTCGGCACTCGCCAAGGGCGAGCGCTACGACGCCCAGGTCAAGGAGCTCGCCGCCGCCGGTACCGAGGTCACCGACGCGATCTTCGAGATCACCACGCAGGACGTCGCCAACGCGTCGGACCGCTTCAAGGCGATCTACGACGACACCAAGGGCTTCGACGGCCGCGTCTCGATCGAGGTCGAGCCGGGTCTCGCCCACGACACCGCGAAGACCATCGAGCAGGCCAAGTTCCTGTACGAGAAGGTCGGTCGCGAGAACGTCCTCATCAAGATCCCCGCGACGCTCGAGGGCCTCGAGGCGATCACCGAGGTCATCGGTGCCGGCATCTCCGTCAACGTCACCCTGATCTTCTCGCTCGAGCGCTACCGCGCCGTCATCGACGCCTACCTCGGTGGCCTCGAGAAGGCGAAGGCCGCCGGCCACGACCTCTCGAAGATCCACTCGGTCGCCTCCTTCTTCGTGTCGCGCGTCGACACGGAGATCGACAAGCGCCTCGACGCGATCGGCTCGGACGAGGCGAAGGCCCTCAAGTCCAAGGCCGGCGTCGCCAACGCGCAGCTCGCCTACCAGGTCTGGGAGCAGGCGTTCGACTCCGAGCGCGCGAAGGGCCTCCTCGAGGCCGGTGCCAACACGCAGCGTCCGCTGTGGGCCTCGACCGGTGTCAAGGACCCGTCGCTGTCCGACACGCTCTACGTGACCGAGCTCGCGGCCCCGCACACCGTCAACACCATGCCGGGCAAGACCCTCGAGGCCACGTTCGACCACGGCCAGGTCCACGGCGACGCGATCTCCGGCTCCTACGACGCCGCCAACGGTGTCATGGACCAGCTCGCCGCAGTCGGCATCGACTACGACGACGTCGTCGCGCTCCTCGAGAAGGAGGGCGTCGACAAGTTCATCGTCTCCTGGGGTGAGCTCGTCGAGACCGTCAAGACCGCTCTCGAGAACGCCAGCAAGTAAGTGACGGTCTCCATCGCAGCCACCGGCGACGCAGCGCGGGCCATCGACCTGATGGTCCCGCAGCTCGTCGCCGACCTGGTCGCGTCGGGGATCACCGTGCAGGACCCCGAGCTCTGGGGTCCGGCAGCCGAGGCCGAGGCGTCCAAGCGCCTCGGATGGGTGGAGGCCGTCTCGGTCTCCACCCCCCTCGTGGCGGAGATCTCCGCCTTGCGCGACTCGCTCCGTGCCGAGGGGGTCGACCACGTCGTGCTCGCCGGCATGGGTGGCTCATCGCTCGCGCCGGAGGTCATCACGCGGACGTACGGCGTCCCGCTGACGATCCTCGACTCGACGAACCCGGCACAGGTCCGGGCCGCGGTGGAACACGACCTCGAGCGCACCGTGCTCGTCGTCTCGTCGAAGTCCGGTTCCACGATCGAGACCGACGCCCAGCGCCGCGTGTACGAGCAGGCGTTCCGCGATGCCGGCATCGACCCGGCGCGGCGCATCGTCGTCGTCACCGACCCGGGCTCCCCGCTCGAGGCGTCCGCACGTGACGCCGGCTACCGGGTGTTCACCGCCGACCCGAACGTCGGCGGCCGGTTCTCCGCGCTCACGGCGTTCGGCCTCGTGCCGTCCGGTCTGGCCGGAGCGGACATCCAGGAGCTCCTCGACGAGGCCGACGCCATCTCGGCGCTCCTCGCCGTCGACACCGACGAGAACCCCGGGCTCGTGCTCGGCGCGGTGCTCATGAGCGTCGACCCGAAGGTGTCGAAGATCGGCATCGTCCCGGACGGCACCCACATCGTCGGGTTCGGCGACTGGGTCGAACAGCTCCTCGCCGAGTCCACCGGCAAGGACGGGCTCGGACTCCTGCCCGTCGTCCTCACCCCGGACTCCCCCGAGGTCACCGACGTCCCTGCGGACATGCAGATCATCCGGATCGTCGGGTCGCGCGGGGCCGAACGCCACGTCGCCCCGAACGAGGCCGAGATCGACGGCACGCTCGGCGGCCAGATCCTGGTCTGGGAGTACGCGGTCGCGGTTGCCGGTCGCCTCATGGGGATCAACCCCTTCGACCAACCGGACGTCGAGGCCGCCAAGGTCGCCGCGCGAGCCCTGCTCGACGGCGGAGCCGGCGACGGCTCCCCGCGACCGGAACCCGCCTTCGAGGAAGCGGGCACGGCGGTGACGGCGACCGGCTTCGAACCGGGCACCACCACCGCCCAGGCCGTGACGAGCCTCCTGTCCGGTCTCGGCGACCACGGCTACGTCGCCGTCCAGGCGTACGTCGACCGCACGACGAGCCAGTCCCTCGAGCCGCTCCGCGACCTGCTCGCGGCGCGCACCGGCCGCCCCGTCACCTTCGGGTACGGCCCCCGGTTCCTGCACTCGACCGGGCAGTACCACAAGGGTGGCCCCGCGAACGGCGTGTTCCTGCAGATCGTCTCCGACGACCAGGCAGACCTCGACGTCCCCGGCCGCCCCTTCACCTTCGGCCAGCTCATCCGGGCGCAGGCAGCGGGGGACGCCAGCGTCCTCGCGCAGCACGGGCGCCCGGTCCTGACCCTGTCGACGCGGGACGTCCCCGCGCTCGCACAGGCGCTCACGGCCGCAGTACGTTCCTGACACCAAAAGGAGTTCACCGACACATGTCACCGGTGGCGATCACCCCGGAGCACAACCCGCTCCGGCTGCCCACGGATCGTCGACTGAACCGCATCGCGGGTCCCAGTACCCTCATCATCTTCGGCGTGACGGGCGACCTGTCCCGCAAGAAGCTGATGCCCGCGGTGTACGACCTCGCGAACCGGGGGCTCCTGCCCCCTGGATTCGCGCTGGTCGGGTTCGCTCGACGTGACTGGGAGGACCAAGACTTCTCCCAGCTCGTCCACGACGCGGTCAAGGAGCACTCGCGTACTCCCTTCGACGAGGACGTCTGGCGGCAGCTCGAACAGGGCATCCGCTTCGTCCAGGGGTCCTTCGACGACCCCGACGCGTTCGTCCAGCTCAAGGAGACGGTCGACGCACTCGACGCCGAACGCGGAACGCTCGGCAACCACGCGTTCTACCTCTCGATCCCGCCGAAGATGTTCCCGGTCGTCACCGAGCAGCTCAAGCTGTCCGGCCTGACCGAGAAGCGGGACGGTTCCTGGAGCCGTGTCGTGGTGGAGAAGCCGTTCGGCTCCGACCTCCGCACCGCTCGCGAGCTGAACGCAATCGTGGAGAGCGTCTTCGCTCCCGACGACGTGTTCCGCATCGACCACTACCTCGGCAAGGAGACGGTCCAGAACCTCCTGACGCTGCGGTTCGCGAACCAGATGTACGAACCCATCTGGAACTCGAACTACGTCGACCACGTGCAGATCACGATGGCCGAGGACATCGGCGTCGCCGGACGTGCCGCGTACTACGACGGCATCGGTGCGGCGCGCGACGTCATCCAGAACCACCTGCTCCAGCTCCTCGCGCTCACCGCGATGGAGGAGCCCGTCTCGTTCAAGGCCGGTCACCTCCGTGCCGAGAAGGAGAAGGTGCTCTCCGCGGTGGAGCTCCCGGACGACCTGTCGACCGCGACCGCCCGCGGGCAGTACGCCGGCGGCTGGCAGGGCGGCGAGAAGGTCCTCGGCTTCCTCGAGGAAGCGGGGATGAACCCGGAGTCCGGCACGGAGACGTTCGCGGCGATCAAGCTGAACATCGCCACGCGCCGCTGGCAGGGCGTCCCGTTCTACCTGCGCGCGGGCAAGCGCCTCGGCCGCCGCGTCACGGAGATCGCGATCGTGTTCAAGCGCGTCCCCGAGGACGTGTTCGGCATCCCGCAGTCCCCGCTCGGCCAGAACGCACTCGTCATCCGCGTCCAGCCGGACGAGGGCGTGACGCTGCGCTTCGGCTCGAAGGTCCCCGGCGTCGGCACCCAGGTGCGCGACGTGACGATGGACTTCGGCTACGGCCACGCGTTCACCGAAGCATCACCAGAGGCGTACGAGCGACTCATCCTCGACGTGCTCCTCGGTGACCCGCCGCTCTTCCCGCGGCACCAGGAGGTCGAGCTGTCCTGGAAGATCCTCGACCCGATCGAGGAGTTCTGGGCCACGCAAGGCCAGCCCGAGCAGTACCGTCCCGGCACGTGGGGTCCGGCTTCGGCCGACGACCTCCTCGCCCGCGACGGACGGACCTGGAGGCGTCCATGAAGATCGATCTGCCGAACACCACGGTCTCGAAGATCCAGAAGACCCTGGTCCACATCCGCGAAGAGGGCGGCGCCGTCGCACTCGGTCGTGTCCTGACGCTCATCATCTCGACGGCCCTCGGCCACGAGGAAGAGGCGATCGCGGCCGCGAACGAGGCTTCTCGCGAGCACCCGATGCGCGTGATCATCGTGTCGAAGAACGACGGCGACATCCACTCGCCCGGTCGCCTCGACGCGCAGATCCGCGTGGGGAGCGACGCCGGCGCGAGCGAGGTCATCGTGCTCCGCGCCTACGGCGAGACGGCCACCGACGAGGAGAGCCTGGTCACGGGCCTCCTGCTGCCGGACGCGCCCGTCGTCGCCTGGTGGCCCGGGATCGCACCGTCGAAGCCGTCCGAGTCCTCGCTCGGGCGCATCGCGCAGCGCCGGATCACCGACGCCGCAGCGCAGAAGGACCCGAGCATCGCGATCGCAGCGCTCGGAGCGTCCTACGTGCCGGGTGACACCGACTTCGCGTGGACCCGGCTCACCCTGTGGCGGAACCAGCTCGCCGCGGCGCTCGACCAGCCGCCGTACGAGCCGATCACCGGCGTCGAGGTCTCGGGAGCGAGCGACAGCCCGTCGACGATCCTCCTCGCCGCGTGGCTGCGACTGCAGCTCCAGGTGCCGGTGTCCGTCGTCACGTCGCCGCGCGCGACCGGGTCGAGCGGCATCCACGGCGTCTCCCTGGTGCGTGAGAGCGGCACGATCGAGCTCGAGCGTTCCCTCGTCGACGTCGCGACCCTGTCGATGCCCGGTCAGCCGACGCACGATCTGTCGCTGCCACGCCGCAACCTGCGCGACTGCCTGGCCGAGGAACTCCGTAGACTCGACCCAGACGTCCTGTTCGGGGACGTCGTCAAGCACGGGGTGGCCCAGCTCCGCGATTCCGTCGCGGGCTGATCAGCTCCACAGCGGTCCGGTCGGTCTGCCGCCGTCGTCACGACGGGGACCGGCCGGCCGGACCGACGGCGGTCACATCGGGTGGCCGCACCACGAACACGGGAGTCACGTGACCAACGAACGGCGGGTGCTGGTGCACCCGGACAAGCAGGCCCTCGGCGCCTCCGTCGCCGCACGGTTCATCACGAAGATCATCGACGTGCTCGACGAGCAGGAGCGTGCCGACATCGCGATCAGCGGTGGCTCGGTGTCGTCCCTGGTCCTCGCGGCCATCGGTCAGTCGCAGGCGCGCGAGAGCGTCGACTGGTCGAAGGTGCACGTGTGGTGGGTCGACGAGCGCTGGGTGCCGGAGGGTGACGCGGACCGCAACATCACCGGCACGCAGACGGACTTCTTCGACCACGTCGCGATCCCGGCGGAGAACATCCACCCGATGGCGGCGTCGGACGCCGGCCTGACCATCGACGAGGCAGCGACGCAGTACGAGCGCGAGCTCCAGGCTGCTGCGCCGGACTCGGCCGTCGCGCCGAAGTTCGACATCACGCTCCTCGGCGTCGGACCGGACGGGCACACGGCGTCGCTGTTCCCGGAGTTCCCGCAGCTCGCCGTCACCGACCGCGTCGTGCTGTCGGTCGACGACTCCCCCAAGCCGCCGCCGCAGCGGCTGACCCTGACCTACCCGGCGATCAACGCGTCGCAGCGGGTCTGGGTGATCCTCTCCGGTGCCGAGAAGGCGTCCGTGCTCGGGCTCGCGCTGGCCGGCGCCTCGGTGGACGAGGTCCCCGTCGGTGGCGTGCAGGGTCGCAAGCGCACGGTGTTCTTCGTGGACCAGGACGCCGCGCGTGACGTCCCGGAGAACCTCATCGCGTCGACGTACTGACGCGCGCACTTCGAAGACGGGAGGCACGGTGCCAGCTGGCACCGTGCCTCCCGTCTTCCGTGTGGTTGCGCAGGCCACCCGTGGTGAGATCGCACTTCGTGTCGCAGTCGCGGCACCGGTACCGACACCGAACGCGATCTCACCACGCCTGGGCGTCCGCGCCCCACGCACCCCGCACGACGAAGGCCCCCGCACCGATCGGTGCGGGGGCCTTCGTGACGTCTGGTGCTACTTCGCGGTACCGCGACGCTGCCGGAGCTGCTGGAGCGCGTCCTCGAGGAGCTGCTCGGCTTCCTCTTCGGTGCGGCGTTCCTTCACGTACGCGAGGTGCGTCTTGTACGGCTCGGTCTTCGTGACCTGCGGCGGGTTCTCCTTGTCACGACCGGCCGGGAGCCCGGTGGACGGCGAGTCGACCGTCTCGGGGATCTCCTCGTCCGGCAGGGTCGCGGAGAAGTACCGCACGACCTCGTTGCCGAGGGCGTCCCAGTACGAGATCGCCACACGCTCTGCCTGGACCCCGCGGTCCTGCTCCCCCATCGGGCCCGCGCCGACGCGCGAACCCCGGATTGCACTGCCTCCGGTTGCCATGGATCAGCTCCCCGCCGTGAACTTGTTGATGAGCCCGAGCACGATGATCGACACGATCCAGAGGAGACCGAGGATCACCGTGATCCGGTTGAGGTTGCGCTCGGCCACGCCGGACGCCCCGAGGTTGCTCGTCACACCACCGCCGAACATGTCGGAGAGACCGCCACCGCGGCCCTTGTGCAGGAGGATGAGGAGCGTGAGCAGGAGACTCGTGATAGCGAGGAGCACCTGCAGCACGACGGAGAGAATCGCCACGACGTACCTTTCGTGTCAGTCAGCCGTACGAGTATACCGGCCGAGCTGGGCTCGGCCGGTACACCGGACGGAACGGTGTGTCAGAGCCCGACGTGCTGGCGGAAGCGCGCGATGGCCGCGAACTCCTGGACGTCGAGCGACGCCCCGCCGACGAGCGCACCGTCGACGTCGGGCTCGCGCAGGAAGCCCGCGATGTTGCCCGACTTCACGGAGCCGCCGTACAGCACGCGGGTCTCGGCAGCAGCTTCGTCGCCCCACGCCGCAGCGATCCCGCGACGGAGTGCTGCGCATTCGTCCTGTGCCTGCTCCGCCGTGGCCGCCTGGCCGGAGCCGATCGCCCAGACCGGCTCGTACGCGACGACGATCTCGGCCGGCTTGACCGCGTCGAGCACGACCTGGAGCTGCTCGACCGGTACGACACCGGCTCCGCGGCTCTCGCGCTGCTCGCCGGTCTCGCCGACGCAGACGACCGGCACGAGTCCGTGCTTGACGGCGGCGGCGGTCTTCGCGGCGACGACCTCGTCGGTCTCACCGTGGACGGTGCGACGCTCGGAGTGCCCGACGATCACGTAGGCCGCGTCGAGGGCAGCGAGGAACGCGCCCGAGACGTCGCCCGTGTAAGCGCCGGAGTCGTGCTGGGAGAGGTCCTGCGCACCGAAGCGGATCGGGAGCTTGTCCGCCGAGATGAGCGTCTGCACGCTGCGGAGGTCGGTGAAGGGCGGGAACACCGCGACCTCGACGTCGTCGAAGTCGTGGCGGGCGTCCTTCAGGGTCCACGCGAGCTTCTGCACGGTGGCGATGGCCTGGAGGTGATCCAGGTTCATCTTCCAGTTGCCGGCGATGAAGGGGGTGCGGTTCATGCTGCGTCCTTCCCAGCGTTGCCGGCGATGAACGGCGTGCGGGTCATCGGGTCCACCCCAGGGCTTCGAGACCGGGGAGCGACTTGCCCTCGAGGAACTCGAGGCTCGCGCCGCCACCGGTCGAGATGTGCCCGAACTGGTCGTCCGAGAACCCGAGGGACCTGACGGCAGCCGCGGAGTCGCCACCACCGACGACCCCGAGGCCGTCGACCTCGGTGAGGGCCTGCGCGACGGTCTTCGTGCCGGCGGCGAACGCCGGGAACTCGAACACGCCCATCGGGCCGTTCCAGAACACGGTCTTCGAACCGGACACCGCCGACGCGAACCGCGCCGCCGTCTCCGGGCCGATGTCCAGGCCGATGCCGTCGGCGCCGAACGAGGAGGACTCGATGGCGTCGGCGGCGACCGTCTCGTGGTCGGCGTCGGCCGCGAAGCCGGACGCCACGACGACGTCGGTCGGCAGGTCGATCGTCACGCCCAGCTCGTCGGCCTTCGCCAGGTACGAGCGCACGACGTCGAGCTGGTCCTGCTCGAGCAGGGACTTGGCGACGCCGTGCCCCTGCGCCGCGAGGAAGGTGAACAGCATGCCGCCACCGATGCACAGCGTGTCCACCTGCGGGAGCAGGTGGTCGATCACGCCGAGCTTGTCGCTGACCTTCGAGCCACCGAGCACCACCGTGTACGGGCGCTCCGGGTTCGTGGTCAGGCGCTCGAGCACGCGGAGTTCGGTCTCGATGAGCTCGCCGGCCGCCGAGGGCAGCGCAGAGGCGAGCTCGTACACGGAGGCCTGCTTGCGGTGCACGACGCCGAAGCCGTCCGACACGAAGGCGTCGGCCAGGGCGGCGATGCGGTCCGCGAAGCCACCGCGCACGGCGGCGTCCTTCGAGGTCTCCTCCGGGTTGAAGCGGAGGTTCTCGAGCAGCAGGACGTCGCCGTCCCCGAGGGCCTCGGCGGCCGCGGTGGCGTCGTCGCCGACGGTCTCGCCGACGAACGTCACCTCTTTCCCGAACAGCTCGGAGAGGCGCTGGGCCACCGGGGCCAGCGAGTACTCCGGCGCCGGCGACCCGTCGGGACGGCCGAGGTGGGAGATGACGATGACGCGAGCGCCGGCGTTGATGAGCGTGTTGAGCGTCGCGAGCGACGCCCGCACGCGGCCGTCGTCCGTGATCACGCCGTCCTTGAGCGGGACGTTCAGGTCACAGCGGACGACGACACGTTTGCCGGCGAGGTCGCCGAGGTCCTCGAGGGTGCGGAGGGTCATGCTCAGAGACGCTCGCCCACGAACTCGGTCAGGTCGACGAGGCGGTTCGAGTAGCCCCACTCGTTGTCGTACCACGACGTGATCTTCACGAGACCGCCGATGACCTTGGTCAGGCCGGAGTCGTAGATCGACGAGTGCGGGTCCGTGGTGATGTCGGTCGACACCAGCGGGTCCTCGCTGTAGAGCAGGATGCCCTTGAGGGCGCCCTCTGCGGCCTCCTTGTAGGCGGCGTTGATCTCGTCGACGGTGACCTCGGCCTTGGTCTCGAGCGTCAGGTCGGTGATCGACCCGGTCGGGACCGGCACGCGGAGGGCGTAGCCGTCGAGCTTGCCGGCGAGCTCCGGCATGACCTGCCCGATGGCCTTGGCGGCACCGGTCGAGGTCGGCACGATGTTAAGGGCAGCGGCGCGGGCGCGACGCGGGTCCTTGTGCGGGCCGTCCTGGAGGTTCTGGTCGGCGGTGTAGGCGTGGACCGTGGTCATGAGACCGCGCTCGATGCCGAACTTGTCGTTGAACACCTTGGCGAGCGGCGCGAGGCTGTTCGTGGTGCACGACGCGTTCGAGATGATGTTGTGGTTCGCCGGGTCGTACTGGTCCTCGTTCACGCCGAGCACGATGGTGACGTCGTCACCCGTGGCCGGGGCGGAGATGATGACCTTCTTGGCGCCTGCGTCGATGTGCTTCTGCGCGTCGGCGGCCTTGGTGAAGAACCCGGTCGACTCGATGACGATGTCGACACCCAGCTCGCCCCAGGGGAGGTTGGCGGGGTCGCGCTCCGCGAGGACCTTGATCGGCTTGCCGTCGACGACGATGTTGTCGCCGTCGAGCTCGACGGAGACGCCGAGACGGCCCGTGATGGAGTCGAACTTCAGCAGGTTCGCCAGCGCGGCGTTGTCGGTGAGGTCGTTCACCGCCACGATCTCGAGGTCGCTGCCCTTGGCGAGGGCGGCCCGGAAGAAGTTACGGCCGATGCGGCCGAAGCCGTTGATGCCGATCTTGACGGTCAATGGATCTCCTGTTGGGTGTGGAGCGCCCAGGGGGCGCTGCTTTCGGAGTCGCGAGCCCTCGTCGGGCCCGCGTGTGGTGACGATACGCCCCGTAACGTCGCCGTAACGACCCTAGCAGTCAGAGCATCAGCGCCCGCCCGTGTGACGTCCAGGAAGCGCCACGTCGGGACGGGTCGGACGAGGAGGCCTCAGGCGCCCTCGAGCTCCTCGGGGACGCTGGCCTCGGTGCCCGGGATGTCGAGTTCCGCGGCGCGCTTGTCGGCCATCGCGAGGAGGCGGCGGATGCGGCCGGCGATGGCGTCCTTCGTCATGGGCGGGTCGGCGTGCTGGCCGAGTTCGTCGAGCGACGCGTCCCGGTGTGCGAGTCGCAGGGACCCGGCGTACTGCAGGTGGTCCGGAACCTCGTCGCCGAGGATCTCGAGCGCGCGCTCGACCCGTGCGCACGCGGCGACGGCGGCCTGGGCGGAGCGGCGGAGGTTCGCGTCGTCGAAGTTCACCAGGCGGTTGGCGGTCGCGCGGACCTCCCGGCGTTGGCGCATCTCCTCCCACTCTGCGGTGGTGCGCGCTGCACCCATCACGGTGAGCATCTGCCCGATGGCCTCGCCGTCGCGGATGACGACGCGGTGCACCCCGCGGACCTCACGGCCCTTCGCGGCGATCCCGAGACGCGACGCGGCTCCCACCAGGGCCATCGCCGCCTCGTTGCCGGGGCAGGTCACCTCGAGCGCTGCGGCGCGACCCGGGTCGGTCAGGGTGCCGGCGGCGAGGAACGCACCGCGCCAGATCGCGGCGAGGTCCTCGCGGTTCCCGGTGGTCAGCCGGTTCGGCAGCCCACGGACCGGACGACGGCGGGCGTCCATCAGCCCGGTCTGGCGTGCGAGGGTCTCCCCGGCCTCGAGCACGCGGACCAGGTAGCGGGTGCCACGTCGAGCGGACGCCGACGAGCCCACCGAGGCCTCGCTGCGGACGCCGTAGAGCTCGGCGAGGTCCTTGCGGACACGGTGCACGATGATCCGGGTGTCGAGCTCGACCTCGACGGCGATGCGGCCGGAGATCACGTGCAGCCCGCCCGCGAAGCGCAGCACGGTCGCGAGCTCGGCGGCACGGACCGTGTTGCGGCCCACGACGACCCTGGCCAGTTCGTCCTTGACCTCGGCAGTCAACGGCACAGCATCATTCCTAACGTTTCTGGTGGTGGGGCTCGTCGGTCCCGGTGGCGCAGCCGTGTGGAGCGGCCGGTGGGACGGTCACTCCCGGCCGAGATCTCGGTTCTTCACACGCACGGCGACGTTGGGCATCCCGCGGAGGAGACTCGCCAACTCGGCGACGATGGCGACCGAGCGGTGCTTCCCGCCGGTACAGCCGATGGCGATCGTAGCGTGTCTTTTGTTCTCGCGCTGGTAGCCGTCCAGGACGGGCTCCAGCACGGCGGCGTACCGGTCCACGAACGGACGGGCGCCGGACTGGGCCAGGACGTAGTCCGAGACGGGCTTGTCGAGGCCCGTGTGGGGCCGGAGTTCCGGCACCCAGTACGGGTTCGGGAGGAACCGCACGTCGGCGACCATGTCCGCGTCCGCCGGCAGCCCGTACTTGAACCCGAAGCTCATCAGCGTCACCTGAACACCCGTGAAGCGGTCCTCGGCGAACTTCTCGATGACGGTGTTCGCGAGCTGGTGGATGTTGAGGTCGGAGGTGTCGATGATCACGTCGGACGCCTCTCGGAGTCCGAGGAGCCGCTGACGCTCGCGGGCGATGCCGTCCAGCAGCGTGTCCTCGCCCTGCAGCGGGTGCGGTCGACGGACCTGCTCGAACCGGCGCACCAGGACCTGGTCGGTCGCCTCGAGGAACAGCACGCGCACCCGTGCGGAGGTGCTCGCGCGCAACTGTTCGACGGCGGCTTCGGGATCGGTGAAGTGCCGCCCGCCACGGACGTCGACCACCGCGGCGAGCTTCGGGATCTTCTCCCCCGCCCGGTCGGCGAGGTCGGTCAGCGGACCGAGCATCTGGGTCGGCAGGTTGTCGACGACGTACCAGTCGAGGTCCTCGAGGGCCTTGCCGACCGTCGACCTGCCCGCACCGGACATCCCGGTGACGATGAGGACGTCGTGCTGGGGCTTCGGTTCGGTGTCGGTCATCTGAGAGATGTGCTCCGTCGTCGCTGCCCGGGCGCGTCGCCAGGGCTCTCCGGGACGGCCCGGACGGGTGGTCTCGGGTCGGTTGGGCTCGCGGACAAGGCTATCCCCCGCCACGCGCGGTCCGCAGGCCGGCCTGGAGGCTCGTCACGCGTCATACAGGCAGGTGCGGACCGTCGGCGGTCGTCTTTGGGACCTGCACCGGGCCTCCAGAGCGGGTCGCGTCGTCCGTGTCCTGCCCATCCGGCTCCGCCGGCTGGGGCGCGCTCGTCGGCGACTCGCCGGTCGGCGTGCTCGTCGGCACCGTCGTCAGCTTCCGGACCACCGCAGCCGCGGTCGCCGGACCCACCCCGTTGACCTCGGCGATCTCGTCCGCCGTGGCGGACCGCAGCCGCGCCACCGAACCGAAGTGCTTCAACAGCGCACTCACCCGGCTCGGCCCGAGCCCCGGGATCTCCGAGAGCTGCGTGCGGACGTCGCGCTTGCGGCGTCCCCGCTGGTGGGTGATCGCGAACCGGTGCGCCTCGTCACGGATGCGCTGGATGAGGAAGAGCGCCTCGGAGTTGCGCGGCAGGATCACCGGGAAGTCGTCGTCGGGCAGCCAGAGTTCCTCCAGCCGCTTGGCGATCCCGACGAGTGCGATGTCGGTGACACCTGCTTCGTCCATCGCCCGCTTCGCCGCCTGGACCTGGGGCTGGCCGCCGTCGACGATGAGGAGCTGCGGGCGGTACGCGAACCGCTTCGTGGGCTTCTCCACCGCGACCACGCCGTCGGCGTTCTGGTCCGGCTGCTCGGGCAGCTCGGCGTCCTCGTCGAGCCGCGCGAGCCGACGGGTCAGCACCTGGTGCATGCTGTCGGTGTCGTCGCGGGTCTCGGCGATCGAGTAGCGCCGGTACTGGTCCTTGCGGGGCAGACCGTCCTCGAACACGACCATCGACGCCACGACGTTCGTGCCCTGCAGGTGCGAGATGTCGTAGCACTCCATCCGCAGCGGCGCCTCGGTCATCCCGAGCGCGTCCTGGATGTCGGCCAGGGCTGCGGCACGCGTGGTGTAGTCGGCCGAGCGCTTGGTCTTGTAGAGCATCAGCGCCTGCTGGGCGTTCTGCGACGCGGTCCGTGCGAGGCCGGCCCGGTCGCCGCGCTGCGCGGTGCTGAGCTTGGTCCCCC
The DNA here is from genome assembly GCF_049341845.1 of Curtobacterium guangdongense. NCBI lineage: Bacteria > Bacillati > Actinomycetota > Actinomycetes > Micrococcales > Microbacteriaceae > Curtobacterium > Curtobacterium guangdongense. The sequence continues at coordinate 232,092 of NZ_JBMPIT010000005.1, forward strand.
GGCCGCCACGACGGTCGCTGAGCCACTGCTGCAGCGCGTCGGCGTCCTCGGGCAGTGCGGGCACGACGACTTCGCGCGGCGGCTCGTCGTTCGTCGCGTAGTTGCCCTGCACGATCTGTTCGACGAGGTCGCCGGTCGAGATGTCGAGTTCCTTGTCGACGACCCAGCCGCGGACACCGCGGATGCGACCGCCGCGGACCGAGAACAACTGCACGGCGGCGGCGAGTTCGTCCTCGGCGATGCCGAACAGGTCGAGGTCCACCGAGTCGCGGAGCACGACGGCGGACTTCTCGAGCACGGCCTCGAGCGCCTCGACCTGGTCGCGGTACTTCGCGGCCTGCTCGTACTGCATCGCGTCGGCGGAGGCGCCCATGCGCTGCCGGAGCTCGGTGATCACCCGGCGGTCGTAGCTCGCCATGAACCGGACGAACTCCTCGACCAGGGCACGGTGCTCCGCGATCGTGACCCGCTGCGAGCACGGCCCGCCGCACTTGCCGATCTGCCCGGGGAAGCACGGCTTGCCGGTCTGCATCGCGCGCTTGTACGACGAGTCCGAGCAGGTGCGGATCGGGAACACCTTGATCATCAGGTCGATCGTGTCGTGCACGGCCCAGATCTTCGGGTAGGGCCCGAAGTACTTCGCGCCCCTGATCTTCCGGTTCCGCGTCACCATCACCCGCGGGGCTTCGTCCGCCATCGTGATCGCCATGTACGGGTACGACTTGTCGTCCCGGAACTTGACGTTGAACGGCGGATCGAACTCCTTGATCCACGTGTACTCGAGCTGGAGCGCCTCGATCTCGGACCCGACGGTCGTCCACTCGACGCTCTTCGCCGTGAGGACCATCCGCCGGGTCCGCTCGTGCAGCGTCGGCAGCGGCGCGAAGTAGTTGCTCAGCCGTGCGCGGAGGTTCTTCGCCTTGCCGACGTAGAGCACCCGGCCGTCGCCGTCACGCCAGCGGTAGACGCCCGGGTCGGTCGGGATCTCCCCCGCCTTCGGGCGCCACGGGACGGTGTCCGCCACCTACCGAGCACCCGCCTTCGTGCCGCGCTTCAGCGTGCCGGTCTCGGAGACCGTGCGGGCGCCGACGGAGCGCTCCTTGCCGACGCGGGCGTCCTGCGCGTCGAAGATCTCGCGCAGGAAGACACCGGTGTGGCTCTCGGGTACGTCCGCGACGAACTCCGGCGTCCCCGTCGCCAGGACGGTGCCACCACCGGAACCACCTTCCGGCCCCATGTCGATAAGCCAGTCCGCCGACTTGATGACGTCGAGGTTGTGCTCGATCGTGATGACCGTGTTGCCCTTGTCGACGAGGCCCTGCAGCACGAGCAGCAGCTTCCGGACGTCCTCGAAGTGCAGGCCAGTCGTCGGCTCGTCGAGCACGTACACGGTGCGACCGTTGGACCGGCGCTGGAGTTCCGTCGCGAGCTTCACGCGCTGCGCTTCGCCGCCGGAGAGGGTCGTCGCGCTCTGGCCGAGCCGCACGTACCCGAGACCGACGTCGACGAGGGTCGCCATGTAGCGGTGGATCGCGGAGATCGGCTCGAAGAACTCGGCCGCTTCGCTGATCGGCATGTCGAGGACCTCGGAGATGTCCTTGCCCTTGTAGTGCACCTGCAGCGTCTCGCGGTTGTACCGCGCACCGCCACAGACCTCGCACGCGACGTAGACGTCCGGGAGGAAGTTCATCTCGATCTTGATCGTGCCGTCACCGGAGCAGTTCTCGCAGCGACCACCCTTGACGTTGAAGCTGAAGCGACCGGGCTGGTAGCCGCGGGCCTTGGCTTCCGGGGTCTCCGCGAAGAGCTGCCGGATCCGGTCGAACACGCCGGTGTAGGTCGCCGGGTTCGACCGCGGGGTGCGGCCGATCGGTGCCTGGTCGACGTGCACGACCTTGTCGAGCTGGTCGAGGCCCTTGACGCGGGTGTGCTTGCCGGCGATGTGCCGTGCGCCGTTGAGCTGGTTCGCGAGCACCTTGTAGAGGATGTCGTTCACCAGCGTGGACTTGCCGGAACCACTGACGCCGGTCACCGCGGTGAACACCCCGAGCGGGAAGTCGACGTCGACTTCCTTGAGGTTGTTGGCACGGGCGCCCTGCACGCTGATCACGCGCTTCTTGTTGATCTTCCGGCGTTCCGACGGCATCTCGATCATGCGACGCCCGGCGAGGTAGTCGCCCGTGATCGACTCGCGGTTCTCGATGATGCCCTCGTACGAGCCCGAGTGCACGACGTTGCCGCCGTTCACCCCGGCGCCCGGACCGATGTCGACGACCCAGTCCGCCGTGCGGATCGTGTCCTCGTCGTGCTCGACGACGATGAGGGTGTTGCCGAGGTTCTTCAGCTTCACGAGGGTGTCGATCAGCCGGCGGTTGTCGCGCTGGTGCAGGCCGATGCTCGGCTCGTCGAGGACGTAGAGCACGCCGGTCAGCCCCGACCCGATCTGGGTCGCGAGCCGGATGCGCTGTGCCTCTCCGCCGGACAGCGAACCGGCGCCGCGGGACAGCGTCAGGTAGTTGAGGCCGACCTCGAGCAGGAATTCGAGTCGTGCCCGGATCTCGCGCAGCACGGCCGCGGCGATGTGGGCCTCACGCTCGGTGAGTGTCAGGGTCTCCATGAACGCGTACGCGTTGTCGAGGCTGAGCTCGGTCACGTCCGCGATGCTGCGGTCCGCCACGGTGACGGCGAGGACCTCTGGCTTGAGACGGGTGCCGTCGCACACGGGGCACGGGACCTCCCGCAGGTAGCCCTGGAAGCGCTGGCGCTGGGAGTCGGACTCCGCCTCGGCGAACTTGCGCTCGATGTACGGCATCACGCCTTCGAAGCCGCTGGTGTAGCGCATCTCGCGGCCGAAGCGGTTGCGCCAGGACACCGATACCTCGAAGTCCTTGCCGGTGAGGATCGCTGCCTGCACCGACGCGTCGAGCTGGTTCCAGGGGGTGTCGAGCCGGAAGCCGAGCTCCTTGCCGAGGCCGGCCAGGAGCTTCTCGAAGTACGAGTACAGGCCGCTCGTACCGGTCCAGGGCAGCAGGACACCGTCGGCCAGCGAGGCTTCCGGGTCACCGAGCACGAGGTCGGGGTCCACCGACATGCGCGTCCCGAGGCCGGAGCACTCCGGGCACGCGCCGAACGGGGCGTTGAACGAGAACGTCCGTGGCTCGATCTCGGTGAGTGCCAGCGGGTGGTTGTTCGGGCAGGAGAGGTTCTCGGAGTAGGTCCGGACCGCGCCGGGCCCTTCGTGGTCGACGAGGTCGATCGCGACCGTGCCGTTCGTCAGGCGCAGTGCCGTCTCGAGGGAGTCGGTGAGGCGGCCGAGGATGTCGTCGCTCGCCACGAGCCGGTCGACGATCACCGAGATGTCGTGCTTGACCTGCTTCTTGAGCGTGGGCGGGCTGCTCAGCTGGATCCGCTCGCCGTCGACGATCGCGCGCGAGTAGCCGGACGCCGCGAGCTCCTGGAAGAGGTCGACGAACTCGCCCTTCTTCTTGGAGACGATCGGGGCCAGGACCTGGAACCGGGTGCCGGTCTCCTGGGTCATGAGCTGGTCCGCGATCTGCTGGACCGTCTGCTTGCTGATGACCTCGCCGCACGTCGGGCAGTGCGGGATCCCGATGCGCGCCCAGAGCAGGCGCATGTAGTCGTAGACCTCGGTGATGGTGCCGACCGTCGACCGCGGGTTGCGGTTCGTCGACTTCTGGTCGATCGAGACCGCGGGCGAGAGCCCCTCGATGAAGTCGACGTCGGGGCGGTCGACCTGCCCGAGGAACTGGCGCGCGTACGCCGAGAGCGACTCGACGTAGCGACGCTGTCCCTCGGCGAAGATCGTGTCGAACGCCAACGAGGACTTCCCCGAGCCGGACAGGCCGGTGAACACGACGAGGGAGTCGCGCGGGATCTCGAGGTCGACGTCGCGCAGGTTGTGCACGCGCGCGCCACGGACGCTGAGCGTCGAGGTGTCGTGCGGTGCAGCCCCACCCGGGAGGTGCTGGTCTGCGGGCTCGAGGTCGGTGTTGGCGGAGTCGCCGAAGGCGCTCCGGCCGGAGGTCGCGGTACCGCGGTCAGAGGTGATGGTCATCACCGTCGATTCTACGAAGGCGCTCCGACATTCGGTCCGGGAACGGCATCAGACGAGTGCGTCGAGAGCGAACGCGACCCCGGAAGCGCGCTCGCTCGCCCGCCAGAGCCGTGCCGCTTCGCCACGGTCGTGCGCACGTGGCTCGGCCGGGACGACCGCCGCCGGACCGCGGAGCTGCATGAACCCGCCGGGCCCCCAGTACTCGCCGGACCGGACGTCGTCGCCGACCGCGGCGTGGACGAGGGGGTGGGCTCCGGCGTCCTTGCCCTGGGCGAACAGCCGCTGCCCCGGTCGGGTCCACGCCGGCTCGGTCCGCGCGGGCTGGATCGCGGGACGCGACGGCGCGAGCGAGTCCAACGAGAGGCCGGGGTGCGCGACCACGCTCGACACCGGGGAGCCGGCGTCCGCGAGTCGCTCGGCGAGTTCGAAGCCGAAGAGCATCACGGCGAGCTTGCTGCGGGCGTACTGCCGGTAGCCGGAGTAGTGCCCGACCCGGAACGGATCCGACGGGTCGAGCGATGCCCAGCGGTGCGCGATCGACCCGAGGTGGACGACGCGTCCCGCGGTCTCCTCGAGCAGTGGGAGCACGAGCGCGGTGAACGCGAAGTGCCCGAGGTGGTTCGTCCCAACCTGCAGCTCGATCCCCTGCGCGGTGAACCGCTCCGTCCGCGATCCCACGACGCCGGCGTTGTTGACCACGGCGTCGATCGGGCCGAGTTCCCCGAGGGCTGCCGCCGCCGCACGCACGACGTCGAGGTCGGCGAGGTCCACGTGCAGGTGCTCGAGCGACGCGCCGGGAACGTGTCGACGGATGCTGTCGGCGGCCGCCGTCGCACGCTCGGGGCTCCGGGTGGCGAGCACCACCCGGTGCCCGGCCGCGGCGAGCTGCTCCGCCGCGAAGTACCCCAACCCGGCGCTGGCGCCGGTGACGACGACGGTCTTCCGCGGCTGCTCAGCGGACATGCCCGGCCGACTCCATCTGGCGCAGCGCCTTCTTGAGGTCCTGGACCTCGTCGCGCAGACGTGCCGCGAGCTCGAACTTCAGCTCGGTGGCCGCCTGGAGCATCTGGTCGTTGAGGTCGGCGATGGTCGCCTCGAGCTGCGTCGCGCCCTCTCCCGCGATGCCTCCGCGCTTGAGCGACGGTGTGGGTGCACGACCGCGGTCCTTCGCGCCACCACCGCGGCGTTCGAGGAGCTCCTGCGTGTCGTCGTTCTCGCGTGCGAGCTGCTCGGTGATGTCGCCGATCTTCTTGCGGAGCGGCTGCGGGTCGATGCCGTGTTCCAGGTTGTACGCGACCTGCTTCTCGCGACGGCGGTCGGTCTCCTCGATGGCCTGCTTCATCGAGTCGGTCATCTTGTCCGCGTACATCAGGACCTGGCCGGAGACGTTTCGGGCGGCACGACCGATCGTCTGGATGAGCGAGGTCGACGAGCGGAGGAAGCCTTCCTTGTCGGCGTCGAGGATCGCCACGAGCGAGACCTCCGGCAGGTCGAGGCCCTCACGCAACAGGTTGATGCCGACGAGCACGTCGTAGACGCCCTGTCGCAGCTCGGTCAGGAGCTCGACGCGCTTGAGCGTGTCGACGTCCGAGTGCAGGTAGCGGACCCGGACCCCGGCGTTCCCGAGGAAGTCCGTGAGTTCCTCGGCCATGCGCTTGGTGAGGGTCGTCACGAGCACGCGCTCGTTCTTCTCGACGCGCTGCTGGATCTCCTCGAGCAGGTCGTCGATCTGCCCGTCGGAGGGCTTGATGACGATCTCGGGGTCCACGAGGCCCGTCGGGCGGATGATCTGCTCGACGACGCTGTCGGTGACGCCGAGCTCGTAGCGCCCCGGCGTTGCCGACAGGTACACCTTCTGGCCGGCGCGCTCGAGGAACTCCTCCCACGTCAGCGGACGGTTGTCGAGGGCGCTCGGCAGACGGAACCCGTGGTCGACGAGGGTGCGCTTGCGCGAGGCGTCGCCTTCGTACATCGCGCCGATCTGCGGCACCGTGACGTGCGACTCGTCGATCACGATGAGGAAGTCGTCCGGGAAGTAGTCGAGCAGGCAGTGCGGCGCTTCACCTGGCATGCGGGCGTCGACGTGCCGCGAGTAGTTCTCGATGCCCGAACAGAAGCCGATCTGCTCCATCATCTCGATGTCGAACGTGGTGCGCATCCGGAGGCGCTGCGCTTCGAGCAGCTTGCCCTGCCCTTCGAGCTCGGCGAGGCGCTCGGCGAGTTCTTCCTTGATCGTGCCGATCGCCCGGTGCATGACGTCGGTGTCGGCGACGTAGTGCGACGCCGGGAAGATCGACACGGCGTCGAGGTCTTCGATCACGGAGCCGGTGAGCGGGTGCAGGGAGCTGAGCGCTTCGACCTCGTCACCGAACATCTCGATGCGGATCGCGTGCTCTTCGTACATCGGGATGATCTCGATGGTGTCCCCACGGACGCGGAACGTCCCGCGGGCGAAGTCGACGTCGTTGCGCTGGTACTGCATCGCGACGAACCGGCGGACGAGCTGGTCGCGGGAGATCGTCTGCCCGCGGTGCAGCGCGACCGAGGCGTTCATGTACTGCTCCGGCGTCCCGAGGCCGTAGATGCAGGACACCGTCGAGACGACGACGACGTCGCGCCGGCTGAGCAGCGAGTTCGTCGTGGAGTGTCGGAGGCGCTCGACCTCGGCGTTGACCGAGGAGTCCTTCTCGATGAAGGTGTCCGTCTGTGGGACGTACGCTTCCGGCTGGTAGTAGTCGTAGTACGAGACGAAGTACTCGACGGCGTTGTTCGGCAGCAGCCCGCGGAACTCGGTCGCCAGCTGCGCGGCGAGCGTCTTGTTGTGCGCGAGCACCAGTGTCGGCCGTTGGACCTGCTCGATGAGCCAGGCCGTGGTCGCCGACTTGCCGGTACCGGTCGCACCGAGGAGCACCACGTCAGTCTCGCCGGCGTTGATCCGACCGGCGAGTTCCGCGATGGCCGCCGGCTGGTCACCGCTCGGCGAGTACTCGCTGATGACCTCGAACGGACGGACCGCGCGGGTGGGTTCGATCGCTACTCCCATGCCGTCAACACTAGGCGCGACCACCGACACCGAGCGGTCCCGCTCGCCCACGGCGTACCCCGGCCGCGTGCGGACCGTCCATCGGTCCCCGCAACGAACCACAAAGGACGCTGATAGAAATCAGGTCTAGCGTCCCATTCGTTCAGCACGCGCAGCGATCTCCCCGCAACGCCCCGAAGACCAGAAGACCCGAAGAGGCTCCCATGACGACGGCGACTCCCGCCGCACCGGCGAAGGGCACACCGTTCCGCGGACGCATCCGCGGGCGCGTGCTCCTCCTGCTGTGCTTCATGTACGCGATCTCGTACATCGACCGCACCAACATCTCCACCGCACTCCCCCACATCACCGAGGAGTTCGGCTTCAACGAAGCCACCGCCGGTCTCATCGTCTCCGCCTTCTCGCTCCCCTACGCCCTGCTGCAGGTGTTCGGCGGCACGATCAGCGAGAAGTTCGGGCCGCGCAAGGCGCTGTTCGTCATCACGGTGATCTGGGGCGTCGCGACGCTCTGGACCGGGTTCGCCGTCGGTTTCTGGACCCTCTTCGCCGCACGTGCGCTCCTCGGGCTCAGCGAGGCGGCGGCGTTCCCGACCGCCACGCAGGCCATGAGCCGCTGGATCCCGCGCGACCGGAACGGCTTCGCCCAGGGCGTCGTGCACTCGGCCGCGCGACTCGGCAACGCCCTCGCGCCCCTCGTCGTCGCATACTTCATCGCCATCAGCGGCTGGCGACTCGCGTTCTTCGCCACCGCCGCACTCTCCTTCGCGTGGGCCGTGGTGTGGTGGTTCTTCTTCCGCGACAAGCCGGAGTCGGCGAAGGGCATCAAGCAGGTCGAGCTCGACGAGCTGCCGCCCGTCGAGACCCGCGCGACGCGTCCCCCGGTGCCGTGGGGCCAGATGGCGAAGCAGATCCTGCCGGTCACCTTCGTCGACTTCGGGTACGGCTGGACGCTCTGGGTGTTCCTCACCTGGCTGCCGACGTTCCTGAGCTCGACGTACGGCCTGGAGATCGGCGACTTCGCCCTCTTCACCACGCTGATCCTGCTCGCCGGCGTCGTCGGGGACACCGTCGGCGGCATGCTGAGCGACCGGATCATCCACCGGGGCGGGAACACCCGCAACGCGCGACGGACCATCCTCGTCATCGGGCTCGGCGGGTCACTGGTGTGCCTGATCCCCCTCGTCATCGGACAGGGACTCCTCGTCGCCACGATCTCACTGGCGCTGTCGTTCTTCTTCCTCGAGCTCTGCAACGCGAACCTCTGGGCGATCCCGATGGACGTGGCGCCGCAGTGGTCCGGGACCGCGTCCGGGTTCATGAACACCGGGTTCGGCATCGCCGGCGTGGTGTCGCCGATCGTCTTCGGGCTGCTGATCGACGCCTCCGGGTGGCAGCTGCCGTTCGCCCTCTCGTGCGTGCTCCTCGGCGCCGCGGCGGTGGTCGCCTGGTTCATGAAGCCGCAGCGGCTCACGATGACCGACGGTGTGCTCGAGGTCGGCACGCCGAAGGCGGAGCAGCGGCAGCCGTCCTGACCCGACCACCTGACGGACGGGAGGCCCGTGGCGGCGTCGCCACGAGCCTCCCGTCCGTCACGTGGTGGGCCCACCGGGTCGAAACGCGCGTAGGAGGCTGAAACGCGCGTAGGAGGTCGGAAAAACCGACCTCCTACGCGCGAAACGACCTCCTACGCGCGAAACGGCCCCCTACGCGGCCGCGGCCGCGGCCTGCCGCTTCGCGGCGCGCGCGGCACGGGCCTTCCGAGACGACAGCGACGGACGACCCGTGAGCGGCACGCTGAGGGGCGTCCAGCGGAAGACCTCGGTGATCGCGACGGCGAGCACCACCACGAGCAGGTACGTGACGAGCGTCAGCCACGGCTTCGGGACGAGGCCCTCGAGCCAGCTGTCGCCGTACAGGAGCAGCCAGATGACGAGCGGGTGGCTCAGGAAGATGCCGAACGAGCGGTCCGAGGCGTAGTCGACCGCCTTGGCGAGACGACTGCCCGGCACACGCTTGTCCGCCCACGCGGCGCCGATCGCCAGGAACGCGACGAAGACGATCGTGCTCCAGACGACCTCGATCGGCTGGAGCGGCGTCCCGGCCGCGTACGGTGAGTTGCCCGCGAGCAGGTGGATCGCGAAGACGATGACGGTCAGCAGCGCGCCGCCGGCGAACGCCCACATGATCGCGCGCCGGTACTTCCGGATGAAGCCGAGGAAGCCGTCCGCGTGGTCGGCGGCGATGGCCCCGGAGATGATGAAGAACACGTAGGAGAAGAAGAACTGCTTCTGGTACCCGTTCATCCAGGCGTCGGTCGACGGGAAGTACTTGTAGCAGGCGAAGATGCCGAGCTGGACGACGAAGGCGACGACGAGCAGCGTCACGTGGTGCCGCCGGGTCCTGCGGACGACCCACATGATCGCGGGCAGCAGGAGGTACACCTGCATCGTGACGAGGAGGAAGTACAGGTGGTACTTCGCGGTGCCGGTGACGATCCCCTCGGCGTACGTCGTGACGAGCGCGGGGACGTCGCCGCGTTGCCCGGAGTCGAGCAGCCAGGCCGACGCGACGTAGACGAACGACCACGCCAGGTAGGGCACGCCGACGAGCAGGAAGCGCTTCGGCCAGAACACCGACATCGGCTTCGGTCGGATCGTGTAGCTGTACACGAGCACGAACGCCGTCAGGGTGAAGAAGACCAGGCGGGTGAAGTGCAGCAGCGACAGCAGCCCGGCGAGGCCGATGTCGTCCGAGGCCATCGTGTGGCTCGTGGTGTGCACACCGAGCACGCACGCGAACGTCAGGATGCGGAGGACGTCGATCTCGTACAGGTGCCGCGGCCGCCCGGCGGCGGTCCTGGTCGGGGTCTGCACCCCGGTCGGGACGACGGGCGGGGTGGCGTCGGTCGTCCCCGTGCCGGTGCTGGTCGCGGTCACGAGGTCTCCGCCATGCTCCGCACCCGGGCGCGCTGGATCTTGCCGGTGGGCGCCCGCGGCAGGTCGGGGACCACGACGATCTCGACCGGTCGCCGGAAGCGGGTGAGCTCGGCGGTCGTCCGCGCGGTCAGGTCGGCCACGAGGGCGTCGGCGTCGACGGGTTCGTCCGGCTGCGGGATCACGTAGGCGATCGGCACGCTGCCCAGGACGTCGTGCGGACGTCCGACCACGACGGCCTCGAGCACGCGGGCGTCGCCGAGCAGGACGTCCTCGACCTCGGAGGGGTAGACCTTCTCGCCGCCGCGGTTGATCACGTCGTCCGATCGGCCGGCCAGCGACACCCAGCCGTCCTCCGACACCGATCCGACGTCGCCCGTCGAGAGCCAGCCGTCGGCGTCGAAGCGTTCCGCCGCGCGGCCGAACAGGTACGAGTGCACGATGCCGGGGCCACGGACCCAGAGCGCGCCGACCTCGCCGGCGGGCAGCGGTGCGCCGTCCTCGCCGCGGACCTGCACCTCGGAGCCGACGGGCACGCCGACCGTGCCGAGTCGCGCCGGAGCATCGAGGGGCGTCGCGGTGATCTGGCTCGCGCCCTCGGTCATCCCCCAGCTCACGACGAGCGGGGTGTCTCCGAGGGCCGTGCGGACCGGGTCCGGCAGCGGCGCCGACGCGCTCCGGACGAAGCGCAGGCCCGGCGGGAAGTCGAGGGGGCCAGTCTTGGCGAGCACTGCGAGGATCGCCGGCACCGCGTTCAGCCAGGTGATGCGTCGCTCGGCGAGCAGCTCCCAGAACCCGGTGCGACGGAAGCGCCGGTCGAGGACGAGCGTCGCGCCCGCCACCAGCGTCGAGAGCAGCCCGACGACCTCGGCGTTGACGTGGAAGAGCGGCAGGGAGTTGAACCCGCGGTCGTCCGAGTCGAGCTGGTTGTGCTGCGCGACTGCTCGGGCGACGAAGAGCAGCTGCGACTCGGGGAGTTCGACGCCCTTGGGCATGCCCGTCGAGCCCGAGGTGAACAGGACCACGGAGCCCTCACCGGGGGCGTCGGCCGCATCGCCCGGCAGGTCGCCGTCACGGACGTCCGTCGGGAGGCCCGTGGCCGGGTCGATGCGCGCGGCGGGCGTCCCGGGGATGGTCGCGTCCACCTCGCGATCGGACACCACGATGAAGGCTCCACCGAGCAGGTCGGCGAGCCGGGCCGGCTCGGTCGGCGGCTGGCCGGTGTCGACGGGGACCGCACGGCGTCCCGTGGCGACCGCGGCAAGGTGCACCACCGCGAACGCGAGCGGGTCACCGACGTCGACGAGGACCGCACCGGAAGCAGGGATGCCGATCACGTCGAACGTCGACGCCCAGGCACTGACGGCGTCTTCGAGGGCGCCGTAGCGCAGGACCCGGTCGGACCGGGCGTCCTCGAGGAAGACGCGATCCGTGTCCGTGGAGGCACGCTCCCGGATCAACGAGCGGAGATCGGCGGGTGCGGGTTCGGGTGATCGACCATCGTGCTGCACCACCCAATGGTAGTTCTCGTTCCTATGACGTCCCGGAGGACGTCGTCGGTGCCGCTTGTGGGACGTCGGTGGCGCCGGGCTGCGGACCGGGTTCGACGGGGAGCGGGAACCGCCGGAGCAGCCACTGCCACAACGCGAGCATCCGTGGTTGGCCGTCGGCCGCGAGCGGCGTCGAGTCCTTGATCGTGCGGGAGTGCGACTCGGCCGGGGTCCCCACGCTGATGTCGGTGAGGATGGCATGGGGCTCCCAGCCGTCCGGTGGCGGGGCGGTGTCGGTGCGCCACGGACCGTCGGGTCCACCGGTCGTCGCGGGTGCGTCGAGCCCGAGGACACGCCACGACCCGCGGATCCTCGGGCCGAACACGTCGCGGACGTCGTCGATGGCGTACATCCGGGACGCCGGCGTCCGACCGGGACGGTCCATCCACGCCGCATGTGCGGGCCCGAGGGACTCCACCGGCGACGAGAACATCAGCGCGCCGAGGACCGGACGGATGTGGGCGATGTACGCCGCCTCTCCCCCGCCCTGCGAGTGCCCGGCGACGACGATGTCCTGCCAGGCGATGTCCTCGTTCGACGCGACGAACCGGCCCCAGCCGCCCTTCGGGTCCACGTCGTCGAGGTGCGTGATCGCGTCGCGGAACCGGGAGACGATCGATCCGGCCGGCGAGACCGTGCTGAACTCGGACTGCCTGGTGCCGTCGAACCGGTTCCGTTGCACCTGTCCGTAGCACTGCGGATCGGCCTCGCACGTGCCGGACAGGGTCTTCCCGAGGTTCCAGTAGTCGAGTCCCAGCACGTGGTAACCGTCGCCGAGCGCCGTGGTGAGGAAGCGCTGGTACTGGGCGGGCTTCGCCCTGGTGGCGGGGAGGAACAGGAGCAGCGGACCGTCCGAGGCCGTACGAGCCGCGAAGTCGTCACGGTTCGGCTCCAGACGCTCGCCGTCGATCGCGCCGAGCCGGAAGCGGTGGAACTCGTCCTGCGGACCGTGCGTGTTGCGTGGCTGGGCGTTCGCGGGCCGCCGTCCGTGGTCCTCGACGCGCTGTTCGCCCATGACGTTCGCCGCGACGAGTGCAGCGGCACCGATGGCCACGAGCACGATCAGCGCGATGACGATCAGCAGGCGGTGTCTCATCGACCGACCCGGGACCACACCTCGTCAGCGGACCGGATGGTGTCGGTCACGGAGCCCGTGGCGTCGACGACGTGGTCAGCGAGTTCGAGACGCTCCGCATCGGAGGCCTGTGCGCCGACGCGGCGTTCGGCCTCGGCACGGGACATCCCACGATGCGTCACGAGGCGTTCGATGCGGTCGGCCGCCGGGGCGTCGACGACCACGACGGCGTCGAACTGCAGCGGGCGGTCCGCCTTCGCCTCGGCGAGGAGCGGGACGTCGTACACGACGACCGCGTCGGGGTCCGCGGCGGCGGCCGCGTCGAAGGCGAGTTGTGCGAGGCGCCACACCTCGGGGTGCGTGATCGCCTCGAGGTCCTTGCGCGCCGCGGCATCGGCGAACACGATCGCGCCGAGCGCCGCGCGGTCGAGCGAGCCGTCGGCAGCGATCACGTCGGGGCCGAACCGCTCCACGACCCGCGCGAGCCCATGGCTGCCGGGAGCGACGGCGTCCCTGGCCAGCCGGTCCGCGTCGACGACGACCGCGCCGTGCTCGGCCCAGCGACGCGACACGGTCGACTTCCCCGCGGCGATGCCGCCCGTCAGTCCGATGATGCGCACGGCAACAGATTACGGGTCGGACGCTCCCGAAACGCCGGAAGCCCGGCACCCTCTCGGGGTGCCGGGCTTCCGGTGCACTCAGTGCTGCGCACAGCAGCACCGGCTCGATCAGTTGGTCGAGCTGAGCTTCTCGCGGAGCGCCGCGAGCGATGCGTCGTCGGCCAGGGTGCCCTGACCGGCCTGCTCGCTCGTGAACGACGAGGAAGCGCTGGCCGGGAGGTCGAAGCCACCCTGCGCCTCTTCGGTGAGCGACTTGGCGACCTGCGCCTTGTGCGCCTCCCAGCGACCCTGAGCGGCGGCGTACTGACGCTCCCACTCTTCGCGCTGGGTGTCGTAGCCCTCGAGCCACTCGTTGGTCTCCGGGTCGAAGCCGTCCGGGTACTTGTAGTCACCCTTGTCGTCGTACTCCGTCGGCATGCCGTAGAGCGCCGGGTCGAACTCGCTGCCCTCGGGGTCGACGCCCTCGTTCGCCTGCTTGAGGCTGAGCGAGATGCGGCGACGGTCGAGGTCGATGTCGATGATCTTCACGAAGACCTCGTCGCCGACCGAGACGACCTGCTCGGCGAGCTCGACGTGCTTGTTCGAGAGCTCCGAGATGTGGACGAGGCCCTCGATGCCGTCCGCGACGCGGACGAAGGCACCGAACGGCACGAGCTTCGTGACCTTGCCCGGTGCGATCTGGCCGATCGCGTGGGTGCGGGCGAAGACCTGCCACGGGTCTTCCTGGGTGGCCTTGAGCGAGAGCGACACGCGCTCGCGGTCCAGGTCCACCTCGAGGATCTCGACGGTGACTTCCTGACCGACCTCGACGACCTCGCTGGCGTGCTCGATGTGCTTCCAGCTGAGCTCCGAGACGTGGACGAGACCGTCGACGCCGCCGAGGTCGACGAACGCACCGAAGTTGACGATCGACGAGACGACGCCCTTGCGGACCTGGCCCTTGTGGAGGTTGTTGAGGAACGTGGTGCGCGACTCGGACTGCGTCTGCTCGAGCAGGGCGCGGCGCGAGAGGACCACGTTGTTGCGGTTCTTGTCGAGCTCGAGGATCTTCGCCTCGATCTCTTGGCCGAGGTACGGCGTCAGGTCACGGACACGACGCAGCTCGATGAGCGAAGCCGGGAGGAAGCCACGGAGACCGATGTCCACGATGAGGCCACCCTTGACGACCTCGATGACGGTGCCGGTGACGACCCCGTCGGACTCCTTGATCTTCTCGACGTCGCCCCACGCACGCTCGTACTGCGCGCGCTTCTTCGACAGGATGAGGCGGCCTTCCTTGTCCTCCTTCTGGAGAACCAGGGCCTCGACCTCGTCACCGACGTTGACGACCTCGTTGGGGTCGACGTCGTGCTTGATCGAGAGCTCGCGCGAGGGGATGACGCCCTCGGTCTTGTAACCGACGTCGAGGAGGACCTCGTCGCGGTCGATCTTCACGACGGTGCCGGAGATGAGATCGCCGTCGTTGAAGAACTTCAGGGTCTTCTCGACCTCGGCCAGGAAGTCATCAGCCGAACCGATGTCGTTGATGGCGACCTGCTTAGGAGCCTTGGTCGTAGTGGTTGTCATGTAGAGATTGCTCCGAACGGACATGAGTCGGGCCAGGGCGACACGGGAGAATGACTCCCAAGTGCTGTCGCGGTGGCGGTTGATTGTGGTGACGCGGATTGCGCCGCACAAGTCTAACCGGTGCGCGCGACCCCCCACAAGCGGGTGTGTCACCCGTGTCGCGGGGCGTCACACGCACCGGATCGGTCAGTCGAGCAGGGCCGAACGGAGCGTGTCGAGGCCGATGCTGCCGAGCGCCAGCGCCCGGTGGTGGAAGGACTTCAGGTCGAACGCGGAGCCCTCGCGTGCCGCGACCTCGTCACGGATCGACTCCCAGACGCGCTGTCCGACCTTGTAGGACGGCGCCTGCCCCGGCCACCCGAAGTACCGGGCGACCTCGAACCGGATGAACGCGTCGTCCATGTTCACGTTCTCGCGCATGAAGTCGAGCGCGTACTCCCACGTCCAGCCGCCGCCGTCCGGGTTGGTCTTCTGCAGGTGGACGCCGATGTCGAGGACGACGCGGGCCGCCCGCATGCGCTGCCCGTCGAGCATCCCGAGCCGGTCGCCCTCGTCGTCGAGGAACCCGAGCTGCTCCATCAGCCGCTCCGCGTAGAGCGCCCAGCCCTCGACGTGGCCGGAGGACCCGGACAGCTGGCGACGCCAGGTGTTCAGCTCGCCGCGGTTGTAGACGCCCTGGCTGATCTGCAGGTGGTGTCCGGGGACGCCCTCGTGGTAGACGGTCGTCTTCTCGCGCCAGGTCTGGAACTCGGTCACACCCTGCGGCACGGACCACCACATGCGGCCGGGCCGCGAGAAGTCGTCGGACGGACCCGAGTAGTAGATCCCGCCCTCCTGCGTCGGCGCGATGCGGCACTCGAGGCGCTTGATCGGGTCGGCGATGTCGAAGTAGACACCGTCCATCGCCCGGATCGAGGCGTCGCTCGTCTCCTGCATCCACCGCTGCAGCGCATCGGTGCCGTGCAGCATCCTGGCCGGGTCCGCGTCGAGCACCTCGACCGCGCGGGCGACCGACGCGCCGGGTTCGATGCGGTCGGCGATGCGCTCCTGCTCCGACCGCATGCGGGCGAGCTCCTCGAGCCCCCACTCGTACGTCTCGTCGAGGTCGACGACGGCACCGAGGAAGTGCCGGGAGTGCAGTTCGTAGGCATCGCGGCCGACGGCGTCCACCGGGGTCGCCAGTGGCATCAGTTCGTGTTCGAGGAAGCGCCCGAGCGACCGGAAGGACGCCGCGGCGACCTCGCCACGACGAGCGAGCTCCGCGCGCACGGCGTCCGGGACGGGCGACCCGTCGTCGAGCGCGGCGCTCTCGGCGAGCTGTCGGAAGAAGCCGTCCTCGGCACCGCTCCGGGCAGCCTGCTCGGCGACGAGCTCGACCTGGCGCCTGGCCGGCGTGACGCCCTCGCGCGTGCCCTCGAGCAGGGTCTCGCGGAACCCCTCGAGCGCGTCCGGCAGTGCGCCGACGCGGCCGGCGATGTCGTCCCAGTCCGACGCCGTGGCGGTCGGCATCAGGTCGATGATCTCGCGGAGTGACTGCGCCGGGCTGGCGATGACGTTGAGGTCACGCAGGTGGAGCTTCCGGTCGTACGACTCGACGACGAGGTCGAGCTCGGCGCCGAGGTCCGTCTTCGTCACGCGGTCGACGGCGTCCACCGGCTCCGCGGCGGCCAGGGAACGAGCGGCCGCCTTCGCCGCGTCGGCCATCGCGGCCGCACCGGCGGGTGAGGTGTCGCCGTACTCCCCCGTGCGCCCGGGGACGCCGATGTAGGTGGCGACCGTCGGGTCGAGGTCGACGAGGGTGGTCACCCATTCCTCGGCCACACGGTCGACGGCGGAGGGCTGGCGGGCGGGACGGTCTTCGGTCATGCCACGACCCTACCGATGTGCGCCGCCGCCGCTAGGCTCGGGCGCACCGGCACCGGCCGGTCAGTCGAAGGGATGTTGCATGTCCGAACACGATGGTCCTTGGGCACCCGGCAGCCCGTGTTGGTCGGACCTCGGCGTCGGGGACGTCCCTGCGGCCCGGCGGTTCTACGGCGAGGTGTTCGGCTGGGCGACCGAGGACGGCCCGCCGGAGTCCGGCGGGTACGTCATGGCGCTGCTCGACGGCCGCCCGGTCGCGGGCATCGGACCGCTGATGGGGGCGGAACAGCCCGTCAGCTGGACCGCGTAACTCGCCACCGACGACGCCGACATGACGGCCGCTGCGGTCACGGCGGCCGGTGGCACGGTGTTCACCGCGCCGTTCGACGTCATGGACGTCGGACGGATGGCGATCGCCGCGGACCCGACCGGGGCGGTGTTCGGGCTCTGGCAGGCACGGGCGCACGACGGCTACGGTCGAGTGGACCAGGCAGGTGCCCCCTGCTGGAACGAGGTCCACACCCGTGACGCCGAGACCGCGAAGACCTTCTACACGGCACTCTTCGGCTACACCTACGACGTGTTCGGCGACCCGTCGGAGCCGTACTCCTCCGCGAAGCTGCACCCGGACGACGCCGCCCCGGTCGCCGGGGTGTTCACGCCGCCCGGCGGACTGCCCGAGGGCGTCCCCGGGTACTGGCTCACCTGGTTCGGTGCGGCCGACACCGATGCGACGGTGGCCGCGATGACCGAGCGGGGCGGATCGGTCCTGATGGGACCGTTCGACAGCCCGTTCGGACGATCGGCGATCGTCACTGGCGCGCAGGGTGAGGTGTTCGGCATCGTCGCCATGTGACGTCAGCCGGCGGCCGGACGACGGACGGGAGGCACCGTGCCAGCTGGCACCGTGCCTCCCGTCCGTCTCGGGGTGCGCCCGGCGCACCGGCCGTCAGTGGGCTGCGGCCTCCCAGTTGGGGCCGGAGCCGACGGACACGTCGAGCGGCACGGTGAGGTCGGCCGCGCCGCCCATCCGGGCACGCAGGATCTCCTCGACGCGGTCCTGCTCCCCCGGAGCGACCTCGAGGATGAGTTCGTCGTGCACCTGGAGCAGCAGCCGCGTGCCCATGTCGCCGTCGCGCAGGTCGGCAGCGACGCCGAGCATCGCGATCTTCATGATGTCGGCGGCCGAGCCCTGGATCGGGGCGTTCAGCGCAGCACGCTCGGCGTTCTCGCGGAGGACGCGGTTCGGGCTCTTGAGGTCGGGGAAGGGACGACGACGACCGAAGATCGTCTCGGTGTAGCCGTCTTCACGGGCCTGCTCGACCACGTTGCGGAGGTAGTCCCGCACCGCGCCGAAGCGGGCGAAGTACTCGGTCATCAGGGTGCGGGCTTCGCTCTGCTCGATGCGGAGCTGCTTGGACAGACCGAACGCGCTGAGCCCGTACGCGAGGCCGTACGACATCGCCTTGACCTTCGTGCGCATCTCCGGGCTGACGTCCGCCGGCTCGACACCGAACACCCGGGCGCCGACGAAGCGGTGCAGGTCCTCGCCCTCGTTGAAGGCCTGGATCAGCCCGGGGTCGCCGGAGAGGTGCGCCATGATCCGCATCTCGATCTGCGAGTAGTCCGCGGTGAGGAGCGTCGTGTAGGGCTCGGCGACGGCGAACGCGGAGCGGACCCGACGACCGACGGCCGTCTTCACCGGGATGTTCTGCAGGTTCGGGTCGGTGGAGGAGATGCGGCCGGTGCTGCTGCCGGTCTGCTCGTACCGCGTGTGGATGCGGCCGTCGACGACCGCGGCATCGAGGGTGTCCACGATCTGCCGGAGCTTCGTGGCGTCACGGTGCTGGAGCAGGAGCCCCAGGAACGGGTGCGGGTGCTGCTCCTGCAGGTCGGCCAGGCTCGCGGCGTCGGTCGAGAACCCCGTCTTGGTCTTGCGGGTCTTCGGCATCGCGAGTTCGGTGAAGAGCACTTCCTGCAGCTGCTTCGGCGAGCCGAGGTTGACCTCGTGCCCGATCTCGGCGAACGCCTGTTGCGCGAGGTCGGCCGCACGCTCCCCGAGTTCCTTCGAGAGGTTCGTGAGCACCGGGCGGTCGATGCCGACACCGGTGGTCTCCATGTCGGCGAGGACCGACACGAGCGGGAGCTCGATGTCGTCGAGGACCCCCAGCGACCCGGCGTCGATGCGGGCCCGGAGCGCCGTCGTCACGCGGAGGACGTACCAGGCGTGCACGCCGACGTTCACGGGGTCGGTCTCCGGGACGAGCTGGTTCGGGTCCGCCGTCGGGAGCTCCTCACCGAGCTCCTGGTAGACGAGGTCGGTGAGCGGCTGGCCCTGCTTGCCGGGGTTCGCCAACCAGCCCATGATGCGGGCGTCACCGGCGATGCCGTTCACCGCGATGCCGGCGGTACCGAGCGCCTTCACGGCGGCCTTGGCGTCGTGGAAGTGCTTCGGGGCGTCGGACGCGAACCACGCGGTCAGTTGCTCGTAGTCCTTCGCACCGCTGCCGCCGGGGACCAGGACGGCGTCGTCGTGGGTGGCGATCCCGATGGCACTGAGGCGGCTGTCGATGACCTCGACCGCGACGCCGTACCCGTTCTCGGCTGCCGCGGCGTTCTTCCGCTCGAGCCAGTAGCCGAGCTCTTCGTCGATCAGGGTCTTCACCGGCGGCGAGGCGGGCCCGCTGTCCTCGACGCCGCCCTCGACCGCTGGAGCCTCACCGGTCTCGCCGTTCCCGGCGACCTTGAACACGCGGTCGAGCAACGTGCGGAACTGCAGCTTGGCGAAGAGCTCGCGGACGGCGGTCTCGTCGAGGGGACGGAGCGCGACGTCCGCCGGACCGACCGGCAGCTCGACGTCGGTGACGAGGCGGTTCAGCTTGCGGTTCCGGATCGCCCGGTCCTTCTGCTCGCGCAGGTTGTTGCCGACGACGCCCTTGATCTCGTCCGCGTGCTCGAGCACGCCGTCGAGCGAGCCGTACTGGGTGATCCACTTGACGGCGGTCTTCTCGCCGACCTTGTCGATGCCGATCAGGTTGTCGCTGGTCTCGCCCACGAGTGCGGCGATGTCCGGGTACTGGTGCGGCTCGATGCCGTACCGCTCGTAGACCTTGTCGCGGTCGTAGCGGGTGAGTTCGGACACCCCGCGGACGGACGGGTACAGCAGCGTGACGTCGTCGTTCACGAGCTGGATGGAGTCGCGGTCGCCGGACACCACGTAGACCTGGTAGCCCTGCGCAGCACCCTGCGAAGAGAGGGTCGCGAGGATGTCGTCCGCCTCGTAGTCCTCCTTCGTGACGGTGGTGATGCCCATCGCCTCGAGCGCCTGCTGCAGGAGCGGGATCTGGCCCTTGAACTCCGCGGGGGTCTCGGAACGGGTGCCCTTGTAGTCCTCGTACTCACGGGTGCGGAACGAGAACCGCGAGATGTCGAACGCGACCGCCAGGTGGGTCGGCTTCTCGCGCTGGAGGAGCATGAGCAGCATCGAGATGAAGCCGTGGATGGCGTTCGTGTGCTGCCCGTCGCGGTTCACGAAGCTGTCCACCGGGAGCGCGTAGAAGGCCCGGAAGGCGAGCGAGTGGCCGTCGATGACCATGAGGGTAGGCTTTGCGGAGTCCGACACCCGGACAGCCTACCGACGCCATCCGACACGGGAGTCCCAGCGCGTGACCGACGAAGCGACCACCACCGGAACCGTCGACGAACGCCTCGCGGACCGCGGGATGGGCGAGCTCGCCGACAAGATGGGCATGGTCATCACGGAGCTCTCCGCGGAGCGCGCCGTCGGCACCATCCCGGTCGAGGGCAACCGGCAGCCGGTCGGGCTCCTGCACGGTGGGGCGTACGTCGTCCTGGCGGAGAGCCTCGGTTCGATGGCCGCGAACGTGCACGCCGGACCCGGTCGGTACGCGGTCGGCATCGAGCTGAACGCCTCGCACTCGCGGAGCGCCACCAGCGGCATCGTCACCGGCACGTGCACCGCGATCCACCTCGGCAACACGCTGACGACCCACGAGATCGTCCTCACCGACGACCAGGGGCGACGCTGCTCCACGGTGCGCATCACGAACATGATCCGCGAGCGGCGCTGACCGACCGCTCCGACGCAGGAAGTCCGCCATGGACTGGAAGATCGAGCTCATCATGGTCCCCGTCAGCGACGTCGACCGTGCCCGCGAGTTCTACGAACGCATCGGCTTCACGATCGACCACGACCAGCGCGTCTCGGACGAGCTCCGTTTCGTGCAGGCCACCCCGCCCGGATCCGCGTGCTCGATCGCGTTCGGCCAGGGCATCATGTCCCCCGACGTGCTTCCCGGGTCGCTGAAGTCGATCCAGGTCGTCGTCCCCGACGCCGACGAGGCCCTCGCGCACCTGCAGGGCCTCGGGGTGAACGCCGTCGGCGTCGACGAGATGTCCTGGGGCCGGTTCGTCTTCTTCACCGACCCGGACGAGAACGCCTGGACGCTGCAGCAGCTGCCAGCGCGCGGCTGAGCGACGACGGGCGCGGTCAGTCCTCCGGCGGCCGCTGCAGCAGCAGCCGGGCATCGCCGAAGCCGAGCCGCCGGTAGAGTCGTTCGCCGTCCACGCTCGAGTGCACCGACGTGCGCTCGGAGCCGAGTTCGTCGGCGATCTCGAGCAGGCGCGCCACGAGCCGGCCTGCGACCCCGAGACCACGCAGGTCCGGGTGCACGTAGACGGTCTGCACGTCGGCCGTGATGCGGCCGCCTGGACGGTCCGGTGCCGGCGGCCGGGCGACCAGCGCCAGCCACGCCATCCCGAGCACGACGCCGTCGCGCTCGGCGACGACGCACCGATGCGAGTCCGGGTGGGCGACGGCGAAGTCCGTCATCGCGTCGCGGTAGGACTCAGGTGTCTGCGCGGCCTGCCGGCCGTCCTCCTCGATGCTCCACCGCCACCGCAGGTCGGCAACCGCCGGCATGTCGGACGGACGGGAGGCACGGATCACGACGTCGTTCACGGTTCCACCTTCGCAGATGGTCGGTTCCAGGGCCGCGAGACGCCGCCGGAGACACGGAACGCCGCCGAGAACGCGAAACGCCGCCGAGAACGGCGGCGTTTCGGGTAAGAAGCGGTGTGAGCGACTACTTCTTGGCGCTGAGCTGCTCGATGATCGCCTTGGCGACGTCGTGCATGGTCAGGCGGCGGTCCATCGAGGCCTTCTGGATCCAGCGGAACGCCTCGGGCTCGGTGAGGCCCATCTTCTCGTTGAGCAGGCCCTTGGCGCGGTCGACGAGCTTGCGGGTCTCGAAGCGCTCGACCAGGTCGGCGACCTCGGCTTCGAGGGTGATGATCTGCTGGTGCCGCGAGAGGGCGATCTCGATCGCGGGGAGCAGGTCGTTCGGCGTGAAGGGCTTCACGACGTACGCGAGCGCTCCGGCCTCGGTCGCACGCTCGACGAGCTCCTTCTGGCTGAACGCCGTGAGGAGGACGACCGGGGCGATGTGGTTCTTCGAGAGCTTCTCGGCCGCGGAGATGCCGTCGAGCTGGGGCATCTTGACGTCCATGATGACGAGGTCCGGGCGGAGGTCGGTCGCGAGCTGCACGGCGGTCTCGCCGTCACCCGCTTCGCCGACGACGTCGAACCCGTTGTCGCGGAGGATCTCGACGATGTCGAGACGGATGAGCGACTCGTCCTCGGCGACGACGACACGACGGGGTGCTGTTGCAGTTGCTTCTGAGTCACTCACGTCCGAAAGCCTACTAGACGCAAGGAGCACGCCGTTCCAGATCAGGAGTCGACGGGGAACTTGTACGAGTGGCGGGACTTGAACCCGCACGCCGTGAGGCAGAGCATTTTGAGTGCCCCGTGTCTGCCGATTCCACCACACTCGCGAGGTGACTCACGATACCAGCCCGGCCCGGGCCTCCAGGCCGGTGCCCGCGCTCACGGACCTTCGAGCGCCTCCACCGCGGCCACCAGTCCGGCCCGGCGTGGCGACCGCGGCGGCAGCGTCGCGAGCAGCGCTCGCAGCACGCGCGCATCCGCGGAACCATCAGGGGTGCGGGACCAGGCGAGCAGCGCGTCGGGCGACCCGTCGGACACGACCGCCTCGCGGAACCGACCGCGCACCAGGTCGCGGAGCGCGTCCACACCGGGCGCGGCGGAACCGGGGAGAACGGGTCCCGGGTAGCGGCTGACGGCCTGGAGGCGCGCTCCGCGGTCGAGCGCGGACAGCACGCCGTCGACGTCGGTGCGGACACCGCCCACGCGGTACGGGCGGGAGGCGAGCGTCACCGACGGTGCGGCCGACGACAGCACGCGGCGGAGCCGCACGACCTCGGCGCGGAGCGTGACGACCGCGCCGGGATCGCCGTAGACGGCGTCGGCGAGATCAGCGGCGGCCATCCCGGCCGGGGCG
Organism: Curtobacterium guangdongense; assembly: GCF_049341845.1. Taxonomy (NCBI): domain Bacteria; kingdom Bacillati; phylum Actinomycetota; class Actinomycetes; order Micrococcales; family Microbacteriaceae; genus Curtobacterium; species Curtobacterium guangdongense. The sequence continues at coordinate 255,200 of NZ_JBMPIT010000005.1, forward strand.
GTCGCGAGCACCGCGAGGATCTCCGAGTGCCTCGCCGACATCGCCATCGCGCGGCCGTCGACGTGCAGGGTCGCGGTGTCGGAGCCGAGCAGGACGAGCTCGGCCTCGGCCGGCGCGATCGCCGCGGGAGTCGGGACCCGGAGCGTGGCGAGCGCGAGTTCCGCTTCGACCGCCGCGACGGTCGCACGCACGAGCGGCAGCGTGTGCCGTTCGACCGCGCGGTCGTCGCCCGTGATGTCGAGCACGCCGACCGCGCGTCCGGACGAGTCGTGCACCGGGACCGCCGTGCAGGACCAGGGCTTCACCGCGGTCGCGTAGTGCTCGTCGCTGCGGATCTGCACGGCACGGTCGATACGGAGTGCGGTACCTGGTGCGCTCGTGCCGACGTGTTCCTCTGCCCAGTCGGCGCCGGGGACGAACCCCATGTCCTCCGCTGCCCGTCGAGCGGTCCGGGCGCCGTCGACCCAGACGAGTCGGCCGGACGCGTCGCCGACGGCCACGACGCAGCCGGCCGACCGCGTGTCGTCGACGAGCAGCCGCCGGACGATCGGCAGCAGCGTGGCGAGGGGCCCGTCTCGCCGGGCGGCGTCGAGTTCATCGGCTCCGAGGGCGACCCGCGGGACACCATCGGGGTCGACGCCCGCGGAGCGGCGCCAGGATTCGGCGACGAGGGGACGAACGGAGCCCGGTCGGGGTGCGCGCATGCGTCCTCCGTCCTCGGGTCCGCCCGTCGCGTCGTCGCGCCGGGTGCGGTCAGCCTACGTCCGGTGGGTGGCCGGGACCAGACCGAGATCCTCCAGTTCCGGGTCGGTGAACATCCGGGACCTGGTGAGGAACCGCTTGCCCTCGGGGACCTCGAGCGAGAAGCCGCCGCCACGACCGTCGACGACGTCGATCGTGAGGTGGGTGTACTTCCAGTACTCGAACTGTGCCTTCGACATGTAGACCTCGACGGGGTCGATGCCGTCGACCTCGAGCGCGCCGAGCAGTACGTCCCCCGGCCCGGTCATGAACATGCCGACGGGGTAGCACATCGGGCTGGAGCCGTCGCAGCAGCCACCGGACTGGTGGAACATGAGCGGGCCGTGCCGGGCGGCGAGGGACCGGAGCAGGTCGCTCGCCGCCGGCGTGACCGCGACGCGGTCGGTGCTCATCAGAAGAAGCCCATCGGGCCCTCTGCGTACGAGACGAGCAGGTTCTTCGTCTGCTGGTAGTGGTCGAGCATCATCTTGTGGTTCTCGCGCCCGACCCCGGACTGCTTGTAGCCACCGAAGGCCGCACCCGCCGGGTACTGGTGGTAGGTGTTCTCCCACACGCGTCCCGCCTGGATGTCCCGACCGGCACGGTAGAGCGTGGTCGCTTCGCGGCTCCACACGCCGGCACCGAGCCCGTAGAGGGTGTCGTTCGCGATCGAGATCGCGTCGTCGTACCCGCTGAAGGACGTCAGCGCCAGGACCGGCCCGAAGATCTCCTCCTGGAAGATCCGCATCGCGTTGTCGCCCTCGAACACGGTCGGGGTGACGTAGTACCCGCCGGACAGCTCGCCGCCGAGGTCGGCACGCTCGCCACCGGTCAGGAGCTTCGCCCCCTCCTGCTTGCCGATGTCGATGTAGCTCAGGATCTTCTCGAGCTGGTCGTTCGACGCCTGGGCGCCGATCATGGTCGACATGTCGAGCGGGTGCCCCTGCTTCACCGCACGCACCCGCTCGAGGCCGTCGGCGACGAAGCCGTCGTAGATCTCCTTCGCGACGAGGGCGCGGGACGGACAGGTGCAGACCTCACCCTGGTTGAGGTTGAAGAACGCGAAGCCCTCGAGTGCCTTGTCGTAGAACGCGTCCTTCTCCTGGGCGACGTCGGCGAAGAACACGTTCGGGCTCTTGCCACCGAGCTCGAGCGTCACGGGGATCAGGTTCTGCGACGCGTACTGCATGATGAGCCGGCCGGTGGTCGTCTCCCCCGTGAACGCCACCTTCCGGACGTCCGGGTGCTGCGCGAGCGGGGCACCGACCTCGAACCCGAAGCCGTTCACGACGTTGAGCACGCCGGCGGGGATGAGGGCCTGGATCAGCTCGACGAGCACGTGGATCGATGCCGGTGTCTGCTCGGCGGGCTTCAGGACGACGCAGTTCCCGGCGGCGAGGGCCGGCGCGAGCTTCCACACCGCCATCAGGATCGGGAAGTTCCACGGGATGATCTGGGCGACCACGCCGAGCGGCTCGTGGAAGTGGTAGGCCACGGTGTCGTGGTCGATCTCCCCCGTCGACCCCTCCTGCGCACGGATGGCCCCCGCGAAGTACCGGAAGTGGTCGATCGCGAGCGGGATGTCCGCACCGAGGGTCTCGCGGATCGGTTTGCCGTTCTCCCACGTCTCCGCCACCGCCAGGAGCTCGAGGTTCTGCTCCATCCGGTCGGCGATCCTGTTGAGGATGTTCGCGCGCTCGGTGACGCTGGTCCTCCCCCACGCCGGGAACGCCTTCCACGCGGCCTGCACGGCGCGGTCCACGTCGGTGGAGTCGCCACGGGCGACCTCGGTGAAGACCCGCCCGGTGACCGGGGTCGGGTTCTCGAAGTACTGGCCGCCACTCGGGGCGACGTACTCGCCGCCGATGAAGTGGTCGTACCTCGGTCGGAACGAGACGAGTGATCCTGCCTCGCCGGGTGCGGCGTAGGTGGTGGGCGATGCTGCGATGGTCATGGTGGTGCCCTTTCGACGACGCTGTCGGGGCGCACGATCCGCGCGCCTGTCCGCGACGCTACGTCGGCAGGGGTTGCATCCGGTTGCACGGGCGGGCAGGCCGGCCGTGCTCCGGGTACTGTCCAGGTCGTCCAGCTCCGATCAGGGAGGAGTGCTCGTGGATTCCCGTGCAGTCCGGACGTTCCGGGTGTTCGTCATCGTGACGTCCGTCGTCGCCATCGCGCTCGGCATCGTCGCGATCGTCTGGCCCCGACCGTCCCTCGTCGTCGTCGCGCTGCTCTTCGGCGTCTACCTCGTCGTCGCCGGCGTGATGCGCGTGTTCGCAGCGGTCCGCGGCCACGGGACGCCGCCGGTGTGGCGGTGGACGTCCGGCGTGGTCGGGGTGCTCGTCGCGGTCGCCGGGCTGGTCACGCTCCTCGACCCAGCCGTCCCGCTCGTGGTCTACGCCGTGCTCGCGGGGATCGGGTTCGTCATCGAGGGCATCGCGTCGCTCGTCGGCGGGTTCGTCGGGCACCCCGGTTCCTCCCGCATCCCGACGGTCGTCAGCGGGGTGCTCTCGATCCTCGGCGGCATCGCGGTGCTGGTCGCGCCGGGTCTGGCGCTGACGGTGTTCATGTTCTTCGCGGGGATCGCCCTCATCGTCGTCGGGGCGGCCGCGCTGCTGCTCCTGCCCCCGCGAGCCGCCGTCCGTCGGTAGCCGGCGGTCGCTACGCCGATCCCGTCCCGAAGAGCAGCCCGAGCAGGTACGTGACCACCGCGGCACCGAAGCCGATCGCGAGTTGCCGCAGTGCCCGACGGAGCGGCGACGCACCGCTCAGCACGCCGACGACCGCACCGGTGCCGAGCAGGGCGATCCCGACCAGGAACCCGGCCACGACGACCGCGGTCCAGCCGTCGAGTCCGAACAGGTACGGCAGCACCGGGATGATCGCGCCAGACGCGAAGAACAGGAAGCTCGAGATCGCTGCGCTCATGCCGTTGCCGACCGCCTCGTGGTCGTCGACCGCCCGGGTCGACCGGGCGTCCGGCCCGGTTCCGAGCCCGGCGAGCACGTCGGTCGCGTGCGCCTCGGCCTCGTGCTCGGGCATCCCCCGCGCCCGGTAGACCAGCGCGAGCTCGTTCGCGTCGACGTCGAGGTCCGCGACCGCCCGGTGCGCGTCCGGGTGCGGCGACGACGCGTCGAGGAGCTCCCGCTGGGACCGCACCGACACGTACTCCCCCGCGCCCATCGACAGGGCACCCGCGAGGAGCCCGGCGATCCCGCTGAGGAGCACGAAGTGCCGGTCCGCACCGGACGCACTGATGCCGATGATGAGCGCCAGGTTCGAGACCAGGCCGTCGTTCGCGCCGAAGACCGCCGCCCGGAACGTGCCGGACAGGCGCATCCGGCCGCGGTTCGCCAGCCCGCGGACCACCTCACCGTGGATCCGTTCGTCTGCTGCCATGCTCGCCGTCGCGTCCGCGTCGTCGGCGTACGGCGAGCGGTCCTCGGCGCGTTGCATGAGCGCGAGCACGAACACCGACCCGAACCGCTTCGCCAAGGCGGCGAGGACCCGCGTCCGCAGGCTGCCGCGCAACGGTCGGCCGACGTCGTTGCCGAGCAGGTCGACCCAGTGCTGCTCGTGCCGGCCCTCGGCCTCCGCGAGGGCGCTCAAGATCTCCCGCTCCTCACCCTCGCGACGGGCCGCGAGGTTGCGGTAGACGGCGGCTTCCGCGCGCTCGTCGGCCAGGTACCGCCGCCATCGGCGCACGTCCGTGGGCCGGCGACCAACCGTCTCGGACCGGAGGCTCCGCTCACTCATCGCGATCGTCTCCTGTCGACGGGATGGGGGCTGGAACGCGAGCGGGCGCGGACCGGAGGTGGTGCAGTCACCTGCACCGAGCCTCCCGTCCGCGCCCTCGCGCGATCCGTGGGACTAGTCCCGAACGTACGCCGGTGCGGCCTCGGCGTGCGCGTCGCCCACGCGGTGGACGCGGAGGTCGTTCGTCGAGCCCTCGAGTCCGGGAGGCGAGCCGGCCGTGACGATGACCCGGTCACCGGGCGCGGCGAGGCCGTTGTGGATGAGGACGTCGTCGACCTGGCCGAACAGCTCGTCGGTGTGCTTCATGCGCGGCACCAGGAACGAGCGGACGCCCCAGGTGAGTGCCATGCGGCGACGCGTGGCTTCGTTCGGGGTGAACGCGATGATCGGCAAGCCGTGGCGGAGACGCGACATACGGCGGGCCGAGTCACCGGACTCGGTGAAGACGCAGAGGTACGACGCCTCGGTGAACTCGGCGATCTCGACCGCGGCGAGCGTGATCGCACCACCGAGGGTGCGCGGCTTGGTGCCGAGCGGCGCGATGCGCTCGAGGCCGTGGTCCTCGGTCGACTCGACGATGCGGGCCATGGTGCGGACGGTCTGCACGGGGTACTCGCCCACGCTGGTCTCGCCGGAGAGCATCACGGCGTCGGCGCCGTCGAGCACCGCGTTCGCGACGTCCGAGGTCTCGGCGCGGGTCGGGATCGGCGACGAGATCATCGACTCGAGCATCTGCGTCGCGACGATGACCGGCTTCGCCATGCGGCGGGCGAGCTCGACGGCACGCTTCTGCACGATCGGGACGGCCTCGAGCGGGAGCTCCACACCGAGGTCACCGCGGGCGACCATGATCGAGTCGAAGGCGTCGATGATCTCCTCGAGCGCGTCGACGGCCTGCGGCTTCTCGATCTTCGCGATGACGGGGAGGCGCTTGCCCTCTTCGTCCATGATCTCGTGGGCGCGGTCGACGTCGGCGGCGTTGCGCACGAACGACAGCGCGATGAGGTCGGCACCCTGCCGGATCCCCCAGCGGAGGTCGGCTTCGTCCTTCTCGCTCAGTGCGGGGACGTTCACGGCGACGCCGGGGAGGTTGATGCCCTTGTTGTTCGACACGGTGCCGCCGACGACGACCTCGGTGCGGACGCGGACGCCGTCGGTGTCGAGCACGCGGAGTCGCACGCGGCCGTCGTCGATGAGGAGCGGGTCGCCGGGCTTCACGTCGTCGGGGAGGCCCTTGAACGTGGTGCCGCAGATCTCCTTCGAGCCGGGCACGTCCTCGGTCGTGATCGTGAAGACGTCGCCGACGGCGAGTTCGTGCGGGCCGTCCGCGAACTTCGCGAGTCGGATCTTCGGACCCTGCAGGTCGACGAGGATCGCGACGGGCTTGCCGAGCTCGTCGGCGGCGCGACGGACGTTCTCGTAGTTGGCCTCGTGGACGCTGTAGTCACCGTGGCTGAGGTTGAGTCGGGCGACGTCCACGCCTGCCTCGATGATCTCCTTGACGGTCTCGTAGTCCGACGTGGCCGGGCCGAGGGTCGAAACGATCTTTGCGCGTCTCAATGGAATCCTTCGTGTGGGGTCTTGTGGGGCTTGCGGCTGCTGCTTGCTTGCTGGCGTGGGGCTTCGCAGTACGAAGAAGAGGCCACCAGCACCCTATCGAGTGCTGGTGGCCTCCCGCTCACCGACTGGTGGCCATCAGATGGAGATCGCCCGGTCGGTCGCCTTCACCGGCGCCGGCAGCATCGTGGTGCCCTCGAGGTACTCGTCGACCTTCGCGGCGGCCGCACGGCCCTCCGCGATGGCCCAGACGATGAGGGACTGCCCGCGGCCGGCGTCACCGGCGACGAACACGCCGGCCTCGTTCGTGGTGTAGTCCGCCTGTCGCGCGACGGCGCCGGACACCGTCACCGGGAGCCCGAGCTGCGGCTCGAGCGTGTCGGTCTCGGGACCCGTGAAGCCCATCGCGATGAGGACCAGGTCTGCCGGGATCTCCCGCTCGGTGCCGGCCTTCGGGACCCGGCGGCCGTCGAGGTACTCGGTCTCGGCGACACGGAGCGCACGGACCTCGCCGGCGTCGTTCGAGAGGAACTCGACCGTCGAGGCCAGGAAGGTGCGCTCCCCGCCCTCTTCGTGGGCGCTGGTGACCTCGAACACGGTCGGGAACATCGGCCACGGCTGGTTCTCCGGACGCTCCAGCGGCGGCTGCTTGCCGATCGCCAGGTTCGTCACGCTGAGCGCGCCCTGACGGTGGGCGGTCCCGATGCAGTCCGCACCGGTGTCGCCGCCGCCGATCACGACGACGTGCTTGCCCTCCGCGGTGATCTGGTTGTCGACGACGGTGCCGGCACCCGCGCGGTTCTGCTGCACGAGGTACTCCATCGCGAAGTGCACGCCGGCCAGGTCGCGACCGGGGATGGGGAGGTCGCGCGGGACGGTCGCACCCGTCGCCACGACGACCGCGTCGTAGCGCGACTTCAGGTCGTCCCAGGTGATGTCCCGGCCGATCTCGACACCGGCTCGGAAGCGCGTGCCCTCTGCCTGCATCTGGGCGAGTCGCGCGTCGATCTGACGCTTCTCCATCTTGAAGTCCGGGATGCCGTAGCGGAGCAGACCACCGATGCGGTCGTCACGCTCGTAGACGGCGACGGTGTGGCCGGCGCGGGTCAGCTGCTGCGCGGCCGCGAGCCCGGCGGGGCCGGAGCCGACGACGGCGACGGTCTTGCCGGTCAGGCGCTCCGGCGGGTGCGGGGTGACCCACCCGTTCTGGAACGCCTCGTCGATGATCGAGACCTCGACCTGCTTGATGGTCACGGGCGGCTGGTTGATGCCGAGCACGCACGACGACTCACACGGAGCCGGGCAGAGCCGACCCGTGAACTCCGGGAAGTTGTTCGTCGCGTGGAGCCGCTCGATCGCCTGCCGGCCCTCGCCGCGCCACGTGAGGTCGTTCCACTCCGGGATGAGGTTCCCGAGTGGGCAGCCCTGGTGGCAGAACGGCACGCCGCAGTCCATGCAGCGACCGGCCTGGCGCTTGAGCTGGCCGGACTCCTGCTGCTCGTAGACCTCTTTCCAGTCCATGAGCCGGACGGGGACGGGCCGACGCTGGGGCAGTTCGCGTTCCTGGACCTTCAGGAATCCCTTGGGGTCAGCCACCGGTCACCTCCATGATCCTGTTCCAAACGATGTCGCCGTCGGGGTCGAGCCCCTCGTCGACTGCCTGCTTGCGGGTTTCGAGCACTGCGGCGTAGTCGCGCGGCAGCACCTTGACGAACTCGGACAGGTCACCTGATGCCAGCAGGTCGGCGGCGACCGTCGACCCCGTCTCGGCGGCGTGCCGCTCGAGCAGGTCCGTGACGATCTCCACGTCCGCGCTGTCGAGTTCCTCGAGCCGGAGCTCGCCGCTGCCCAGGGAGTCCTGGTTGACGTGCTCCGTGCGCAGGCCCCTGACGTACGCGGTGCCACCGGACATGCCGGCGCCGAGGTTCCGGCCCGTCTCGCCGAGGATGAGCGCGAGGCCGCCGGTCATGTACTCGAGCGCGTGGTCGCCGACGCCCTCGACGACGGCGGTCGCCCCGGAGTTCCTGACCAGGAAGCGCTCCCCCACGATGCCGCGGATGAACATGCTGCCCTGGGTAGCGCCGTAACCGATGACGTTGCCGGCGATGACGTTCTCCGACGGCTCGAATCCGCTCGACTCCGCCGGGCGCACGACGATGTCGCCACCGGAGAGGCCCTTGCCGACGTAGTCGTTGCTGTCGCCGATGAGCCGCAACGTGATGCCGGACGGCATGAACGCACCGAGCGACTGCCCGGCGGACCCGCGCAGCGTGACGTCGATCGACCCGGCCGGCAGCCCGTTCTCGCCGTGGCGCAGCGTGACCTCGTGGCCGAGCATGGTGCCGACGGCGCGTTCGGTGTTGCGGATCGGCAGGTCGAGCGTGACCGACCCGCCGTGCTCGAGCACGTCGGACGCCTTCTGGATGAGCTGCACGTCGAAGTGCTGCTCGAGCTCGTGATCCTGCTCGCGGTGGTGCCGACGGGGTTCCTCCGCCTGGAACTCCGGCCCCTTGAGGACGGGTTCGAGGTCGAGGCCGGACGCCTTCCAGTGCTCGACGGCGCGGTCGACGTCGAGGACGTCGGTGTGCCCGATCGCCTCGTCGAGGCTGCGGAAGCCGAGTTCGGCGAGGAGCTCGCGGACTTCCTGCGCGATGAACTCGAAGAAGTTCACGACGAACTCGGGCTTGCCCGAGAAGCGCTTGCGGAGCTCCGGGTTCTGCGTCGCGACGCCGACCGGGCACGTGTCGAGGTGGCAGACGCGCATCAGGATGCAGCCCTCGACGACGAGCGGAGCGGTGGCGAAGCCGTACTCCTCTGCGCCGAGCAGCGCTGCGACGACGACGTCACGGCCGGTCTTCATCTGGCCGTCGACCTGCACCACGACGCGGTCGCGCATGCCGTTCAGCATGAGGGTCTGCTGCGTCTCGGCGAGACCGATCTCCCACGGGGTGCCGGCGTGCTTCAACGAGTTCAGCGGCGACGCACCGGTCCCGCCGTCGTGGCCGGAGACGAGCACGACGTCGGCCAGGGCCTTCGTCACGCCGGCGGCCACCGCACCGATGCCGGACTGGCTCACGAGCTTGACGTGCACGCGCGCCGAGGGGTTGGCGCGCTTGACGTCGAAGATCAGCTGCTTGAGGTCCTCGATCGAGTAGATGTCGTGGTGCGGCGGGGGCGAGATGAGACCGACCCCGGCGGTGGCGTGGCGGGTGCGCGCGACCCACGGGTAGACCTTCTGCGGCGGCAGCTGGCCACCCTCGCCGGGCTTGGCACCCTGGGCCATCTTCAGCTGGATGTCCGTGGCGTGGGTCAGGTACATGCTCGTGACGCCGAAGCGACCGGACGCGACCTGCTTGATCGCGCTGCGGCGCTCGGGGTCGAGGAGTCGGTCGACGTCCTCGCCGCCCTCACCCGTGTTCGACCGCCCGCCGAGACGGTTCATCGCGATCGCGAGGGTCTCGTGGGCTTCCTTCGAGATGGAGCCGTAGGACATCGCGCCGGTGTTGAACCGCTTGACGATGGACTCGATCGACTCGACTTCTTCCAGCGAGACGGGCTTCCGCTCGCCGTGCTTGAAGCGGAACAGCCCGCGGAGGGTCATGAGCTCCTCGGACTGGTCGTCGACCGCGCTCGAGTACTCCTTGAAGATGTCGTACCGGCGGGCACGGGTCGCGTGCTGCAGGCGGAACACCGTGTCCGGGTTGAACAGGTGCGGCGGGCCTTCGCGGCGCCACTGGTACTCGCCCCCGGTCTGCAGGCGCTCGTGGGCGAGCACCGCGCCGTCCTGCGGGTAGGCCTGACCGTGCCGCTCGGCGTTCTCCTTCGCGATGACGTCGATGTCGACGCCGCCGAGGATCGACGAGGTGCCGGTGAAGTACTTGTCGACGAACTCCTGCGACAGCCCGACCGCCTCGAACGCCTGGGCGCCCGCGTAGCTCGACACCGTCGAGATGCCCATCTTCGACATGATCTTCAGGACGCCCTTGCCGAGCGCCTTGATCACGTTCTTGACGGCCTGCTCGGGGGTGATCCCGCTGATCATGCCCTGGCGGACCAGGTTCTCGCAGGTCTCCATCGCGAGGTACGGGTTGATCGCCGAGGCGCCGTAGCCGATCAGGGTCGCGACGTGGTGGACCTCACGCACGTCACCCGCCTCGACGATCAGGCCGACCTTCATGCGCTGCTCGGTGCGGATCAGGTGGTGGTGCACGGCCGCGAGCAGCAACAGGCTCGGGATGGGCGCGCTCTCGGCGTTGCCGTCGCGGTCGGACAGCACGATGAACTGCTTGCCGGACTCGATGGCCTCGTCGACCTCGTCGCAGACGGCCTGGATGCGCTGCTCCATGGCCTGCTCGCCCGCGTCCACCCGGTAGAGGCCCTTGATCGTCACGGTGAGGTGCCGACCGGACGCCGTCTCGAAGTGCTGGACCTTCGCGAGCTGGTCGTTGTCGATGACCGGGAAGTCGAGGACGATCTGCTTGGCGTGCTCCGGGCCGGCGTCGAGGAGGTTGCGCTCCGGGCCGAGGCCCATGCCCATCGAGGTGATGACCTGCTCGCGGATGGAGTCGAGCGGCGGGTTCGTCACCTGCGCGAACTGCTGGGTGAAGTAGTCGAAGAGGAGCCGCGGGCGCTGCGACAGCACCGCGATCGGGGTGTCGGAGCCCATCGCGCCGAGCGGTTCCGCACCTGCCTGCGCCATCGGGCGCAACAGGATCCGGACTTCTTCCTCGGTGTACCCGAAGGCGCGCTGTCGACGCGTGACGGAGGCGGGCGTGTGCACGATGTGCTCCCGCTCGGGCAGGTCGCGGAGGTTGATCCGACCGGCTTCCAGCCACTCGCCCCACGGCCCGGAGGACGCCAGGCCCTGCTTGACCTCGTCGTCCTCGACGATGCGACCGGCCTCGGTGTCGACGAGGAACATCCGGCCGGGACGAAGACGGCCCTTGCGGACGACCTTCGACGCGGGGACGTCGATCACGCCGGTCTCCGACCCCATCACGATGAGGCCATCGTCGGTCACCAGGAAGCGTCCGGGGCGCAGCCCGTTGCGGTCGAGCGTGGCACCGACGAGCGAGCCGTCGGTGAACGTGATCGCCGCGGGGCCGTCCCACGGCTCCATGAGCATCGAGTGGTACTCGTAGAACGCCCGGAGCCCCGGGTCCATGTCGGCCTGGTTCTCCCACGCCTCCGGGACCATCATCGACACCGCGTGCGGGAGCGTTCGCCCGGTCAGGGTGAGCAGCTCGAGGGTCTCGTCGAAGGACGCGGAGTCGCTCGCGCCGGGGCTGACGATCGGCAGCAGCGGGGCCATGTCGCCGAGCAGCTCGCTCTCGAGCTGCGACTGGCGGGCGCGCATCCAGTTGCGGTTGCCGCGGACGGTGTTGATCTCGCCGTTGTGCGCCAGCGTGCGGAACGGCTGTGCGAGCGGCCACGACGGGAACGTGTTCGTCGAGTACCGGGAGTGCACGATCGCGAGCTTCGACGCGAACCGCTCGTCGCTGAGGTCCGGGTAGAACGGCTCGAGCTGCAGCGTCGTGACCATGCCCTTGTAGACCATGGTCCGGCTCGACAGCGACATGAAGTAGATCTCCTGCTCGCGCTCGACGCGCTTGCGGAGACGGAAGGTCTGGCGGTCGAGGGCGATGCCGCTCCAGGACGCGCCCTGCTCGTCGTGACGCTCGGACGCCACGAACAGCTGCTCGAAGGCCGGCATCGCGGCACGTGCGAGCGTCCCGAGGACGTCCGGGCGCACCGGCACCACGCGCCAGCCGAGGACCCGGAGGCCCTCTTCGGCAGCGTAGGACTCGACGGCGGCCTTCACCGCGGCACGGTCGGCGTCGTCCACCGGCAGGTAGGCGGTGCCGACGGCGTACTCCCCCGCGGCGGGCAGCTCGAACGGCGCCTCGTCGCGGAAGAACGCATCCGGCACCTGGCAGAGGATGCCGGCGCCGTCACCGGTGCCGGCGTCCGAACCGACGGCACCGCGGTGCTCGAGGTTGCGGAGCGCACCGAGCGCGGCGTCCACGATGTCGTGTCCTGGAGTCCCGCGGAGCGTCGCGACCATCGCCAGGCCGCAGGCGTCCTTCTCGTTCGCGGGGTCGTACATCCCCGTGGCGTCCGGGATCGCGGAGAACCGCCGGTGCGCAGGCAGGAGCGCCGTGGCCCGGCCCGTTGCGGCCGGACGAGACGTAAACTGTGGTGGCAGGAGCGCCATGGGGAACCGTCCTCACGAGGAAGTGGAACAGGGACAGCGGTGGCCCGGCGGTGCGTGCCGCCCGAGTGGGCGGGACTGGTGCCCGTGCACGCCGTCAGCGAGTTGCCCTGCGGCGTGCGGAGGTGTTCTGGCCCGCTTGTGGTGGACCTGTTGCTGTGGTGGTGCGCGGCTGGTGTGGTGCGCTGAGCGGGTCCGCTGCAGCGGACCCCTCAGGAACGGTCGGCTGCTGTGGCGACCGGTTCGGAGTCGGCGGCGAGGGGTGCGTCGTCCCCGTGCTCCGAGTAGGTGTCGTCCGAGTCTACATCCGAGTTCGCGCGGGGCCCGCGACCGGGTAGGTAGGGGCTCGGCTCCTTGCCGGTGTGCCGCTTCGACTGGATCCAGAAGATGATGAGGCCCAGCAGGATCGCCGCGAACGAGGCCCATACGTTCGTCCGGATGCCGAAGAAGGTCTCGGAGGTGTCGACGCGGATCGACTCGAGGAACGACCGGCCGAGGCCGTACCAGATCAGGTACAGCGCGAGCACGCGGCCCCACTGGAGGTTGAACTTGCGGTCGATCAGGATGATCACGACGAAGCCGAGGACGTTCCAGATGATCTCGTAGAGGAACGTCGGGTGGAACAGCGTGCCCTCCGGCAGCCCGGTCGGGTAGGCCGCGTTGGACGACTCGATCTGCAGCCCCCACGGCAGGCTGGTCGGCATGCCGAACAGCTCGTGGTTGAAGTAGTTGCCGAGCCGGCCGAACGCCTGCGCGAGCAGCATCGCGGGCGCGACGGCGTCGAGGAAGGCGGTGAACCGCAGCCCCACCTGGCGGCATCCGATGTAGGCACCGACCGACCCGAGGATGAGCGCCCCGAAGATCGCGAGGCCGCCTTCCCAGATGTAGAGGAAGGACAGCGGGTCGCGCCCGGGACCGAAGTAGTCGCTGACGTGGGTGAACACGTGGAAGAGGCGCCCACCGATGATGCCGGCCGGCACGGCCCAGATCGCGATGTCGATGATGATCCAGCGCTCCACGCCGCGGGCGTTGAGCCGTCGGTTCGTGACGACGACAGCGGCGACGATGCCGAGCAGGATGCAGATCGCGTACGCGTGGATCCGGAAGTCGAGCGGCAGCGACCACCCGAACGCGTCGCGCAGCCAGGCGGTCAGATCGAAGTACTGCCAGGCGGTGCTGGGGCTCGGGATGCTCAGGAGGGGCATGGAGGTGCTGTCGCCTTTCGGTGTGCGCCGCGGGCGTCGCAGTCGCGACGATCCCGGATCACTGTAGCGCGGGTGGCACGGTGGTCAGGACCCAGCGGCGGCTGTCTGTGGAAACCGTGATGCGGGTGGACGGGAGGCCCGGCGGACCTGAGCCGATCGGCTCACGTCCGCCGGGCCTCCCGTCCCGGTCCTCAGCGGCGCTGCGCGCCTGCTGTCAGTTCCGCGGCGCGCTGGCCGGCACCCGTGACACCGAGGTCGGCGAGGGCACGGACGAAGGCCGAGCCGACGATCGCACCGTCGGCGTAGTCGAGGACCTCGGCGACCTGGTCGGCCGTCGAGATGCCGAGCCCGACGCACGTCCGGTCGACGCCGGCGTCGCGGAGTCGCGACACGACGGTGCGTGCTGCGGCGTCGACGCCGACGCGAGCGCCGGTGACCCCCATCGTCGAGACGGCGTAGACGAACCCGCGGCTCGACTCGACGGCCTGGTGCATGCGCGCATCGGTCGACGACGGTGCGGCGAGGAACACCCGGTCGAGCCCGGTCCGCTCGGACGCGGCGAGCCACTCGGTGGCCTCGTCCGGGATGAGGTCGGGGGTGATGAGCCCCGAGGCGCCGGCGGACACGAGGTCGTCCGCGAACCGGTCCACCCCGTAGCGGAGCACCGGGTTCCAGTACGTCATCACCAGCACCGGGATGCCGGCCCGCTCGGTGATCTCGTGCACGGCGTCGAAGACCTGCGCCACGCGGAACCCGTTCGCGAGCGACTCCTCCGCCGCGCGCTGGATGACCGGGCCGTCCATCACCGGGTCCGAGTACGGCAGGCCGAGCTCGATGACGTCCACGCCGTTCTCGGCGAGGGCGACGGCGGCGTCGATGCTCGTCCTGACGTTCGGGAACCCGGCGGGCAGGTACCCGACCACGGCTCCGGCGCGGTCCGCGTTCGCCTGGTCGATCGTCGTCGCGACCGTGTTCGTGTTCGTCGTGCTCACAGCTGCACCGCGTTCTCGTCGAGGATGCCGAAGTACCGGCTGGCCGATGCGACGTCCTTGTCGCCGCGACCGGACAGGTTCACCAGGATGACGCCCTCCGGGCCGAGCTCCTTGCCGAGTTTCATCGCGCCCGCGAGCGCGTGCGACGACTCGATCGCCGGGAGGATGCCCTCGGTGCGGCTGAGCAGTCGGAACGCCTCCATCGCCTCGGCGTCCGTGATCGGCTCGTACCGGGCACGGCCGATCGACGCAAGGTAGGCGTGCTCCGGGCCGACGCTCGGGTAGTCGAGGCCGGCGGAGATGCTGTGGCTCTCGATGGTCTGGCCGTCCTCGTCCTGCATGAGGTACGACTTCGTCCCCTGCAGCACGCCTTCGCGGCCCAGGGTGATGCTGGCCGCGTGCCGACCGGTCTCGACGCCGTCGCCACCGGCCTCGAAGCCGTGCAGACGGACCGACTCGTCGTCGAGGAACGCCTCGAAGATCCCCATCGCGTTCGAGCCGCCACCGACGCACGCGGCGACGGCGTCGGGCAGACGGCCGACCAGGTCGAGGACCTGCTGCCGCGCCTCGACACCGATCACCTTGTGGAACTCGCGCACCATCTCGGGGAACGGGTGCGGACCGGCGACTGTGCCGAGCAGGTAGTGCGTCGAGTCGACGTTCGCCACCCAGTCGCGGAGCGCGTCGTTGATCGCGTCCTTCAGCGTCTTCGAGCCGGTCTCGACCGGGATGACCTCGGCGCCGAGGAGCCGCATGCGTGCGACGTTGAGCGCCTGTCGGTCGG
Organism: Curtobacterium guangdongense; assembly: GCF_049341845.1. Lineage (NCBI taxonomy): Bacteria > Bacillati > Actinomycetota > Actinomycetes > Micrococcales > Microbacteriaceae > Curtobacterium > Curtobacterium guangdongense. Next base: position 270,446 of record NZ_JBMPIT010000005.1, read on the forward strand.
TGTCGACCGCCCCCATGTACACGACGCAGTCCATGCCGAAGAGAGCAGCGGCCGTCGCCGTGGCGACACCGTGCTGGCCGGCGCCCGTCTCGGCGATCAGGCGCGTCTTGCCGAGCCGCTTCGCGACGAGGGCCTGGCCGAGGACGTTGTTGATCTTGTGGGAGCCGGTGTGGTTGAGGTCCTCGCGCTTGAGGATCACCCGGGCGCCGCCGGCGTGCTTCGCGAACCGCGGCACCTCGGTGATGATCGACGGACGCCCGGTGTAGTCGCGCTGCAGGGCGTCGAGTTCCTCGTGGAAGGCCGGGTCCGCCCAGGCCTCGCGGAAGGCGGCTTCGAGTTCGTCGAGGGCCAGCACGAGTGACTCGGGGACGAACCGTCCGCCGAAGTCGCCGAAGTACGGGCCGTGGAGGTCACGGAGTGAGGTCACGATGGTGCTCCCGGAACGTGTCCGGCACCTGGCCGGACGAAGGGTCAGGCGTCGATGAACGACGCGAGTGCTGCAGCGGGGTCGGCGCCCGTCACGAGCGCCTCTCCCACCAGGACGACGTCGGCACCCGCAGCGCGGTAGTGGGCGACGTCGGCGGGACCGGCGACGGCGGATTCGGCCACGCGGACGACCCCGTCCGGGATCGCGCCGGCGAGGGAGCCGAACAGGTCGCGGTCGAGCGAGAAGTCCGTCAGGTCGCGGGCGTTCACACCGAGGATGCGCGCGCCGGCGTCGAGACCGCGCGTGACCTCGTCGGCGGAGTGGGCCTCCACCAGGACACGCATGCCGAGCTGCTCCGCGAGGTCGTGGAGCTCGACCAGCTGCTGCTGTTCGAGCGCCGCGACGATGAGCAGCACGATGTCCGCTCCGGAGGCACGGGCCTCGACCACCTGGTACGGGTCGGCGATGAAGTCCTTGCGGAGGACCGGGACCGTGACACGGGCCTTGACGGCTTCGAGGTCGGCCAGACTGCCGAGGAACTTCCGGCCCTCGGTCAGGACGCTGATCGCCGAGGCGCCGCCACGCTCGTACTCGGCGGCGAGGGCCGCAGGGTCCGCGATGGGCGCCATCGAACCGCGCGACGGGCTCGCGCGCTTGACCTCGGCGAGGACCTTCACGCGGTCACCCGGTGCGAGGAACTCGAGCGCGTCGAGCGGCGATGCGACCCGGTCCAGGTCGCGTTCGACGTCCGAGTACGGACGGTCGACGCGACGGGCCGCAGCGTCTTCGAGCGCGCCCGCGACGAGGGTCTCGAGCACGTTCGGCATGCCGGACCTACTCGTTGTGGTGCTTGGGGACGAACTTCGGACCGTTCACGCCGTAGCCGGCCTTGCCCATGACCCAGCCGACGATGAGGCCGACGACGAGCAGCGCGGCAGCGGCCCAGACACCCCACACGATGCTGAACCAGAAGCAGATCGTGCCGATCGCGAACGCCACCAGCATGATGATGACGGACGTCCAGGCTGCCGGCGAGTGGCCTTCGCCGAGTTCTGCGGGCTCAGTGGTGCTCACGGTGCTCCTCGTGGTCGGTGGCGCCGTCGGTCGACCGGCGCGGTTCCCAGCCTACCGTGTCGGCGGCTTCGGTCCCGTCAGCAGCGTCCGTCCGGGCGACGGAGGTCGGGTCGACGGAGGTCGGGTCGACGCCTGCGCTCAGGTCGTCCCAGTCCACGACGGCGTCCCGCTCGACGGGCGCGGCCTTCGGCGTGGCGGTCGGCGTCGCGGCGTACTTCCGGCTGGGCCCCGGCCACGACCGCTGCACGACCAGCACGACCACGCCGAGCAGCACGGCGAGGACTCCCCCGACGATGCCGACGACGGGCCACGCGGAGACGTCGACGCTCGTGACGACGCGGCGGACCGCTGACAGGTCGCTCACGCCGGCGACCTCGCCGATGGCCCCCTTCGCGGCGGCGACCGGATCGGCCAGCGCGTTGATGCCCGCGACGACGATCGCGACGCCGAGCAGGACCTCGATCACCGCGAGGACGACCCGGACGACGCGCCCGGCGATCGTCATGGCCAGGAACAGTGCGAGCGACGCGATCGCCAGCGCGGTGTACTGCGGCACCGCCTTCGAGCCGTCGGCGTCCACCGTGGTGGTCACGGCGGAGGCCGCGTCGAGGTGCACCGTGAACCAGGTCTGCGTCCACGAGAGCATCACGATGCCGGCGACGGCCAACCCGATGACGACGACGAGCGGGCGGGAGCGCTTCACGAACGGACCTCCCGCATCTGGTTGGCGGTCGCGACGGCACGGAGCGGAGCTGCTGCCTTGTTGACCGCCTCGGTGTGCTCGGTCGCCGGGTCGGAGTCGGCGACGAGGCCCGCTCCTGCCTGCACCCGGGCGACGCCGTCCTGGATCAGGGCGGTGCGGATCGCGATGGCCAGGTCCGCGTCACCGGCGAAGTCGAAGTACCCGACGACGCCGGCGTACGCGCCGCGCTTGGCCGGCTCGAGCTCGTCGATGATCTCGAGCGCACGCGGCTTAGGCGCGCCGGACAGGGTGCCGGCCGGGAACGTCGCGCGGAACACGTCGATGGCCGACGCCTCCGGACGGACCGAGCCCTCCACGCTCGACACCAGGTGCATGATGTGGCTGAAGCGCTCCACGGTCATGAACTCGGTGACGGCGACGGTGCCCGGTTCGCAGACCTTCTGCAGGTCGTTGCGGGAGAGGTCGACGAGCATCAGATGCTCGGCGCGCTCCTTCGGGTCCTCGAGCAGGTCCTCCCCGAAGCGCACGTCCTCCTCCGGCGTGGCGCCTCTCGGACGCGACCCGGCGATCGGGTGCGTGATGGCCCGGCCACCCTGCACCTTCACCAGTGCTTCGGGCGAGGCGCCGACGATCCAGAACGGCTTGCCCGTGGTGTCCTCCATCGACAGGAAGTACATGTAAGGGCTGGGATTCAGCGTGCGGAGCACCCGGTAGACGTCGAGCGGCTCGGCCGTGACGTCGTGGTCGAACCGCTGCGAGATGACGACCTGGAACACGTCGCCGTCGCGGATGAAGTCCTTCGACCGGGTGACCGCCGCCATGTACTCGTCCGGCGTCGAGCGGTGCCGGGGCGTCGGCTCGGCGATGTCGAACGCCTCGGCGACGGTCGCGACGGTCGGCTGGACCAGGTCGGCCTGCATCCGGTCGAGACGCTCCTGCGCCGCGGCCCAGAGCACGTCGGCGTCGTCGGTGCCGTCGTTGAGCGCGCTCGCGACGAGCAGGACGAGTCCGGTGCGGTGGTCGAGCGCCGCGAGCTCGGAGACGAACGCGAGCGACTGCCCCGGGACGTCGAAGTCGGCCTGCGGGACGTTCGGCAGGTGCTCGAGCTGCCGGACGGCCTCCCAGCCGATGAAGCCGACCGTGCCGCCGACGAGCGGCGGCGTGCCGGGGACACGCGGCGTCGCCCAACGCTCGTGGAGCCGCGCGAGGACGTCGAGCGGCGCACCGTCGAGGGATCCGACGGCACGTTCGGCGGTCATCCCGGTGTCGATCCACGCCGCGCGGTCGCCGTCCTGGGTCAGGACGCCGAAGCTCCGCACGCCGACGAACGACCACCGCGACCACAGGCCGCCCTGGCCGGCCGACTCGAGCAGGAACGACCCGGGACGCCCGTCCGCGAGCTTCCGGTAGACACCGACCGGCGTCTCGCTGTCGCCGTAGAGCGCGCGCACCACGGGGACGACGCGGTGGCCGTCCGCCACCAGGTCGTCGAACTCCGGACGGGAGGTCGTGTGCGGCTGATCGGAGCGCGTCGCGGTGGTCATCGGGTCTCCTCCACTGCCGTGGTCGCCGGGGCGGACGCCGTCACCGGCTCCAGGGGGTCGACGTCGAAGCACCGGTGCGCGCCGGTGTGGCAGGCGGCACCGACCTGTTGCACGGTGACGAGGAGGGTGTCGGCGTCGCAGTCGAACGCCGCCGCCCGGACGTACTGGGCGTGACCGGAGGTGTCGCCCTTGCGCCAGTACTCCTGCCGCGAGCGGGACCAGAAGGTCACCCGCCCCTCGGTCAGGGTGCGGCGGAGGGCTTCCCGGTCCATGTAGCCGAGCATGAGGACGTCCTTGGTGGACTCCTCCTGCACGACTGCCGGGAGCAGCCCGTCCGCACCGAAGCGTGCGCGATCGAGGACCGCGTCCGTGCTGGTGCTGGTGCTGTCGGTCATGAGGCTCCTAGCGTACGGCGTGCCCGGTCCCCCGCAGCGCGTCCTTGACGTCCCCGATGGTCATCTCGCCGCGGTGGAACACACTCGCCGCGAGGACCGCGTCCGCGCCGGCGTCGACGGCCGGAGCGAAGTGGTCGAGGCTGCCGGCGCCGCCGGAGGCGATCACGGGGACCGACGACACCGCACGGACCGCTGCGGTCAGCTCGAGGTCGAACCCGTTCTTCGTGCCGTCGGCGTCGATCGAGTTGACGAGCAGCTCTCCCGCGCCCCGCTCGACGGCTTCCCGCGCCCAGGCGATCGCGTCGAGGTCCGACTCGGTGCGGCCGCCGTGGGTCGTCACGACGAAGCCGGAGGGCATCCGGTCCGACCGCTTGACGTCGAGGGACAGGACGACGGCCTGCGCCCCGAACCGGTCCGCGATCTCTCCGACGAGGTCCGGGCGGGCGATCGCGGCGCTGTTCACGCCGATCTTGTCCGCGCCGCACTGCTGGAGTCGTGACACGTCGTCCACGCTCCGGACGCCGCCACCGACCGTGAGCGGGATGAAGACCTGCTCGGCGGTGCGCGTGACGGTCTCGTACATGGTGGAACGGTTCTCGACGGTCGCGCCGACGTCCAGGAACGTCAGCTCGTCCGCGCCTTGCTCGTAGTAGCGCGCGGCGAGTTCGACGGGGTCGCCGGCGTCCTGCAGGTCGAGGAAGTTCACGCCCTTGACGACGCGTCCACCGGACACGTCGAGGCACGGGATCACGCGGATCGCGACCCCGCCGCGGGCGCCGCCCACGGTTCCGGTCGCCCCGGTCACAGTCGTGCCGCGTGGATCGGGCTGACCAGGATGGCGCGTGCCCCGAGGTCGTAGAGCGCGTCCATGATCAGGTTCGCGTCGTCGCGCGGGATCATCACGCGGACGGCCGACCAGTCGCGTCCGTGCAGCGGCGAGACCGTCGGCGACTCGATGCCGGACGCGATCGCCGTCGCCTGCTCGAGCAGCTCGGTGGGGATGTCGTAGTCGAGCATCACGTAGCCGCGGGCGACGAGGACGCCCTGCAGCCGGCGGCGCAGCACGTCGATGCCCGCGATGGTCTCGTCCGTGGTGATGAGGAGCGCGGTCGACTCGAGGATCACCGGTCCGAAGATCTCGAGCCCGGCCTGCCGGAGGGTGCTGCCGGTCGAGACGACGTCCGCGACGGCGTCGGCCACGCCGAGGCGCACCGCGCTCTCGACGGCGCCGTCCAGCTTGACGAGCGTCGCCGTGACGCCGTGCTTCGCGAGGAACTCCCCGACGAGCCCCGGGTAGCTGGTGGCGACCCGGACGCCGTCGAGGTCCTGCAGGTCCGCGAACCGACCGGGCGTGCCGGCGAAGCGGAACGTCGAGTCGGCGAAGCCGAGCGCGTCGACCTCGTGAGCGGTCGACCCGGAGTCGAGGAGCAGGTCGCGGCCCGTGATCCCGACGTCGAGGGCGCCGGAACCGACGTACGTGGCGATGTCCCGCGGGCGCAGGAAGAAGAACTCCACCCCGTTGCGGTCGTCGACGAGGTGGAGCGCCTTCGGGTCACGGCGACCGGCGTACCCGGCCTCCCGCAGCATCTCGGAGGCGGTCTCGGAGAGGGAGCCCTTGTTGGGCACGGCGATGCGGAGCATCAGGGGGTCTGCTTTCTGGTGGAGGGTCTGGTGACGGCTCTGGAGGCGAGGCCTACAGATGTCGCCAGACGTCCGCCGGGGTGAGGCCCTTCGCGACCATCAGCACCTGCAGGTGGTAGACGAGCTGGGAGATCTCCTCGGCCGTGCGGACGTCGCCCTCGTACTCGGCGGCCATCCAGACCTCCGCGGCCTCTTCCACGATCTTCTTGCCGATCTGGTGCACTCCGGCGTCCAGTTCGGCGACGGTGCCGGAGCCCTCGGGGCGCGTGGCGGCCTTCTCGGTCAGCTCCGCGAACAGGTCGTCGAACGTCTTCACGCTCCCAGGCTACCGTCCTGCGCGCGCACGTTGCGCCGCGTCACGGAGGTCGGCGATGCGCGATGCAGGCTCGCCGCCGTAGACCGCCGAGCCAGCGACGAGGGTGTCCGCGCCGCTCTGCACCGCCTGGGGCACGGTGTCGACACCGATGCCGCCGTCGACCTCGAGCCAGACGTCGAGCCCGGAGGCGTCGACCGCTGCCCGCGCGTCGGCGAGCTTCGGCATGACCTCGGGCATGAACGACTGCCCGCCGAACCCGGGCTCCACCGTCATGAGCAGGATCATGTCGTACGCGTCGAGGTGCTCCAGCACGGGCGCGATCGGGGTCCCCGGCTTCACCGCGATCGCCGCGCGGGCGCCGTTCGACCGGATGGCCGCCGCGGTCGCGACGGGGTCGGTGGCCGCCTCGAAGTGGAAGGTGACGCTCGCGGCACCCGTCTCGGCGTACTGCGGAGCCTGGCTGTCGGCATCGGTGATCATCAGGTGCACGTCCAGCGGCACCGGCGACACCTGCTGCAGGCGCTGCACGATCGGCAGCCCGAGCGTCAGGTTCGGCACGAAGTGGTTGTCCATCACGTCGACGTGCACCATGTCGGCGGTCGCGATGCGGTGGAGCTCACGCTCGAGGTTCGCGAAGTCGGCGGACAGGATGCTCGGCGAGATACGGATCGTCACCCCACGAGCCTACCGGCGCACGTAGGCTGCAGATCGTGACCGATGATCAGATCCGCAGGGACACGGAGTCGGTCCGCGTGCGGGTCGAGTTCGCCGAGGACCGTGGTGTGCCGCTGAGCGAGACGATCGGGGCACTCGAGGACGTGCACGAGGCGGTGGACTTCGCCTTCTTCCTCGCGCACGGCGATGCCCGCCGTTGGGCGCACGGCGGAGGTCGGGGGCAGGTGCGACTCGACGAGCTGGACCACGGCACGCCGGTCTCGATCGACCTCCGCTTGGTCATGTCCGGCGGCCTCGGACTGACCCACCCGGAGGTCCTCGAGGGGGTGACCGCCGTCGAGGCGGTGCTGCGGACGGCGTGGTCGAGCACGGCCGCGGCCACTGTCACGACCGTCGACGACGCCGAGAAGCACGTCCTGGAGGCGATGGAGCGGGTCGCGTACGAGGCTCGCGGCACCGACCTGGCCTGGCGCATCCGCGAGGCCGAGGAGTACCGCGCTCCGACCCCCGACGGCACCCCGGGCAAGGGCGCCCGCTTCGTGCGAGCGGCGGCCCGCCTCGTCACGAAGCCCGCCTTCGCCTTCCGCGTCGACCGCTGACAGCGAGGGCGTCGGGACACTCATCGCCAGAGCGGGAGCTCCTGCCAGCCGTCCCGCGTCCCGATCACGGCCGGCGGCACGAAACGGACATCGGGATGGCTGTCGACGACTCGCGACATGAGACGCGACGGCTCGACGCCCTGCTCGTTGCGCAGGTACTGGACGAGGGTCAGCTGACCGAAGGTCCGGTTCATGCTGGCCGCAGCGAAGTCCAGGGAGCGGTCGGATCCGGCTCGCGGCAACTTCGGTCGCTTCGAGTAGACACGATTGAACAGCCGACCGTGGTGTGCGCACGCGTTCCGCACGGTGTTGAGCGCGCGGAGCCACGACGTCAACTGTGGAGCACGAAGCGAGTACTCAGTGGCGATCGCCTGTTGCACGACCGGCGGCGCGAACTCGAACAACCGCACCAGGCCGCCCCAGTCGAGGACCTCGACGGCCGCCCAGACCGGGAGCACGCCCGCGTACTGGTTCCGGTGGTGCTCGACGAAGTCCTCACGGGACATGGACACGTTGGTCTCGAACTTCCGACGCCACATCGGGTAGGCGTCGCCCCGCCGAGCCAACGGGCCGAGGATCTCGGGCGCGAGGTGAGCGGTCGCGTCCAGACGACCGAGCGCATGGCCCAGATGGGCGCGGACCGAGAGCTCGACGGGCGCGAGGGCTGCGAAGACAGCGGTCCGGAGCCGCTCGTCGAACTCGTACAGGGCGATCACGTCGGCGAAGGACGCGCCCCGTCGGAACTGGTCGAGGCGTCGTCCGTCCTCGATCCGCCGGAATGGGTACCAGTACCCGCTCAATCGGTAGTAGTTGACTCGAGCGAGCCACGTCAGCGCGAGCTGGGGGTCGTCGACGACCAGTCCACGATCGAGCAGCTGATCGAGTTGCTGTTCGTACGATCGAAATGGCTTCGGCGCCCCCATCCTTCGCCTCCACCGGCCAAAAAAGGACCGGCCCTGGACCTGCGGAGCAGGCGGAACCGGTCTTGTACAGCCAACATATCACTGGGGCGAGGCGCGACGCAACCCGTCAGGCGACACGACGGAACAGCGCGATGAACATCGCGTCCGTGCCGATGCGGTGCGGCCAGAGCTGCGCCGTCATGCCGTCCGGGACCTGCGGGTCACGCGCTGCCACCGACCGCACGACCGAGGCCGTGTCGACCTGCTCGAGCACCCCACCGTGCCGTGTCATCAGCGCGTCGACCTGCCCACGGGTCTCGGCCAGGTGCGGCGAGCACGTCACGTACGCCAGGGTCCCACCAGGGGCCAGCACCCGGACGGCCGCGTCGAGCAGCTCGGTCTGCAGCGCCGCGAGCTCCTGCACGTCCTCCGGTACCTTGCGCCAGCGCGCCTCCGGTCGCCGACGCAACGCCCCGAGTCCGGTGCACGGCGCATCGAGGAGCACGCGGTCGAACGTCACGCCGGAGCCGTCGAGTCCGTACCGCCGACCGTCGCCCTCGACGACGGTGACGGTGTCGCCGAACCCCGCGAGGGCCTGCTTCACGAGTCCGACACGCGCGGGCACGAGTTCGTTGGCCACGAGGGTGGCGCCGCCCTGCGCGGCCTCGGCGGCGAGCAGCGCGGCCTTACCACCGGGGCCGGCGCACAGGTCGAGCCAGCGCTCCCCTGCGCGGACCGCCGACGCGCGGCTCAGCGTCAGGGCGGCGAGCTGCGAGCCCTCGTCCTGCACGCGCAGTCGTCCGGCCGCGACGCCGGGCACCCGGGCGGGGTCGCCGGAGACACCGCGGATCCCGACGGGCGACACCGGCAGGGCGTCCGCATCCAGGACGGGAGGCTCGGTGTCCGTCGCGTCGTCGGCCTCCGGTCCGTCCGTGGCCGGTTCCACCGCCGTGGTCGCGGTGGCGAGGTCGTCCTCCGTCGCGAGACCGGGCAGCGCAGCGAGCTGCACGCGGGGCGCGACGTCGTCCGCCGCGAGCAACGCGACGAGTTCGTCACGGGAGCGCTCGGCGGCGAGGGCGTCGCGGAGCGCCGACACGACCCAGGTCGGGTGCGACCACCTGGTCGCGAGGAGGGCGTCCCCGGAGAGCCCGCGGGTGATCTCGGCGTCCCACTCGTCCGGCGTCTTCGCGGCGACCTTGCGCAGGACGGCGTTCACGAAGCCGGTGGCACGGCGGGCACCGACCTCGCGGGCGAGCTCGACCGTCGCGGACACCGCGGCGTGCACCGGGGTGCGCATCGCGAGGAGCTGGTGGACGCCGAGGCGCATGACGTCGAGCACGTCCGCCTCGATGTTCGCGACCCGTCGTCCGGAAGCCGCTTCCACGATGGCGTCGTACCGGCCGATCATCCGGATCGTGCCGTAGGTCAGCTCGGTGGCGAACCCGGCGTCGCGAGCGGAGAGCGCGGCCCGGCGGATGCGGGTCGGGAGGAGCAGGTTCGCGTACGCGTCGTCGACCTGCACGGCGCGGATGACGTCGAACGCGACGCGGCGTGCGCTCGGGCCGCGGACGGTGCGCGCCGGCTGCTGGTGCTGCTGGTGGGGGCTCATGCGAGGGTCTTCCCGTCGAGTTCGCCGAGGCCACGGGCCCAGGCGGCGGCGTCCATCGCCTTCTTGCCTGCCGGCTGCACCTCGGTGAGCACCAGCGGTCCGTCACCGGTCCCGACGAACAGCTGACCGCCCTGGACGGCCAGCGCGCCGGGGGCGAGCGACGGGGCGGGGTCTGCCGAGCCTCCCGGCAGGGCCGCGCGGAGCAGCTTGACGCGCGTCTCCCCCAGGTGCGCGAACGCTCCTGGTTCCGGCGTCACGCCGCGGATGCGGGCGTGCACGGCGGACGCGGGTTCGGCGAAGTCGATCCGGCCGTCCTCGATGGTGGTCTTCGGGGCGACGGTCGGCTCGCCGACCTGCTCGGTCGCGGTGGCGGTCCCGGCGGCGATGCCGTCGACGACGCGGGCGACGACCGCTGCGCCCGTCTCGGCCATCGCGGCGAGGACCTCGCCCGACGTGGCCTCCGGCTCGATTGCGAACGGCTCGGCGGCGAAGACCGGGCCGGCGTCGAGCGCCTCGACGAGCTGGAAGACGGTCGCGGCGGTCGTCGTGTCCCCCGCCATGACGGCACGCTGCACCGGGGCCGCGCCGCGGTAGGCCGGCAGGTCGGAGAAGTGCAGGTTGATCCAGCCGTGCCGCGGCGCGTCGAGCGCCGGACGGCGGAGCAGCGCGCCGTAGGCGACGATGACACCGAGGTCGACGTCGAGGTCGACGAGCTGGCGGGTGACGTCGTCGTCGACCCGGGACGCCTCGATGACGGGGAGTCCGAGCTCCTCGGCGACCCGCGCGACCGGTGTCGGGGTGAGCACGCGCTTCCGGCCCTGCGGTGTCGGCGGACGCGTCAGCACCGCTGCGATCTCGTGGTCGGAGGCCGCGAGCCGGCGGAGGGTGGGGACGGCCGCAGCGGGGCTGCCGGCGACGACGAGACGCATGGGTTCGATCCTCCCATGCCTCAGGTCGTCGTCGCCGCGTCCCGCGACTCGGTGAACGCCTGCACGCACGCCTCGATCTGCTCCTCGGTGTGCGCGGCGGAGAGCTGCACACGGATGCGGGCACGCCCCTTCGGCACCACGGGGTAGCTGAACGCGGTGACGTAGACCCCTCTGGCCTGCATCTCGTCGGCGATCCGGGCCGTCAGGGCCGCGTCGTGGAACATGACCGGCACGATCGGGTGCTCACCGGCGAGCAGTTCGAACCCGGCGTCGGTCATCCGCGTCCGGAACAGCTCGGCGTTCCGCGCCAGGCGGGCCCTGGCGTCGTCGGACCGTTCGATGAGGTCCAGCGCCGCCACCGTCCCGGCTGCGATGACCGGGGCGAGCGAGTTCGAGAAGAGGTACGGACGCGAGCGCTGCCGGAGCAGGTCGACGATCTCCTTCCGGCTCGACACGTAGCCGCCGGATGCGCCGCCCAGCGCCTTGCCGAAGGTCCCCGTGTACACGTCGACCCGGTCCGCGACGCCGCAGTGCTCCGGCGTTCCGCGACCGTGCTCCCCGATGAAGCCGACGGCGTGCGAATCGTCCACGATGACCAGGGCGTCGTAGCGGTCCGCGAGGTCGCAGATCTCCGCGAGCGGTGCGATGAAGCCGTCCATCGAGAACACGCCGTCCGTCACGATCGCCCGGAAGCGCGCGTCCCCCGCCGCGACGAGCTGCGCCTCGAGGTCCTGCATGTCACGGTTCCGGTAGCGGTACCGCTGCGCCTTGCAGAGTCGGACGCCGTCGATGATCGAGGCGTGGTTCAGCTCGTCGGAGATGATCGCGTCCTCGGGGCCGAGCAGCACCTCGAACAACCCGCCGTTCGCATCGAAGCACGACGAGTACAGGATCGTCGCCTCGGTGCCGAGGAACGACGACACCCGGCGTTCGAGGTCGAGGTGCAGGTCCTGCGTTCCGCAGATGAACCGGACGCTCGCCATCCCGTAGCCCCAGCGGTCGAGCGCGTCCTTCGCCGCGTCGACCAGGTCCGTCGAATCGGCGAGCCCGAGGTAGTTGTTCGCGCAGAAGTTGAGGAGCTCGCGCCCGTCCGCGTCGATCGCGGCTCGCTGGGGACCCGAGATGCCCCGTTCGTGCTTGGTGAGGCCCGCGTCCTCGATGCCCGCGAGTTCGTTCGCCAGGTGTTCCTTGATCGCGCCGTACATCAGTGCTCCGTCCAGTCGATGACGACCTTGCCGCCGTCTGCGGTCGCTGCCGCTTCGAATGCCTGCTCCCATTCGGCCGCCGGGAACCGTGCCGTCACGAGCGAGCCGATGCGGTCCCGCAGCACCGTGCTCGTCTGCAACATCGAGCTCATGGCCTGCCAGGTCTCGAACATCTCGCGGCCGTAGATGCCCTTCACGGTGAGCATGTGCGTCACGACGAGTCCCCAGTCGACGGCGATCGTGCTCGACGGCAGGCCGAGCATCGCGATCCGCCCGCCGTGGTTCATGTTCGCGACCATCGAGGGCAGCGCGTCCGGCGCGCCGGACATCTCGAAGCCGACGTCGAAGCCCTCGCGCATGCCGAGGTCGTGCTGCGCCGCCCGGATCGCCTCGGCACCGTCGGCCCGGACGTCGACCGCGGCGTCGGCGCCCATCTCCGTCGCCATCGCCAGGCGGTTCGCGCTGACGTCGGTCCCCACCACGAACCGGGCTCCGGCGTGGCGTGCGACCGCGATCGCCATGAGGCCGATCGGTCCGCACCCCGTCACGAGCACGTCCTCGCCGATGACCGGGAAGGCCAGTGCGGTGTGCACGGCGTTCCCGAGCGGGTCGAACAGCGCGCCCACCTCCGGCTCGATCGTCTCGTGGTGGACCCAGACGTTCGCGCCGGGCAGCGTCAGGTACTCGGCGAAGGCGCCGTCCCCTTGCACGCCGAGCCCCTTCGTGCGGATGCACATCTGGCGGCGACCGGCGCGGCAGTTCCGGCAGGTGCCGCACACGATGTGTCCCTCGCCCGAGACCTGGTCCCCGACCGAGACGTCCCGGACGGCTGCGCCCACCTCGACGACCTCGCCGAAGAACTCGTGCCCGGGGACGAGCGGCGCGGTGACGGCGGAGGCCGCCCAGTCGTCCCATCGTCTGATGTGCAGGTCGGTGCCGCAGATGCCGGTCCGGAGCACCCGGATCAGGACCTCGTCCTCGGTGGGGACCGGCACGGGACGGTCGACCATGACCAGTCCCGGGGCGGCATCGGGCTTGTACAGCGCTCGCATCGCGTTCACCTCGTCGTGAATGTCGTCTGACGGCGACTCGTGGTCACCGCCCTCCACCCTGGCACAGCTCGTGACGGGGCCGGGTAGGGAGGGCCGCGGGCGCGCCTGCGCGGGACCCCGTCAGACCTCGGAGAAGGGCTCGGCGTCGTCGAGCCGCGCGCGGAGCGCGGGAGCCGCGCGTCGCTTGTCGCCGCCGGGGAGCACCCGGCGCGTCGAGGATCGCCGGATGACCTCGGCCTTGAGCGTCGCGGCGACCTCGGTGCCGTGCGCGTACGGGAAGCGCACGATCGCGCGGACCGTGCCGGGGACCGGGTCGTCCACGGGCACCGGACCGAGCACGGGACCGACCGGGGCGTCTCCGAGCGCCTCGACCGCCGCGGTCACCGCCTGCTCCGTCCCGGTCAGCGTCGCCACCCGGACGGCGGGCGGGAAGAGCAGCTCGCGGCGGTCGACGAGCTCGTCGTGCGCGGGACCGTCGAGCTGCCACAGGGCCATCGCGGTCGCGAGACGGCCTCCGATGCCGACCAGGTAGACCTCGGCGCCCGGAGCGCCCTTCGCGGCGGCGTTCGTCCAGAAGCGGAGCACTTCCTCCTGCACGCGGAGGCCCTCCCTCGCGAGCATGCGTTCGCCGTCGAGCAGCAGCACGCAGGCGTACCCACCCGGTGTCGACGGTTCTGCGCCCCGCGTCGCGACGACCACCGCGGGTTTCGCGGGGACCTCGTCGATCGGCCGTGACCCGTCCGCGACGATGATCCGGGTGCCGGGGAACGCCCGACCGAGCTCGTCCGCGGTGCGCTGGGCACCCTGCCCTACGGGCTTCAACTTGCCCCCACCGCACGTCGGGCAGCGGTACCCGACCGCGAGGGCGCCGCAGAACCGGCACTGCGGGACGGCACCGTGCGTGGGACTGCCGAGCGGCCCGCCGCACACTCGGCAGTGCGCACGCTCGCCGCAGTCGGCGCAGACGAGTCCGGTGCCGAAGCCCGGGTTCGCGACCTGCACGAGCACCGGGCCCTCGCGACTGGCCTCTCGTGCCGCACGCCACGCACTGCTCGGGATCCGGGCCTGGGCGGCCGGGCCGTCGGCGTTCACCTGCTGTGCGGTCGGGATGACGTTCGGCACCAGCTGGCGGTACGGCACCACGTCCTCGAGCCACTGCAGCTCGACGAGCCGCTGCACGTCGGTGCTCCGAGCGTGCGCGGCGAACAGCAGCGCGGCGCCGGACTGCGCTGCCCGGACGAGGGCGACGTCGCGGGTGTGGACGTAGGGCGCACGCGGCTCGATGAACGACTGGTCGCCGTCGTCCCACATCGCGATCAGCCCGAGGTCGTCGGCGGGCGCGTACATCGCCGTCCGGTTCCCGATCGCCACCACCGGGTGCGTCCGCGCCTGCAACAGCGCCTTCGCACGCTGACCGTTCGTCTGCTTCGCGTCGAACCGGACCACCCGTTCGACGGGCACGAGCGCGTGCAGCGCCCGTTCCAGGTCCATCACGTCGCGGAAGTCCGGGACCGCGATGACGGCCGAGCGCTCGGTGGCGAGGGTCCGCGCAGCCGCCTGCGCGAGCGTCGCGGCCCAGCCGGGGACCCACACCGGCTCGTCGGCGGACCCGAGGTCGACGGGGTGCGGGACCGCTGCCACCGCCGCACGGCCGTCCTTCGCCAGGACACCCTCCAGCACGCCGTCCCCGTAGCCCGTCACGGATGGGGCGACCACCGCGGGTGGCACGGCGGACGTGTCCCGCGCGAGCCAGGCCTTCTCGGCCCGGACCTGCCGCGTCGGCACGGCCAGGCGCAGCACGTCCGATGCCACCCCGGCGGCCCGGTCGGACACCGCGCGTGCGAGCTTCCAGATCTCCGGCGCGAGCACCGGGACCGGGCTGACGAGCGTCTCGATCGCGCTGAGCTCCCCGGGGTAGCTGCCCTCCTCGAGCACCTCGACGACGTACGCGTCGGACATCCTGGCGCCGGTGCGCAGTGGCACCTTCACGCGGACCCCCGGCACGCAGTCGGCCTCGAGCTCGGCCGGCACCCGGTAGTCGAACAGACGGTCGAGCTGCGGGAGCGGCGAGTCGAGGACGACGCGCGCGACGGTGGTCACGCGTGCCTTCAGACGGCGACGGAGACGAGTCCTGCCGCCTGGCGGAGTTCCTCGACGCGGTCGAGCTGCTCCCAGGTGAACCCGGGGCGCTCGCGGCCGAAGTGGCCGTACGTCGCGGTCTGCGCGTAGCGCGGCTTGAGCAGGTCGAGGTCACGGATGATCGCGGCCGGACGGAGGTCGAAGACCTGTCGGATCGCGGCTTCGATCGTGGCGTCGTCGACGTGACCGGTGCCGAACGTCTCCACGTAGAGCCCGACGGGCTTCGCACGACCGATCGCGTACGCGACCTGCACCTCGAGCCGGTCGGCGAGTCCTGCGGCGACGGCGTTCTTCGCGACCCAACGCAGGGCGTAGGCCGCGGAGCGGTCGACTTTCGACGGGTCCTTGCCGCTGAACGCGCCACCGCCGTGCCGGGAGGCACCGCCGTACGTGTCGACGATCACCTTGCGGCCGGTGAGTCCGGCGTCGCCCTGGGGACCGCCGATCTCGAAGCGACCGGTCGGGTTGACGATGACCTCGACGCCCGACGAGTCGAGCTCCGACAGCGCCAGCACCGGGCGGATGACGTGCTCGGTGATCGCCGCGGTCAGCTCGTCGAGCGTGACGCTCGGCGAGTGCTGCGTCGACACGACCACGGTCTCGACGGTCTTCGGGACGACGCCGTCGTAGCCGACGGTGACCTGGGTCTTGCCGTCGGGACGCAGGAACGGCAGTTCACCGGACTTGCGCACGGCGGCCAGGCGCTCGGCCAGGCGGTGCGCGAGCCAGATCGCGACGGGCATGTACTCGGGCGTCTCGTTCGTCGCGAAGCCGAACATGATGCCCTGGTCGCCGGCGCCCTGGCGGTCGAGCGGGTCGACGCCGGCACCGGAGCGGGCGTCGAGCGATTCGTCGACGCCCTGCGCGATGTCCGGCGACTGCGCGCCGATCGAGACCTCGACGCCGCAGGTGCGGCCGTCGAACGAGACCTCCGACGAGTTGTACCCGATGCCCGTGATGACGTCACGGACGATCTTCGGGATCTCGACGTAGCCCGACGTCGTGACCTCGCCCGCGACGTGCACGAGCCCGGTCGTCACCATCGTCTCGACGGCGACGCGCGCGTGCGGGTCCGCCGCGAGGAGGGCGTCGAGGATGCTGTCCGAGATCTGGTCGCAGATCTTGTCGGGATGCCCCTCGGTCACCGACTCGGACGTGAACAGGCGCAGGGTACTGGACGTCACCGGGGTCAGACGGTGGTCTGCGGCTGCTGCTTGGTGGCGGTGAGCTTGTCCTCGTTGATCTCATGGAGGGCCACCGACAGCGGCTTGTCGTCGATCGTGGAGTCGACGAGCGGACCGACGTTGTCGAAGAGCGAGCCCTCGTGCAGGTCGGCGTAGTAGTCGTTGATCTGGCGCGCGCGCTTCGACGCGAAGATGACGAGCGCGTACTTCGACTCGACCTTGGACAGCAGGTCGTCGATGGGCGGGTCGATGATGCCCTGGGGGTTGGCCATGGTGTCTCCTGTCGACGGAAAGATCGGTCGCACCCGGCGGGGCGCAGTCGCGCCCGGCTAGGGCGCAGTGAACAAGTCTACGACTTCCTGTGCCGCGGTGCTGACATCGGAGTTCACGATGCGCACGTCGAACTCGTCCTGCGCGGCGAGCTCGACCTTCGCGGTCTCGAGCCGACGGGCCTGTTCCTCCGCGGATTCCGTCCCGCGACCGATCAGCCGGCGGACGAGTTCGTCCCACGTCGGCGGCAGCAGGAAGACGAGCACGGCCTCGGGCATGGCGTCGCGCACCTGCCGAGCGCCCTGCAGGTCGATCTCGAGCATGACCTTGTCGCCGGCGTCGAGCGCGCGGTCGATCGGCGGACGCGGGGTGCCGTACCGGTACGAGTTGTGCACGGTCGCCCACTCGAGGAGCTCGCGGTCCCGGATCATCCGGTCGAACTCGGCGTCGTCGACGAAGTAGTAGTGCACGCCGTCGACCTCGCCGGGTCGGGGCTTCCTGGTCGTCGCGGACACGCTGAGGTTCACCTCGGGGTACTGCTCGCGGATGTACGCGCTGACGGTGCCCTTGCCGACGGCGGTGGGACCCGCGAGCACGACGAGCTTCGACACTCCACGCTTGCGGCCACGCGCGACGAGCCAGTCCGACAGCGCGGTCCGCTGCCGGGTCCCGAGTCCGCCGAGCCGCTTCGACGGCGCGATCCGGAGCGTGCCCATGATCCCTTCGGCCCGCGCCGGACCGATCCCGCTCAGGCTGGTGAGGAGGTCGCGGACGCGCAGGGACTTCTCGGCCGGTGCGTCCTCGTCGCTCCATGCGGTGCGCGCGACGTCGAGCGCCGACCGCTCCCCCGACGCGACGGCGGCCTTGACCGCCGCCCGGGCGCGACGTGCGGCGACCGCCGCACGAGCCGCCGCGACACGGTCCACCTCTGGCGGATTGCGGTGCGCAGGCAGCTGGCTGCGGTCGTCGGTCATGCCCCTGCCCCCGCCAGCGCCGTCGCGATCCGGTCGGCACGGTCGGTGACGAGCGCCGCGACGCCGTCCGGCCCGTCGGTGAGCAGCCCGCGGGACTCGCTCACGAGCACCTGCTCGGCACGGGAGCCGTACAGGGACCGGAGGTCCTCGATGCGAGCGCCCTGGGCACCGAACCCCGGGGCCAGGATCGGCGAAGTGCCGATCTCGTCCGCGCCGATGCCGAATTCCTGCAGGGAGAGGGTCGCGCCGAGCACGAGCCCGACGTCGCCGATGGCCTGGTCGCCCACGGCCGGGTTGTCGTCTGCCACGTCGAGAACGATACCGGCAGCGACGGAGCGCCCCGCACGCGGGCCCTCCGCCAGCACTGCTGTCTGCAGGACGCGGGCCTCGGGGTTGCTCGTCGCCGCGAGCACGAACACGCCGGCGCCGTTCCGGCGCGCGACGTCGACCGTGCCGGCGAGCGAGCCGTAGCCGAGGTACGGCGAGACCGTCATCGCGTCGGCCGCGAACGGCCCGTCGCGGTCCAGCCACGCGAGCGCGTAGTCGTCACCGGTCGATCCGATGTCGCCGCGCTTCACGTCGGCGACGACCAGGAGGCCCGCATCGCGTGCCCGGCGGATCGTCGCGTCGAGCGCACGGTAGCCGTCCACCCCCGCGGCCTCGAAGAAGGCGATCTGCGGCTTCACGACCGCCGCGCGGCCGGCGGCCGCGTCCACCAGGACACGGCCGAACTCGGTCAGACCCGCTTCGTCACGACCGAGCCCCCACGCCGCCAGGGTGGCGGCATGGGGGTCGATCCCGACGCACAGGGCGGAACGCGACCCGATGGCGGCCGCGAGCCGGACGCCGAACGGCACCGTGCCTCCCCTCCGGTCAGCATCCACGGGGCGGTCCGTCACCAGCCAGCCCGCTCGAGCGCGTAGTCCTGCAGGCTGCGGACGCTGTGCTGCGTGCCGATCGTCTCGATCGCCGCGACTGCCGCACCGAGCTGCGCGATCGTCGTGAACAGCGGCTTGTCCGCCGCGACGGTTGCCGCGCGGATCTCGTAGCCGTCCGCGCGACCCGACGCGCCCGACGGCGTGTTGATCACGATGTCGACCTCGTCGCGGGCGAGCATCTCGACGACGCTGTCGCCGCCCTGGCTGAACTTGCCGACGACCGACACCTGGATGCCGTTGCGGCGCAGGACCTCGGCGGTGCCCTCGGTCGCGGTGATCGTGAAGCCGAGCTGCTGCAGGCGGTGCACCGGCAGCACGATCGCGCGCTTGTCGGTGTCGGCGACGCTCACGAAGACCGTGCCGGACGTCGGCAGCCCGCCGTACGCGGCTTCCTGCGACTTGAGGAACGCCCGCGGGAAGTCGCGGTCGATCCCCATGACCTCACCCGTGGAGCGCATCTCCGGGCTGAGGACCGAGTCGACGACCTGGCCCTCTGCCGTGCGGAACCGGCGGAAGGGCAGCACGGCCTCCTTGACCGCGACCGGGGCCTGGGCGGGGACGAACGCGCCGTCCCGCTCCGGCAGGAGCCCCTCGGCGACGAGTCCGTCGACGGTGGTCCCGGTCATGATGCGGGCGGCGGCCTTCGCCAGCGCGATGCCGAGCGCCTTGGAGACGAACGGGACGGTGCGGCTGGCACGCGGGTTCGCCTCGAGCACGTAGAGCACGCCGGCGCCGATCGCGAACTGCACGTTGAGCAGCCCCCGGACACCGATGCCGCGCGCGATCTTCTCGGTCGCGTCGACGACGGCCTGGATCTCGCCGCGGCCGAGCCCGACCGGCGGGAGCGTGCACGACGAGTCGCCGGAGTGGATCCCGGCTTCCTCGATGTGCTCCATGATGCCGCCGATGTAGAGCCGCTCACCGTCGAAGAGCGCGTCGACGTCGATCTCCACGGCGTCGTCGAGGAACCGGTCCACCAGGAGCGGCAGATCAGGGCCGATGATCGCCTGGTCGGCCATCCGGTCGAAGTAGTCGGCCATCGCGGTGGAGTCGTAGACGATCTCCATGCCGCGGCCGCCGAGGACGAACGACGGGCGGACGAGCACCGGGTACCCGATCTCCTCGGCCACCGCGGTCGCGCTGGCGAGGTCGTGCGCGGTGCCGTTGCGCGGGGTGAGCAGCCCGGCCTCGTCGAGGATCGCGGAGAACTGACCGCGCTCCTCGGCGGAGTCGATCGCCGTCGGGCTGGTGCCGAGGATCGGGATGCCGGCAGCCTCGAGCGGCTTCGCGAGCCCCAGTGCCGTCTGGCCGCCGAGCTGCACGACGACGCCGACGAGCTCCCCGGACGCGGCCTCGGCCTCGATGACCTCGAGGACGTCCTCGGTGGTCAGCGGCTCGAAGTACAGGCGGTCGGAGGTGTCGTAGTCCGTGGAGACCGTCTCCGGGTTGCAGTTGATCATGATCGTCTCGAACCCGGCGTCCGAGAGCGCGAAGGACGCGTGCACGCACGAGTAGTCGAACTCGACGCCCTGGCCGATGCGGTTCGGGCCGGAGCCGAGGATGACGACCTTCTTGCGGTCGCTCGGGGCGACCTCGGTCTCGGTGTCGTAGGACGAGTAGTGGTACGGCGTGAGTGCCGGGAACTCGCCGGCGCAGGTGTCCACCGTCTTGAACACCGGACGGATGCCCAGCGCGTGACGGGTGTTGCGGACGTCCTGCTCGGTGACGCCGCGCAGCGCCGCGATCTGGATGTCGCTGAAGCCGTGCTCCTTCGCCCACCGGATCGTGTCGGCGTCGAGCTCCGCTGCCGCGGCGACCTCGGCGGCGACCTCGTTGATGAGCACGATCTGGTCGATGAACCACGGGTCGATCTTCGTGGCGTCGAAGACCTCTTCCGCGGTGGCGCCGGCGACCAGGGCCTGCTGCACCGTGACGATGCGGCCGTCGGTCGGGATCGCCGACTTCGCCAGCAGTGCGTCCTTGTCGAGCTCGGTGGCCGGGGTGTCCCAGTGGAAGCTCGAGCCGCGCTTCTCCAGCGAGCGGAGCGACTTCTGCAGGGCGGTGGCGTAGTTCCGGCCGATGGCCATCGCCTCGCCGACGCTCTTCATCGTCGTGGTCAGCGTGGCGTCGGCGGCCGGGAACTTCTCGAACGCGAACCGCGGGGTCTTCACCACGACGTAGTCGAGCGTCGGCTCGAAGCTCGCCGGGGTGACGCGCGTGATGTCGTTCTGGATCTCGTCGAGGCGGTACCCGATGGCGAGCTTCGCGGCGATCTTGGCGATCGGGAAGCCCGTCGCCTTCGACGCGAGGGCGCTCGAGCGGGACACGCGCGGGTTCATCTCGATCACGATGACGCGACCGTTCGACGGGTCGATCGCGAACTGGATGTTGCAGCCGCCGGTGTCGACGCCGACGCGACGGATGATGTCGATGCCGATGTCGCGGAGGTTCTGGTACTCGCGGTCGGTGAGCGTGAGCGCCGGGGCGACCGTGATCGAGTCGCCGGTGTGCACGCCGACCGGGTCGACGTTCTCGATGGAGCAGACCACGACGGTGTTGTCGTAGTTGTCCCGCATGAGCTCGAGCTCGTACTCCTTCCAGCCGAGGATCGACTCCTCGAGCAGGACCTCGGTCGTCGGGCTGGACTGCAGGCCGTCGCCGACGAAGCGGACGAGCTCCTCCTCGTTGTACGCGAAGCCGGAGCCGAGACCGCCCATCGTGAAGGACGGACGGACGACGAGCGGGTAGCCGAGGTCGGCCGCGAACGCCTTCGCCTCCTCCAGCGTGTGCGCGATGTGGCTGCGCGCCACGTCGGCACCCGACTCGAGCACGAGCTCCTTGAAGAGCCAGCGGTCCTCGCCGCGCTGGATCGCGTCGACCTTGGCGCCGATGAGCTCGACGCCGTGCTTCTCCAGGATGCCGGCCTCGTCGAGGGCGATCGCCGCGTTCAGGGCGGTCTGGCCGCCGAGCGTCGGCAGGACGGCGTCCGGCTGCTCGATGCGGATGATCTCCTCGAGCGAGGCGTTCGTGATCGGCTCGATGTACGTCGCGTCGGCGAAGTCCGGGTCGGTCATGATCGTGGCCGGGTTCGGGTTCACGAGGATGACGCGGATGCCCTCTGCACGGAGGACACGGCATGCCTGGGTGCCGGAGTAGTCGAACTCGGCGGCCTGGCCGATGACGATCGGGCCGGAACCGATGACGAGGACGGAGTTGATGTCGGAGCGCTTGGGCATCAGTTCGCTTCCTTGGTGGTGTCTGCTGCGGGAGTCGTGGCGTCGGCGGTGGCGGCGTCCAGCGGACGGCCTTCCGCGCGCGCCACGACCATGTCCCGGAAGCGGTCGAAGAGGTACATGCTGTCGTGCGGTCCCGCGGCGGCCTCCGGGTGGTACTGCACGCTGAACGCGGGGATGTCGAGCGCGCGGAGGCCCTCGACCACGTTGTCGTTCAAGGAGTAGTGCGAGACCTCGACGCGGCCGAAACCGGCGGGCGACTCGAGGACCTCGCCGACGGGGGCGTCGACCGCGAAGCCGTGGTTCTGGCTCGTGATCTCGACCTTGCCCGTGGTGGTGTCGAGCACCGGCTGGTTGATCCCGCGGTGACCGAACGGCAGCTTGTACGTGCCGAACCCGAGGGCGCGGCCGAGCAGCTGGTTGCCGAAGCAGATCCCGAAGAACGGACGGCCGTCGTGCAGGCTCTCCTGCAGGAGCGTCACCTGGGCGTCGGACGCAGCGGGGTCGCCGGGGCCGTTCGAGTAGAACAGGGCGTCGGGGGCGAGCGCTCGGAGCTCCTCGATCGTGACGTCCTGGGGCAGGACGTGGACCTCGAAGCCGCGCTCGGCGAGGTAGCGGGTGGTCGACGCCTTGACACCGAGGTCGAGCACGGCCAGCGTGCCGATCTGCTCGCCGACCGCGGGGACGACGTAGGTCTCGGGGGTGGACACCGTCGCGGAGAAGCTCGCGCCGGCCATGTCGGCCTGCTCGCGCACGAGCCGCGCCTGCTCCTCGGGTGCCAGCGCGGCGTCTGCGCCGCTGAACACGCCGCCCTTCATCGCGCCGGCGTCCCGGATGCGCCGGGTGAGCGCACGGGTGTCGATGCCGGAGATGCCGACGATGCCGTCCCGCTCGAGGTGGTCGTCGAGCGAGGCGTTCGCCCGGTGGTTCGACACGACGCGGCTGGGGTCGCGGACGACGTACCCGGCCACCCAGATGCGGCGGGACTCGGGGTCCTCGTCGTTGACGCCGGTGTTGCCGATGTGCGGCGCGGTCTGCACCACGATCTGCCCGGCGTACGAGGGGTCGGTCAGGGTCTCCTGGTAGCCGGTCATCCCGGTCGCGAAGACCACCTCGCCGAGTGTGCGCCCGCGGGCGCCGTAGGCCCATCCGTCGTACCGGGTGCCGTCCTCGAGGACCAGCACGGCCCGTTCGCGTGTCATCAGTTCGTCCCTTCGCCCGCGTGGTGCGGGTGGTTGTGCTTCGTCGCCAGCTCCTGGAGCGCGTGCAGTGCTGCTGCGTCGCCCTCCGGGAACCGGAAGTAGGTGTCGAGGTCCGTCGCACCTGCGGCGCCGGTCGCCGTCCATCGCAGACGGACCAGTCCCCCGGGTTCGACCACGCGGTCGATGGCCCAGGTGGCACGGTCCGCGCCGCGGACGGCGTCCCGGGCGACCCAGCGGTCGTCGGCTCCGGCGAGGTGCAGCACCACGCCGTCCCGGTGGACGGTCACGCCGCCGCGGCCGCGGAAGCCGAGTCCGCCGGCGGTGATGCGTTCGAGCGGGGTGTCGGCCCGGGTCGTCGCGACGGTGAACCCGTCCCACGACCCGGCTTCCGGCCCGGGGTCGGCCGGCACACTGACGGGAGGCACGGATTCCGCCTGCCCGCGGGCCCGCGTCCGCCAGGTGCGTGCCATGGCGACGAACAGCGCGGCCACGGCGAGGAGGATCACCCCGCCCAGCAGCCAGCGTGCGGCGTCACCGCTCATGCGGTCGCCGCCGTCCTGGTCGTCGCCGCCGCCGCGGCGGCGACCGTCTCGGTGTCGACGAGGGCGCCGTCGAGGAGCGTGGGGTACCCCTGGTGGAAGGTCGCGACGACCCGACCCGGGAGCCGCATGCCGAGGTACGGCGAGTTCTGCGACTGTCCGGCGAGGTCGGTCACCGCGAACTCGCGGACCGCGCTCGGGTCGTACAGTGTGATCTCCGCGGGGGCACCGGCCGCGATCGCGTGGCCGTGCCCGGCGACCTGCCCGATCCGGGCAGGAGCGCTGGACAGCACGCGGGCGACGTCCGCCCAGTCCAGTCGGCCGTCCTCGACCACCGCGGCGTGCACGACGCTCAGCGCGGACTCGAGGCCGACCATGCCGTTCGCGGCGGCCGGCCACTCGCAGCACTTGGCTTCCGCCGTGTGCGGCGCGTGGTCCGTCGCGACGATGTCGATCGTCCCGTCGGCCAGTGCGGCGCGCAGGGCGTCCACGTCCTCGCGGGAACGGAGCGGCGGGTTCACCTTGTACTTGGCGTCGTACCCGGGTGCGCCGTCGACCCCGGCGATGAGGTCCTCCGTGAGCACCAGGTGGTGCGGCGTGACCTCGGCGGTGACGTCGATCCCGCGGGACTTCGCCCAGCGGATGACCTCCACGCTGCCGGCGGTCGAGACGTGGCACACGTGCAGCCGCGCTCCGACGTGGTCGGCGAGCAGGACGTCGCGGGCGATGATCGCCTCTTCGGCCACCGACGGCCAGCCGGCGAGCCCGAGCTCCGACGACAGCCGGCCCTCGTTCATCTGCGCGCCGATCGTCAGCCGGGGTTCCTGCGCGTGCTGCGCCAGCACGCCACCAAAGCCCTTGATGTACTCGAGCGCGCGCCGCATCAGCAGCGGGTCGGCGACACACGAGCCGTCGTCCGAGAACACCCGGACCTTCGCCCTGGACGTCGCCATCGCACCGATCTCGGACAGGTGCGTGCCCTGCAGCCCCTGCGAGACGGCACCGATCGGGCGGACCGTGACGTACCCGGCGTCGTCGCCGAGGGCCTGGACCTGCTCGACGACGCCTGCCGTGTCGGCCACCGGGCTCGAGTTCGCCATCGCGTTGACGGCGGTGAAGCCGCCGGCGGCCGCGGCACGCGAGCCGGACAGGACCGTCTCGGACTCCTCGAAGCCGGGCTCGCGGAGGTGCGTGTGCAGGTCCACGAGACCGGGCATGGCGATCAGGCCGTCCGCGTCCACGGCCGTGGCACCGGCCGCGTCGAGACCGGACCCGACCGCGGTGATGCGTCCGGCCTCCAGTCGGATGTCGGCACGGGTGCCGTCGACCAGCTGCGCGCCGCGGATGAGGTGGGCGGTCATGCGATGGTCTCCTTCGCTTCGTTTCCGATCAGTGCCAGGTACAGCACCGCCATGCGGACGCTCACGCCGTTGGCGACCTGCTCGACGACGGTCGAGCGAGGGTCGTCCGCTGCCACGCCGGCGATCTCGAGTCCGCGGTTCATCGGGCCGGGGTGCATCACGAGCGTGCGCTCGGACAGCCGCTGGAAGCGGGCCGCGGTGAGCCCCCAGTGCCGGGTGTACTCGCGCGGGTTCGGGAAGAACGCGTCGTTCATCCGCTCCTGCTGGATGCGCAGCGTCATCACGACGTCGGGGTCCTCCGCGAGGGCCACGTCGAGGTCGTGGTGCACGGCAGCGCCGAACGGGGTCGTGGTGGCGGGCAGCAGCGTCGGCGGCGCGGCGAACGTGACACTGGCACCGAGCGTGCGGAGCAGCCACGCGTTGGACCGTGCGACGCGACTGTGCAGCACGTCGCCGACGATGAGCACGCGCACGCCGTCGAGGCCCTGGCCGCGTGAGGCAGTGCCGTGCAGGCGGCGGCGCATCGTGAAGGCGTCGAGCAGGGCCTGGGTCGGGTGCTCGTGCGTCCCGTCACCGGCGTTCACCACCGGGACGTCGATCCAGTCCGCGTCGGCGAGCACCCGCGGGGCGCCGGACGCGCCGTGGCGCATGACGATGCCGTCGATGCCCATCGCCCCGAGGGTCTGGACGGTGTCCTTCAGGGACTCGCCCTTCGAGACGCTGGAGCCCTTCGCGGCGAAGTTGATGACGTCGGCGGACAGGCGCTTCGCCGCGGCCTCGAACGAGATGCGGGTGCGCGTGGAGTCCTCGAAGAAGAGGTTCACGACGGTCTTGCCGCGGAGCGCAGGCAGCCGCTTGACCTCGCGCGTGCCGACCTCGGCCATCTCCTCGGCGACGTCCAGGATGTGGATCGCCTCGGTGCGGGAGAGGTCGGCGGTGGAGAGGAGGTGCTTCACGAGGCGACATCCGACGTCTCGCCCGGCTTCTCGCTCTGCTCGATGACGACCTGGTCGGTGCCGTCCGTCTCCGTCAGCCGGAGCGTCACGCGCTCGTCGGACGCCGTCGGCAGGTTCTTGCCGACGTGGTCGGCACGGATCGGGAGCTCGCGGTGCCCCCGGTCCACGAGCACGGCGAGCCGGACGGCGCGGGGCCGGCCGATCCCCTGCAGCGCGTCGAGCGCCGCGCGGACGGTGCGGCCCGAGTAGAGCACGTCGTCCACGAGCACGACGACCTTGCCGTCGATGCCGCTCGTCGGGATCATCGTGCGGTGCGGCGCACGGCCGATGCCGTGGCCGAGGTCGTCACGGTGCATCGTGACGTCGAGCGTGCCGACGCGCTGGTCGCGCTGATCGGCCCAGTCGGGCTCGATGCCGGCGAGGATCGTCGCGAGACGATCGGCGAGCACGGCTCCGCGCGTCGGGATGCCCAGGAGCACGAGATCCGAGCCGCCGTGGTTGGCCTCGAGGATCTCGTGGGCGATGCGTGTCAGAGCACGCGTGATGTCGGGGTGCTGCAGGACCGTTCTGGTACCCACGCCGACCTCCTTCCCCGCCTCTCAGGACGGCATTTAAAGGATGCTGACGTGGTCAACCCTACCGGGACTCCTGGTCCCCTGCGACCGTCCGGCCGGACGGTGCACGGCCCCCGGCGACCGCGCCGAGGACGCCGTTGACGAACCCGGCGGACTCCTCCGTCGAGAGCGACTGCGCGAGCTCGACCGCCTCGGCGATGGCGACACCGTCGGGCACGTCGGCGTTGAACCGGATCTCCCAGACACCCATGCGCAGGATGCACCGGTCGAGGACCGGCATCCGGGCGATCGACCAGCCCTGCGCGTGGTCGACGATCACGGCGTCGATCTCAGCGCGCGCTTCCTCGACGCCGGTGACGACCTGCCGGGCGTAGTCCCAGCTGGACGCACGCTCGGGCTGGTCGAGGTGGCGGACGGTCTCCGTGGCGAGGACGTCCGCGATCGGGAGATCGCGGACCTCCGCCACGTACAACATGTCGAGGGCGCGCTTGCGGGCCTTGGAACGAGCGCTCATTCGTTGACGCGGCCGAGGTAGTTGCCGTCGCGCGTGTCGATCTTCACCTTGGTGTCGGTCTCCAGGTACAGCGGGACCTGGATCTGGTAGCCCGTGGCCTTGATCGTCGCGGGCTTGGTGCCGCCGGACGAGCGGTCGCCCTGCAGGCCGGGCTCGGTCTCGATCTCGGTGACGATCGAGGTCGGGAGCTCGATGTAGAGCGGGTTGCCCTCGTTCATCGCGATGGTGACCATCGCGGACTCGAGCAGGAAGTTCTTCGCGTCGCCGACGACCGTCGCGGGGACCGGGATCTGGTCGTAGGTGTCGGTGTCCATGAACACGTACGAGTCGCCGTCCTCGTAGAGGAACTGGTAGTCACGACGGTCGACCGTCGCGGTCTCGATCTTCGCGCCCGCGTTGAACGTGCGGTCGACGACCTTGCCGGAGACGACGTTCTTCAGCTTGGTGCGCACGAACGCACCACCCTTGCCGGGCTTGACGTGCTGGAACTCGACGACCGACCAGAGCTGCCCGTCGATGATGAGAACGGCGCCGTTCTTGATGTCAGTGGTACTGGCCATGAGTCTTCGATGTCCCGTTCGTATTGATGAGTGAAGTGTTCGGGCGGCTGGCGCCCGGAGTCGGACGGCTGGCGCCCGTGTCGGGCGCGCGCCCCGGACGAGTGTAGCCGACGGCGTCACTCCCGCCGTCGTGCCCGCCACGCGTCGATCGCCGCCCAGACCAGCAGCACCACCGCCGCACCGCCGAGCAGCCCACCGGCCGCCGCGGTGCTCAACGCAGCCGTCGGTCGCGCGGGCGACGCCAGGTAGACGATGGCGAGGACGCCCGCTCCTGCGCCGAGCAGCACGAGGAGCACCCGACGGATCAGGCCGGACAGCGTCCGTCGGTCCCGCTGGTCCGCGAACAGTCGGATGTTGACGGTCAGCTTCCCCGTCTCGATCGCCTCGCCGATCCGGTCGACACGGCGTGGCAGGCGTCGGGCGGTCGACACGAGCCCGAAGAGCTCACGCACCGCGACGTCCCGCAGCTTGCCCGGACGCAGTTGATCGCGGATCTGCTCGCGGGCGAGGTTCCGCGATTCCTCGAGCAGATCGAAGCTCGGCACGAGGGTGCGGAGGGTCCCCTCGAAGATCGCGAGTGCCCTGGCCGCGGCCACGAAGTCCGGCGGGGCCTTCAGCCGGTACTGCCCGAACACCTCGACCGCGTGGTCGACGGTCTCGACGCCGATGCGCGCACCAGGCCCGAGTTCCTCGGCCACGAACCGGGCGATGTCCCGCCGGAAGTCCGGCTCGTCCTGCGCTCGGCGCACCGGGGCCATGCGCAGCACCGCGTCCGCGATCCGGGAGGTGTCGTCCTGCAGGTAGGACGCGAGCAGCTCCTGCACGACGTCGCGGAGCCCCGGGTCGAGTCGGCCGACGGACCCGAAGTCGATCAGTGCCGGCCGACCGTCGGGGAGCAGGAGCACGTTCCCCGGGTGCATGTCGGCGTGGTAGATGCCGTCGAAGACCACCTGCCGCAGGAACACGCGCAGGATCGCCCGCATCGGCTCGTCCAGGTCGCGGCCGGACCGGGTGGCCCGGATCGCGCTCAGCGTGTCGCCCTCGAGGAACTCCATCACGAGCACCCGTCGGCCGGACAGCTCCGGGTACGGGTCGGGGAAGCGCACCTCGTCCGGACGGGCACTCCGCGCCTGTGCCGCGCGGAGTGCTTCGAGGTTGCGGAGCTCCGACGTGAAGTCGACCTGCCGGATGAGGTCGGCCGCGTACTGCGCCGCCACGTCCTGCACGCCGATCTGCCGAGCCTCGGTCGAGGTGCGGGCCATGAACCGCACGACCCGGAGCGCGATGTCGACATCGCGCCGGACGGCGTCGTCGATGCCGGGCCGCTGCACCTTCACGGCGACCGCCGTGCCGTCGTGCAGTCGGGCACGGTGGACCTGTGCGATCGACGCGGCCGCGACGGGTGTCGTGTCGAAGGACTGGAAGACCTCGTCGACGGGCGCGTGCAGATCGCTGGCGAGCAAGGCGGCGACGGCAGCGGGGTCCGCCGGCGTCACGTTGCGCTGCAGGTGCGCGAGGCCCTCGGTCCACTCGTCGGGCAACAGGTCGTCCCTGGTCGACAGCAGCTGCCCCATCTTCACGAACCCGCCACCGGCTTCCTCGAGCGCGCGGCGGAGGTGCTCCGCCTGGCTCCGGCGCTTGTCGGACGTCTCGGGGTCGCGGGAGAAGTCGAGCCGACGGAACGGCACCAGACCGTGTCGGCGGGCGATGGACAGGAGTTCGGCGAACCGGCGCGCGCGGGTGCGGAGTGTTCCGGGCTCCGCCGCCGGCCCGGCGCCGAGGTCGCTCAGGCGGGGTGGGTTGGGCACTCGGCCAGCATGCTCCCCCGGGCTGGGCTTCAGCAGACGGCTCCTCCACAGCCGGGAGGCTCGGCGCGCGTTCCACAGATCGGCTGGCCGCCGCCTCGTGGCTCGGTCCACGACCTCACGCTCGTCCCATGGACACCGCACTGATCGCCGCTGCCATCGCAGCCGCTGCCGCCGTCTTCGCAGCGGTCATGGCCTGGATCGCCGCCGGTCAAGCGCGACGTTCGAGCGATCGAACGCACGCGTGGGCACGGATCATCTGGACCGTCCAGACCGCGAGCGATACGGAACACGACATTTCGGAAAGTGTGCTCGCGAACATGCGCGACCTACGGTGGGCTCCCGAGGACGACCGCGAACTCGCCGCCAGGCTGCTGGCACAGATGCGCCGCCGTTCCGACGGATTGCCCAGCGAAGGAGTGCCACCATGCTGAAACGGAAGCCGCTCGACGTCCCGACCGACCCGTTCGAACGCCGGGCGTTCGCCAACGGCGCCACGCCCGAGGAATGGGCCGAGTTCCACCGCACCAACATCATCACGGTGTCGATGCGCGTGAAGTGGTGGTGGCGTCGGACGCTCCACGTCCTTCGATGAGCGCGGGCTAGACGCCGACCTCCTGGTAGGCGGTGAAGAGCAGGTGGTCCTCCGGCCCCTCGAGGGTGACGGGCTTGCCGACACCGTCGAGGATGATGAACCGCAGCATCCCTGCACGGGCCTTCTTGTCGCGGCGCATCGTGGCGAGGAGCCCCTCCCACCGGCCGAGCGGGTAGGTCGTGGGGAGCGACAACGAGTCGAGGATGGCACGGTGCCGATCCACGGTCGCGTCGTCGAGGTGTCCGGTCAACCGGGCGAGCTCCGCGGCGAACACCATCCCCACCGAGACGGCCGCACCGTGACGCCACTGGTACCGCTCGGCATGCTCGATCGCGTGTCCGAGCGTGTGCCCGTAGTTGAGGATCTCGCGGCGGCCCTGCTCGGTGAAGTCGTCCGACACCACCTGCGCCTTGAGCTCGATCGCGAGCTCGACCACGCGGCGGAACTCCGGCGTCGTGGGGTCGGTCGCGCGATCGACGTCGGCTTCCACGATGTCGAGGATCTCCGGAACGGCGATGAACCCGGCCTTCACGATCTCCGCGAACCCCGTGAGCACGTCGTTGCGCGGCAGCGTCAGCACGAGGTCGATGTCCGCGACGACCGCCTTCGGCGGGGAGAACGCGCCGACGAGGTTCTTGCCCTCGTTGGTGTTGATGCCGGTCTTGCCGCCGACGCTTGCGTCCACCATGCCGAGCACGCTCGTCGGGATCGCGATGTACGGCACGCCGCGGAGCCACGTCGCGGCGACGAACCCCGCGAGGTCGGTGACGGCTCCCCCACCGAGCCCGATCACGGCGTCGGTCCTGGTGAAGTCCGACTGCCCCATGATCTGCCAGCAGAACGCCGCGACCTCGACACGCTTGGCGGCCTCCGCGTCCGGGACCTCGGCGATGAGTGCCTCGAGGCCCGCGTCGACGAGCTGCACGCGGAGCTCCTCCGCGCGTGCACCGAGGGTCGGGGCGTGCACGATGAGCACCTTGGTGACCCGCGGTCCGAGGAGCGCCGGCACGGAACCGAGCAGGCCGTTGCCGACCGCCACGACGTACCCGTCGTCGCCGCCGACGCGGATCTCGGTGGTGCCCTCTGGCAGGGTCGACTCGGTCACGGTGTTCCTCCTGTTGTCCCCCGCACCCACGCGACGACGTCGTCGACGACGTGCGACATCGGGCGGCGGGAGGTGTCGACGACGATGTGCGCCAGCTCCGCGTAGGTCGCGGCGCGCTCGTCCATGATGGTCTGCCAGGCGTCGATCCCGCCGGACGCCAGCAACGGCCGGTCCGAGCCGTTGATCCGCTCGGCGACGGCCTCCGGCGACACGGTGAGCAGGACGACGCGCGCCCCGACCATCGCGTCACGGGTGGCCGCGTGGGTCACGGCTCCCCCGCCGACGGCGATCACCCCGCCCGACGCCATCGCCGCGGCGACCGCATCGGCCTCGAGCGCCCGGAACGCCGGTTCGCCACGGTCCGCGAAGATGCCGGGGATCGGTCCGTGCTCACGGACGATCACCCGGTCGGTGTCGGTGAAGGGGACACCGAGCTGCTTCGCGACCCGCTTGCCCACGCTCGACTTGCCGGCGCCCATCGGTCCGATGATGACGACGGGAGCAGCGGCGTGCCCGGCGCTCACCAGGTGCTGGAGGGCTCAGCCGGCTCCGTGCGGCGGGAACGCAGGGTCTCCGGGATCGACGCGAGGTACGACTCGAGGTTGCGCTTGGTCTCCACGACGTTGTCGCCACCGAACTTCTCGAGCACGGCGTCGGCGAGCACGAGCGCGACCATGGCCTCGGCGACCACACCGGCGGCCGGCACGGCGCAGACGTCCGAGCGCTGGTGGTGCGCGGACGCGTCCTCACCCGTGGCGACGTCGATGGTGTGCAGCGCGTGCGGGACAGTGGCGATCGGCTTCATCCCGGCGCGGACGCGCAGCACGGTCCCGGTGGACATGCCGCCCTCGGTCCCACCGGCGCGGTCGCTCGTGCGGATGATCTCGCCGTCCTCGCGGAACAGCTCGTCGTGCGCTTCGGAACCGCGGCGTGCAGCCGTCTGGAATCCGTCGCCGATCTCGACGCCCTTGATCGCCTGGATGCCCATGATCGCGGCTGCGAGGCGCGCGTCGAGACGGCGGTCCCACTGCACGTGCGAGCCGAGCCCCGGCGGGACGCCGTAGAACAGCACCTCGACGACACCGCCCAGGGTGTCCCCGTCCTTCTTCGCCGCCTCGACCTCGGTGACCATGCGGGCGGAGGTGTCGGCGTCGAAGCAGCGCAGCTGGTCCTCGTCGAGCCGGTCGACGTCGTCGGGCTGCGGCAGGGCGGTGCCGTCGGGGACGCGGACGGTCCCGACCTGCAGCGTGTGCGCGACCGACCGGATGCCGAGTTCGGCGAGGAAGGACTTCGCGACGGCGCCGAGGGCGACGCGCGCCGCGGTCTCGCGAGCAGAGGCACGTTCGAGGATCGGGCGGGACTCGTCGAACCCGTACTTCTGCATGCCGACGAGATCGGCGTGCCCCGGACGCGGGCGGGTCAACGGGGCGCTGCGACCACGCGAGAGCTCGGTCTGCTCGACCGGCTCCGGGTTCATCACCTCGACCCACTTCGGCCACTCGGTGTTGCCGATACGGATCGCGATCGGGCTGCCGAGGGAGTACCCGTGCCGGACACCGCCGGACACGTGCAGTTCGTCCTGTTCGAACTTCATGCGCGAGCCGCGGCCGTAGCCGAGCTTGCGCCGCGCGAGGTCGGTACGGATGGACTCGAACGACACCGGGACGCCGGCGGGCAGGCCCTCGAGCATCGCGATCAGTTCGGGTCCGTGGGACTCACCAGCGGTCAACCAACGAAGCATGGTGTCCATCCTCCCACAGCGACGGAGCCCGAGTCGTTACTGGTACGAGGGGTTCGCGCGGAGCCACGCCTGGAACTGCTTCACCGCCTGCTGGTGCTCGGCGTAGGTGTCCGAGAAGACCGTCTCACCGGTCTCGAGGTTCACCGTGACGAAGTACAACCAGTTGCCGGTGGCCTCTTGTGTGACCGCCTTGATGGCGATGTCGCCGGGGTTCGAGATCGGCGCGGGCGGCAGTCCCTCGTGCTGGTACGTGTTGTACGGGTTCGAGGCGTCGTTCCGCTCGGCGTCGGTCGTCGTCACCCGATGGGTGTTCCCCGTGCCGTACGCGACGGTCGCGTCCGACTGCAGCTTCATCCCCTGGTCGAGGCGGTTCTGGAACACGCGCGCGACCTTCGGGTAGTCGGCAGCCAGACCGGCTTCCTTCTGCACGAGCGACGCGAACACGATGACGTGCTCCTGGTCCGCCTCGGCCACGCCGGCGTCCTTCAGGTGCTGCTTCATCGTGTCGACCATGGACTGGAAGTACTGCTTCGCGGTCCAGCCCGGGTTGATCGGGTAGGTCGCCGGGAACAGCCAGCCCTCGAGGGTGGTCACGCCGCTCGGGAGTCCGTACGCCGAGACGTCCTTCGCTGCCGACGACACCTCGGCTTCGCTCAGTCCGGCCTTCGAGACCATGCCGGCCTCGATGTCCTTGAGTGCGGTGCCCTCCGGGATCACGATGGAGGCGCTGACCTTGTTGTCCTTGTCCTGCAGCGCCGCGAGCGCGGCCTTCGAGCTCATGTGCTTCTTCAGCGCGTAGGAGCCCGGCTGGAACTGGACGTCGCTCGACGCCAGCAGGAGCTTGTAGAACGCGGTCGACGTCTTCACGACGCCGCTCCGCTGCAGGGTCTTCGCGACGTCCTCGCCGATGTCGCCCTGCTTGATGGTGATGGTGACCTTCGAGGTCCCGTTCCCGGTGTAGTCGTCGGTCTCCTTCGCGCCGGTGAGCGCTCCGATGACCTGCTGCACCTTCGGCGCAGCGAACGTGTAGGCGCCGACGCCGGCCGCCAGCACGACGGCGACGATGACGATGCCGGCGATCAGTCCGCCGCGAGAGCGACGGTGCGGCTCACGGGGCGGCCTGGAGGCTCGTCCGCGTCCGCCTCGACGCCCACGACCGCCGCCTCCCGCGGATCCACCGCCGTCGCCGGTGCTGCCGGCGCCGTCGCCGGCGCCCGGTGCAGGCGCTGCCCCGCCCTCGGTGAGCAGGTCGTGCACCTCCGGGTGGAGCTCGTCGACGGATCGTGCCACCGGAGCGTCGGCCGGTGAGACCGGCCGCTCCGACTCGTCGGGGGGCGACCCAGCGGCCGCGCGAGCCGACGTCGCTTCCCGGGCACGAGCCTCCCGTCGGGACAGCGGGCGCCCTGCGGCACCGTCGGCGGAGCGGACGTCGTCGCGTCCATCGGGTTCGCCGTCGGCGGGCTTCGCCCGCCGCTCGGCGTCGTTGCCGGGCGCGATGATCGCGTTCCAGTCCAGGTCGTCTGCCAACGGTCCTCGATCTCTCGGTCGGGAAGACTCCGCGGGGGCTCCGTCGCTTCGGTGACGACGGGAGGGCAGCCCTACTCGGGGAGCGTGGCCCCGGGTGGGGCGCCGGACGCACGCTCGTGGTCGAGCGCATGTTGCAGAATGATAACAGCGGCCGCTTGGTCGATCACGGACCGCGACTTCTTGGCGTTGCGTCCCGCCTGCCGCATCCCCCGCTGGGCGGTCACCGTGGACAGTCGCTCGTCGACCAGACGGACGGGTCGGTGCTCGGCGATCCGGGCCGCGAACTCCCGCGCGTCCGTCGTGGACGGCGTGTCCGCTCCGGACATCGACAGCGGCAGTCCGACGACGATCTCGAGCACATCGTACTCGTCGGCGATCGTCAGGATCCGACGCACGTCCGTGTCGTCGTCGCGCGCGACGGTCTCCACCGGCGTCGCGAGGAGTCCGTCACGGTCGCAGACGGCCACACCGATCCGGGCGCGGCCGACGTCGACGCCGAGCCGGCGTCCGGATCGGATCGTCATGGTCAGGCCGACAGCCGCGTGGTCACCGCACGGAGCGCTTCGGGCAGTGCCGCAGCGTTCGTGCCACCGCCCTGTGCGAGGTCGGGCTTCCCACCACCGCCGCCGCCGAGGACACCGGCGGCTTCCTTGGCGAGCGGTCCGGCCTGGATCCCCGCGGCACGGGCGGCGTCGTTCGTCGCGACGATGACGGCCGGCTTGTCGTTGACCACGGCGCCGAGCACGACCACCGCGGCGCCGTCGCCGAGCTGGGCGCGGACGCCGGTGGCGAGCGATCGCAGGTCGTCCGCGGAACCGAGGTTCTCGACCGACTCGGCGACCACGGTGGTCGCGCCGATCGTCGTCGCCTGGCGGGCGATCGCCGGCACACGCTGCTGGAGCCCGGCCGACTCGAACTCCGCGATGCGCTTCTGCGCGACACGGAGGTCCTCCATCAGGGACTGGACACGGGTCGGGAGGTCCGCCCGCGGGGCCTTCAGCGCACTCGAGAGCTGGGACACGATCGTGCGCTCGACCGCGAGGTCGCGGAAGCCCTCGAGCCCGACGAGGGCCTCGACACGACGGTTGGTGGAACCGACGCTGGATTCGCCGACCAGGTTCACGAGACCGACCTGCGAGCTGGACGCGACGTGCGTCCCACCGCAGAGCTCACGCGACCACGGGCCACCGATGTCGACCATGCGGACCTCGGCGCCGTACTTCTCGCCGAACAGCGCCTGCGCGCCGAGTTCCTTCGCCTGGTCGAGCGGCATGATCCTGGTCGAGACCTCGAGGTCGGAGCGGATCGCGGTGTTCACGACCTCTTCGATCTCGGAACGGGTCTCGAGCGAGACGGGCTGGCTCCACGAGAAGTCCAGGCGCATGTACCCGGACTTGTTGTACGAACCGGCCTGCAGTGCTTCCGGCCCGAGGATGTCGCGGAGCGCCGCGTTCACGAGGTGGGTCGCCGAGTGGGCCTGGGTCGCGCCCCTGCGGTACTCGGCGTCGACCACGGTGGTGGCCGCGTCGCCGACGCCGACCTCACCGGAGCGGACCTGCACCTTGTGGCTCCACAGCCCGGAGACCGGTCGCTGCACGTCGAGGACCTCGAGGTCGAAGCCGTTGCCGACGATCGACCCCTGGTCGGCGTCCTGCCCGCCGGACTCCGCGTACAGCGTGGTCTCGCTGAGGACGACCTCGGCGATGTCACCGGCCACCGCACGGTCGACGCTCTGGCCGTCCACGATGAGGCCGAGCACGCGGGACTCGGCTTCGAGGGCGTCGTACCCGAGGAAGGTGGTCTCGCCGGAGGCACGGAACGCGCTGTAGACGCTGAGGTCCGCCAGCGCGGTCTTCTTGCTCTTGGCGTCCGCCTTGGCACGCGCGCGCTGTTCCGACATCAGGGTGTCGAAGGCGGAGCGGTCGACGTGGACGCCCGCTTCCTCGGCCATCTCCATCGTCAGGTCGATCGGGAAGCCGAACGTGTCGTGCAGGAGGAACGCGGTGTCCCCGCCGATCGACGGCTGGTTGTCCTGCTTCGCGCGGTCCACCGCGACGTCGAGGATCGTCGTCCCCTGCGCCAGGGTGCGGAGGAAGGTCTCTTCCTCCGCGTAGGCGATGCGCGAGATGCGGTCGTAGTCGGACGCGACCTCGGGGTAGGCGTCACGCATGGCGTCACGCGACGCGGGGAACAGCTCGGGGAACGTCGCACCCTCGACACCGAGCAGGCGCATCGCCCGGACGGTCCGGCGCAGCAGACGGCGGAGGATGTAGCCGCGTCCCTCGTTCGACGGCGAGACACCGTCGGCGATGAGCATCAGCGAGGACCGCACGTGGTCCGCGATGACGCGCATGCGGACGTCGTCCTCGTGCACCGCGCCGTAACGACGACCGGAGACCTCCGCCGCCTTGTCGAGGACCGGGCGCACCTGGTCGATCTCGTACATGTTGTCGACGCCCTGCTTGATGAAGGCCACGCGCTCGAGCCCCATGCCGGTGTCGATGTTCTTGTTCGGCAGCTCGCCGGTGATCTCGAAGTCGTACTTCGACCGCACGTCGGCGATCTGGTACTGCATGAAGACGAGGTTCCAGATCTCGACGTACCGGTCGTCGTCCGTCGCCGGACCACCGTCGATGCCGTACTCCGGGCCGCGGTCGAAGAAGATCTCCGAGCAGGGGCCGGCGGGACCGGGCTGGCCGGTCGACCAGTAGTTGGTGTCCTTGCCGAGTCGCTGGATGCGTTCGTCGGGCAGGGACGAGTGCTGCTTCCAGAACGCGATCGCCTCGTCGTCGTCCTCGTACACCGTGACCCACAGGTCGTCCGGCGAGAAACCGAGCCCACCGTCGGGCTCCGGCGAGGTGAGGAACTCCCAGGCGTACTGGATCGCCTGCTCCTTGAAGTAGTCGCCGAAGGAGAAGTTGCCGTTCATCTGGAAGAACGTGCCGTGCCGCGGGGTCTTGCCGACTTCTTCGATGTCGTTGGTGCGGATGCACTTCTGCACGCTCGTCGCGCGGGGGTACGGCGCGGGGATGAGTCCGGTCAGGTACGGGATGAACGGGACCATGCCGGCCACCGTGAACAGCAGCGACGGGTCGTCCGAGACGAGCGAGGCGGACGGGACGACGGTGTGGCCGCGGTCACCGAAGTACTGGAGCCAACGGCGGCGGATCTCTGCGGTCTGCATGGTGCTTCCTGATGACGTGGAACGGGTACGGGCGCTGGTGTTGTGCGGTGCGGGGCTGTTCGGTGCGACGGTGTCGCCGCGTGTCGGTGCGACGGTCAGTCGTCGGTGCGGAGCTCGGCTTCACGGGAGCGGTACCCGTCGGCCACGGCACCGGTGAAGGCCTTCGTGCGGGCATCGACCTCGGCGAAGAACTTCGCGCCCGACGAGGTCCTGCTGACCTTGTGGGCGATGAGGAACCCGATGACGACGCCGACGGCGACGAAGAACAGTTGCTTCACGGTGCATCCCTTCCGCACGCGCCGTGGCGCGCGTCCGACCAGCTTAGTCGTCGCTCCTGGAACGCAGAACGGCGGGCCGTCCGATGTGGACGACCCGCCGTTCAGGCGGTGCAGTGGATCAGCGAGCCGCGTAGTACTCGACGACCAGCTGGACCTCGCAGGTCACGGGGACCTCGGCACGCTTCGGGCGACGCACGAGGCGGGCCTGGAGCTTGTCGATCTCGACCTCGAGGTAGCCCGGGACCTTCGGGAGGACTTCCTGGTGGCCACCGGCAGCGGCGACCTGGAAGGGCTCGAGCGACTCGGAGCGCTGCTTGACGTGGATCAGCTGGCCCTCCTTGACGCGGAAGGAGGGGCGGTCGACGAGCTTGCCGTCGACGAGGATATGGCGGTGCACGATCAGCTGACGGGCCTGCGCGGTGGTGCGGGCGAAGCCGGCACGCAGCACGAGGGCGTCGAGGCGCTGCTCGAGCAGCTCGACCAGGTTCTCACCGGTCAGGCCGTTGGTCTTGCGGGCCTCTTCGAAGACGATGCGGAGCTGCTTCTCGCGGATGCCGTACTGGGCGCGCAGACGCTGCTTCTCACGGAGGCGGACGGCGTAGTCGCTGTCGGCACGACGACGCGTGCGGCCGTGCTCACCGGGGCCGTAGGGGCGCTTCTCGAGGTACCGGGCCGCCTTCGGCGTCAGCGGGATGCCGAGCGCGCGAGACAGGCGGGTCTTGCTGCGGGTACGTGACTTGGTAGACACAGGGTCCTTTTCTCTGTTGTTGCTGAACTGAACACGGGTCTCGGCACGCGCACGTGCCGACGAACCCCGTGAAGGGATCCAGAGGGATGAGCCTGTGGGATCGGACGGCTACAGTCCGAACCTCTGCCCCCGTGTCACAACGACGCTCTGCGCCGCGTGGCACTCTGTCCCCGACGCAGCCGCACGCGGGGACCAGGACTTAGGCCCGTCAACGATAGCAGGCTTCAGGCGTCCCCAGAAGTACCGCGCGTGATCTTCCGGAGACGGTCCAGGCGCGGCCCGACTTCTCGCTCGTAGCCGTTCGTGGTCGGCGTGTAGTACTCGGTGCCCTCGAGCGCGTCGGGGAGGTACTGCTGCTCCGCCACACCGTGCTCGGCGTCGTGGGAGTAGATGTAGCCCTTGCCGTGCCCGAGCCGCTTCGCACCGGCGTAGTGGGCGTCCCGGAGATGGTTCGGCACGACGCCCATCCGGCCGGCCTTGACGTCCGCCATCGCCGCGTTCACGCCGTTGTACGCGGCGTTCGACTTCGGGGCCGTCGCCAGGTACACGACCGCTTCCGCCAGGGGGATCCGTCCCTCCGGCATGCCGATCAGCTGCACCGCCTGTGCCGCGGCGACGGCGATCGGGAGCGCCTGGGGGTCGGCCATGCCGATGTCCTCGGCCGCGGAGATGATGATGCGCCTGGCGATGAACCGGGAGTCCTCTCCTGCCTCGATCATCCGGGCCAGGTAGTGCAGCGCGGCGTCGACGTCGCTCCCCCGCACCGACTTGATGAACGCGCTGATGACGTCGTAGTGCTCGTCGCCCTGCCGGTCGTAGCGGAGCAGTGCACGGTCGACGGCGGCTGCGACGGTGTCGGCGTCGACCACCGGCACGCTGTCGTCGTCGTCGTCCTGCGCCGCCCCGGCCGAGGCGGCAGCGGCTTCCAGCGCCGTGAGCGCCCGACGGGCGTCGCCGGAGGCGAGCCGGACGATGGCGGAGCGTGCTTCGTCGCCGAGGACGACGGACCCGCCGAGGCCGCGGGGATCCTCCACCGCACGGTCGACGAGCATGCCGAGGTCGGCGTCGGTCAGCGGCTTCAGGGTGAGCAGGAGCGACCGGGACAGCAGCGGCGAGATGACCGAGAACGACGGGTTCTCGGTGGTGGCCGCGATGAGGATCACCCAACCGTTCTCGACGCCGGGGAGCAGCGCGTCCTGCTGCGCCTTGCTGAACCGGTGGATCTCGTCGAGGAACAACACCGTGGTGGAGCCGTAGAGGTCACGGTGCGTGAGGGCCTTCTCCATCACCTCTCGCACGTCCTTGACGCCGGCGGTCACCGCGGAGAGCTCGACGAACTCGCGTCCGGACTGGCGTGCGATCGCCTGCGCCAGAGTGGTCTTGCCGGTCCCCGGGGGGCCCCAGAGGATCACGGAGACCCCGCCGGGGTTCTCACGCGTGCCGGTCGCGAGCTGCACGAGCGGCGAGCCGCGCCCGAGGAGGTGCTGCTGACCGGCGACCTCGTCGAGGCTGGTCGGACGCATCCGGACGGCGAGCGGCACGGAGCCCTGCGCCAGACCGACACGCCCACCGGTCGTGGGCGCGGTCATGCCCGATCGATCCGATGCCATGTCCGCAATCGTAGGTGGAACCACTGACAGCCGACTCATGGGAGCAGGTCCGATACGCTCGCAAGCACACTGCGACGAGAGGGCAGACCAGCACCGTGGCACCGAAGAACCAGGCGCGTGACAACCGTGAGGCGCGCGAGCGGCTCCGTCTCTACGAGGCTCGACAGGGCCTCCACGACCGGCAACGCCGCCGCCGTGTGCGGGACAACGTCATCGGGCTGAGCGCGCTCGTCGCCGTCGCGGCACTCGCGACCGGGTCCCAGCTCGCCTTCGCCGGCTCGCAGCCCGACGCGGAGCCGAGTGCCAGCGCCAGCGCCAGCGCGACCGGCACGCCGACTCCCTCGGCCAGTGCCACCCCCGCGAACACCGGGGACGTCCCGAGCAAGTCCATCGCGAAGGACTCGACGTGGACGGGGTCCCTCACGCTGAACAAGGACGTGAAGCTCGGGATCGAACTCGACGGGAAGAAGGCGCCGCAGGCCGCGAGCGTCGAGATCGACCTGATCCGCAAGCAGTTCTACGAGGGCACGACCTGCCACCGGCTCGCCGACAGCGACGGGTTCGAGTTCCTGCAGTGCGGTTCGGCGAACGGCGACGGCACCGGCGACGCGGGCTTCCAGTACGGACCGATCGAGAACACGCCGAGCGACGACGTCTACGACAAGGGCACGATCGCGATCGCCCGCAGCTCGTCCACGTACTCCCAGTCGACGCAGTTCTTCATCGTCTACGGCGACACCACGCTCGACGGCTCGACCGGCGGCTACACGGTGGTCGGCAAGGTCACCAGCGGCCTGTCGGACCTGGTGTCGAAGATCACGTCGAAGGGCATCTCCGACGCCGGTTCGGACGGCACCGGGGAGCCGAAGGTGACGACCACGATCACCGGCGCGACGATCAAGCAGGAGCAGTAGTCCACAGACCAGCACACTGGCGGGTCGCGGGGCTCGCCAGTGCAATAGGGTGGCTTCCTGACCGTACCGACGGTGAC
Organism: Curtobacterium guangdongense; assembly: GCF_049341845.1. Taxonomy (NCBI): domain Bacteria; kingdom Bacillati; phylum Actinomycetota; class Actinomycetes; order Micrococcales; family Microbacteriaceae; genus Curtobacterium; species Curtobacterium guangdongense. The sequence continues at coordinate 311,546 of NZ_JBMPIT010000005.1, forward strand.
GTCGGTGATGCACGACCACGATCGAGGCGAGACCTGTGGGATCTGACGAAGCAACGACCTGGGGGCGGGTCGACGATGCCGGCACCGTGTACGTCCGGTACCAGGACACCGAGCGTGTCGTGGGTGAGTACCCGGACGCCACCCCCGAAGAAGCACTCGCCTACTTCGCGCGCAAGTACGCCGACCTCGAAGGTCAGGTGAAGATCGCGGAGCAGCGTGTGCAGCGCGGCGCCTCCGCGAACGACGTCGCCAGGACGGTCGAGCACCTGACCGCGCTCGTGGGCGAAGCCCGCGTCGTCGGTGACGTCAAGGCCCTCGAAGACCGTGTCGGAGCGCTGTCCGAGCAGCTCGGGTCGCTGACCAAGGAACAGGCGGAGCAGGCCCAGCAGGCCCTCGCCGAGGCACTCGCGTTCCGCACCGCCCTCGTCGAGGAAGCCGAAGCGCTCGCAGCGGTCGACCCGGCCCGCGCGCAGTGGAAGCAGATCACCGCGCAGCTCGACGACGTGTTCGCGCGGTGGCAGCAGCACCAGCACGACGGTCCGCGGATCCCCAAGAACGAAGCGAACGAGCTGTGGAAGCGGTTCCGTGCCGCACGGTCCACGGTGGACCAGCACCGTCGCGCGTTCTACTCCGAACTCGACGCGCAGCACCGGGACGCCCGCACCCGCAAGCAGGAGCTCGTCCAGCAGGCCGAAGCGCTCGCGCCCCGTGGCTCGGACGCCATCCCCACCTACCGCCAGCTCCTCGACGACTGGAAGCGTGCGGGACGTGCGGGCAAGCGCCACGACGACGCGCTCTGGGCACGGTTCAAGGCCGCAGGTGACGTGCTGTTCGAGCAGCGCCATGCCGAGAGCGCCGCGGAGAACGAGGAGTACTCCGCCAACCTCGAAGCGAAGCTCGCCGTCCTGACCGAGGCCGAGCCGCTCCTCCAGCAGAACGACCGGGTCGCTGCCCGCAAGACGCTCACGGACATCCAGCGCCGGTGGGACGAGATCGGCAAGGTCCCCCGCGGGGACGTCCGCCGCATCGAGGACCGACTCCGCGCGGTGGAAGACCACGTCCGCGGGCTCGAGGACGCGCACTGGCGCGAGTCGAACCCGGAGCGCAAGGCGCGGACGACCGGGCTCGCGAGCCAGCTCGAGGACGCGATCGGCAAGCTCGAGTCCGAACTTGAGTCGGCCAAGGCCTCCGGGGACGCCCGCAAGATCAAGGACGCCCAGGAAGCCCTCGACGCCCGCAAGATCTGGCTCGACGCGCTCGGCAGCTGACCCAGCACGGCGGCCGACGCTGCTGCACCCACGACGAAGGCCCCGGCGGATCCGCCGGGGCCTTCGTCGTCGTCGTGGAGCAGGACTCGTCGGTCAGACGGGCGCCGGCAGCCCGAGCAGGGTCCTGATGTCCCGGTCGTCCTGTCGCATCTGGGCAGCGAGCTCGTCCATCGACGAGAACTTCACCATCCCGCGCACGTAGGAGACGAACAGCACCGAGATGGTGTCCCCGTAGAGGTCGATGTCGACGTCCAGCAGGTGCGCCTCGATCTGCTTCGCCGGCACGCCCTCGAAGGTCGGGTTGTTCCCCACCGACACCGCGGCCGGGTACACCGTGCCGTCGTGCAGCACCCGGGCGGCGTACACACCGTCTGCCGGGACGAACCCCTCGCACGACGGGTCGAGGTTCGCCGTGGGGTACCCCATCGCGCGACCCCGCTGGTTGCCGTGCACCACCACGCTGCGGACCGCGTGCTCACGGCCGAGGAGCCTGGCGGCTTCCGCGACACGGCCCTCGCCGAGGAGCTCGCGGATCCACGTGGACGAGACGCGACGTTCCCCGTCGGGGCGGACGTCGTCGACCAGGTCCACGTCGTCGATGAGCTCGACGGCGAACCCGTGCTGCGCGCCGAGGGTCCGCAGGAGTGCGACGTCGCCTGCCCCCTTCGCACCGAAGCGGAAGTCGCTCCCGACGAAGACGAGCTCGGCGTGCAGGGTCTCGACGAGGATCCGGGACACGAAGGTCTCCGGTGTCCACGACTGCAGTTCCGCGTCGAACCGCAGCAGCAGCGTGGCGTCGACCCCGACGTCGTCGAGCAGCTCACGGCGTTGCGCGATGCTCGTGAGCGCCGGCGGCACCTTGGCGGGGTCGATGATGCTCAGCGGGTGCCGGTCGAACGTCACGACGGTGGACACCAGCCCGTGCTGCCGAGCGGCCCGCTCGAGGTGGGCGATCACGGCACGGTGGCCGACGTGCACGCCGTCGAACTTGCCGATCGTGACGGCGCTCGGCCCGAATCCCTCTGCGACGTCGTCGACGTCCTCGTAGTACTGCATGCTGCTCCCCCGCCTACTCGCCGGCCGTCACGGCGGGCTCGGCAACGGGTCGTCCGGCGGTGCGGTGGTGCTTGCGGAGCCACCACAGCCCGGCGATCGGCAGGACGAGCGGCGCGAAGGCGTACCCCATCCCGTAGTACGACCAGATGGTGTCGTCCGGGAAGAGCTGACGGTCGAACAGCGACAGCGTGCCGATCACCAGGACACCGGTCATCTCGAACACGATGGTGACGCACGCCACCCGGTACCAGAACCGACCGGGGACGATCAGGGCGATCATCGCGACGATGTACACGACCGCGGCGATCGCGCTCAGCGTGTACGCGAACGGGGCGAACGAGAACTTCTCCGCGATCTGGACGACGCTCCGCCCGGTCGCCGCGAGCGCGAGGATGCCGTACACGGCGATGAGGACGCGACCGATGCCGGTCGCGAGTGAGGTCTTGGTCGCCATTGCACCGATTCTACCGACGCCGGGAGACCACCGCGGCACACCTGGTCGCCCGGTGACGCGGACGCACCTCAGTTCAGCGCGAACCAGATCTGGTACATCCGGTAGAGCATCACCGCGACGGTGAAGGCCCCGGCGCCCAGGACCACGGTGCTCCACCGCGTGCGGTCGACGAGCGCCCACACGATGGTGGCCGGCGGGACGAGCAGGACCGACACCGCGTACACCCAGAACTCGAGCACGTTGCCCCGAGGTGGGTTCCCGACCGCTGGTGCGACGAGCGAGACGACGAGCTGCGCGATGAGCAGCAGTTCGACGAGGACGAGCGATCCGACGGTGTAGTCGTTCGGCTTCCACCCGATGAACCCGACCACCACGGCGAAGACGCCGATCACGACGGCGAGCACGAACTGCACCCACATGAACCACTCGATCACGCGTTGGCTCCGGTCGTCGTCGGGAAGTTGGTGATGACGCGCAGCAGCCCCCTGCGCACCGACACGAGGCCGATGAGCCGGTCGTCGCGCGCGGTGACGGCGGCGACGGGTCCGTCGGTGTCCGGGTGGTCGGCGCCGATCCGCTTGCCGTCCGCGAGGTCCTTCGCGTCGACGGCGTCGAGCGTCACGACCGGGAACAGGGTGCGGGCGATGTCGGCCGGCCGCACGAGTGCCCCGCGGACGTCGACCGAGTCGTCCTCCAGGTCGACCGCGTCGTCGACCGAGAACGGTCCGACGAGGGTGCGACGCAGGGCTGTCAGGTGAGCGCCGGTCCCGAGCGCTGCGCCGACGTCACGGGCGAGTGCCCGCACGTACGTGCCCGACGAACACGAGACGACGACGTCGAGGTCGACGACGGGCACCGACGCGTCGAGCGCTGACACGACACGGTCGTTCCGACCGGTCACGTCGAAGCGCGAGATCGTCACCGCCCTCGCCTTAAGGGTCACTTCCTCGCCCTTCCTGGCGAGGTCGTACGCGCGCCGACCGTCCACCTTGATGGCACTGACCGTCGAGGGTACCTGCGAGATCGGGCCGCGCTGCGTGGCGACGGCCGCCTCGATCGCCGCGTCGGAGACGTCCGCGGATCCGACACCGACCGCGGCGACCGGTGTGCCGTCCGCGTCGTCGGAGTCGGTGGAGACGCCGAGTCTGATCGTCGCCGTGTAGGTCTTGTCGAGCCCGACGAGGTGCGTCAGGAGCCTGGTCGAGGGGCCCGCACCGAGGAGCAGGAGGCCCGTCGCCATCGGGTCGAGCGTGCCGGCGTGACCGATCTTCTTCAGGTCGAGCCGTCGACGCGCGATGGACACGGCACGGTGGCTCGAGATCCCCTGCGGTTTGTCGACGAGGAGGATGCCGTCGGGAGCGGTTGCGAGCACCGCAGCAGATTACCAGCGCGGTGGGACGCCAGCGGCGTCAGCAGGCATCGTTCCACTCGCGCCGAGGGTGCGCCGGGTCGGTGACGTCGAGCACCGCGGACGCGGCGATCTTGACGTCGGCGCGGCGCTCGAGCCGACCGGACTCCTGCTCGACCCACATCGACCACCGCCACAGCCCACGCGCACCGGCGCCGAGGACACCGTGCCCGTGCACCACCAGCACGCCGGGGCCTTCCCCCGTCGACCGGAACGGCGCCACCAGGTCGTTCCGCAGCGCGTCGGCGTCCGCCGAGCTCGCGGCAGCCGCCATGGCGGAGACGCCCTGCTGTTCGAACCCGGCAACGAGTGCTGCGGCGACGCGCTCGAGGTCGACGCCGTCCTGGCCGTCGATGCCGACGACGGTGCGGTTTGTCCCGACCTGCGCGATCACCTCGTTCGCGATCGCGGCCATCGTGTCGGTCTCTTCTGGTGCCCAGCGTGCCATGCACCCACCGTAGGCTGTCGTGGTGAACGCGAGCGGAGCCTCCCGAGGGCCTGTGGAGAACCCGACCGATCCCGACATCGCGACCCCGCTGATCGCCTGGTACCGCGCCGAGGCGCGCGACCTGCCCTGGCGCCGCCCCGGCTTCCCCGCGTGGGGCACCCTGGTCAGCGAGATAATGCTCCAGCAGACGCAGGTCGCGCGCGTGGTTCCCCGACTGGAGGCATGGCTCACCCGGTGGCCGACACCTCGCGACCTCGCCGACTCGCCTCCCGGCGACGCAGTGCGGGCCTGGGACCGGCTCGGCTACCCGAGACGCGCGCTCGCGCTGCACGCGGCGGCGACGGCGATCGCCGAGCGGCACGACAACGTGGTGCCCCGCGACGTCGACGCGCTCCTCGCGCTCCCGGGGATCGGCGACTACACGGCCAGGGCGGTGGCGGTCTTCGCGTACGGCGACCGGCACCCGGTGGTCGACGTCAACGTGCGGCGGGTCCTGGCGCGAGCGCTCCTCGGCGAGGGCGAGCCCGGGCCGGCGAAGGCAAAGCGGGACCTGCCGCTGATGGAGTCGGTCCTGCCGGAGGACCGCGACGACGCGGCGACGACCAACGCCGCCGTGATGGAGCTCGGCGCACTCGTGTGCGTCGCCCGCTCCCCCGCGTGCGACGCATGCCCCATCGCGGACCGGTGCGCCTGGCGAGCAGCCGGGTACCCGGAGCACGACGGCCCACGCGCCCCGAAGCAGGCCAGGTTCGCCGGGAGTGACCGACAGGTCCGTGGGCTCGTGATGGCCGAGCTCCGCGCGAGCGACGTCCCGGTCACCCCGGACGAGATCCGCATGGTGTGGCCGGACGACGCCCAGCGCGACCGGGCGCTCGCGTCGCTCCTGCGCGACGGGCTGGCCGTCGGGGACGACGCGAGCGGCTACCGGTTGCCGGATGGGTCAGACTGAGCGTCGGGACCGACTAGGCGCGCTCCTCGGCGTCGTCGTCCTCGTCGTCGTCGTGCTTGTACGGGTCGGCGTCGCCGGCGTACGTCGCGCCGGCCGAGGCGTTCCGGACCTCCTCGTCGCGCAGCTTGGCCTGCACCAGCAGGTCCTCCATGTGCGCCGAGGTGTCCGGCAGGGCGTCGGCGATGAACTCGAGCGACGGCGTCAACCGAGCGGTGATGTTCTTGCCGACCTCGGAGCGGAGCATGCCGGTCGCGGCCTTGAGCGCCGCGGCGGAGTCGGCACGCTCCTCGTCCGTGCCGTACACGGTGTAGAAGACCGACGCGTGCTGCAGGTCACCGGTGACGCGGACGTCCGTGATGGTCACGAACCCGAGTCGCGGGTCACGCAGGCCCTTGTCGATCCGGCGGGCGACGACTTCCTTGATGCGGTCCGCCATCTTGCGTGCGCGCTGCGGATCAGCCATGGGTGCCTCCTGGGGCGGTGGTGGAACGGGGTCGGGCCCCGGCTCCTCCCGCGAAGGAGAGGCCGGGGCCCAGGGTGGTCACACGATCAGTCGCGCGGCTTCTCGACGAGCTCGGTGGTCTCGATCTCGTCACCGATCTGGATGTCGTTGTACTTGCCCAGACCGATACCGGCCTCGAAGTCCGTGCGGACCTCGGTGACGTCGTCCTTGAAGCGACGGAGCGACTCGATGGCCAGCCCGTCCGCGAGGACCACGCCGTCACGGATGACGCGCGCCTTGGCGTTGCGCGTGATCGTGCCGGAACGGACGATGACACCGGCGATGTTGCCGAACTTCGAGGACCGGAAGACCTCGCGGATCTCGGCGACACCGGACTGCACCTCTTCGTACTCGGGCTTGAGCATGCCCTTGAGGGACTGCTCGATGTCCTCGAGTGCGTTGTAGATGACCGAGTAGAACCGGACGTCGATGCCTTCACGGGCAGCGCGCTCGCGGGCCTTGACGTCCGGACGGACGTTGAAGCCGACGACGATCGCGTTGTCGATCGTGGCGAGGTCGATGTCCGACTCCGTGATCGCACCCACACCGCGGTGCAGGATGCGCAGCTGCACGCTGTCGTCCACCTCGATGTCGAGGAGCGACTGCTCGAGTGCCTCGACGGCACCGGAGACGTCACCCTTGATGATGAGGTTGAGCGAGTCGACCTTGCCCTCTTCGAGTGCACGGGTGAAGTCCTCGAGCGAGATGCGCTTGCGGGCCTTGGCCAGCTGGGCGTTGCGCTCGGCGGCTTCACGCTTCTCAGCGATCTGGCGTGCCGTGCGGTCCTCTTCGGTGACGAGGAACGTGTCACCGGCGCGGGGCACCGACGACAGACCCTGCACCTGGACCGGGCGGCTCGGCGTCGCTGCTGCGACGGCGTTGCCGTCCTCGTCGGTCATCGCACGGACGCGGCCGTAGGCCGTACCCGCCACGATGGCGTCACCGACGTGGAGCGTGCCCGACTGGATGAGCACCGTCGCGACGGCGCCGCGGCCCTTGTCGAGGCGTGCTTCGATCGCGACACCGCGGGCGTCCTTGTCGGGGTTCGCACGCAGGTCGAGCCCGGCGTCCGCGGTGAGCAGGACGGCGTCCAGGAGCTCCTGGATGCCGATGTTCTGCCGCGCCGACACGTCGACGAACATGACGTCGCCGCCGTACTCCTCGGCCACCAGGTTGTACTCGGTGAGCTGCTGGCGGACCTTGGCCGGGTTCGCGCCGTCCTTGTCGATCTTGTTCACCGCGACCACGATCGGCACGTTCGCCGACTGCGCGTGGTTCAGCGCCTCGATCGTCTGGGGCATGATGCCGTCGTCCGCCGCGACCACCAGGATCGCGATGTCCGTCACCTGCGCACCACGGGCACGCATGGCGGTGAACGCCTCGTGTCCAGGGGTGTCGATGAAGGTGATCGGGCGCTCGATGCCCTCGTGCTCGGTGGTGATCTGGTACGCACCGATGTGCTGCGTGATGCCGCCGGCTTCGCCCTCGACCACCTTGGAGTTGCGGATGGCGTCGAGCAGTCGGGTCTTACCGTGGTCGACGTGACCCATGACGGTGACGACCGGGGGACGCTGCTGGAGGACGGAGTCGTCTTCCTCTGCGTACTCGGCGTCGATGTCGATGTCGAAGCCCTCGAGGAGCTCGCGGTCTTCGTCTTCCGGCGACACGATCTGGATCTTGTAGCCGAGCTCGTCGCCGAGGACCTCGAAGGTCGCCTCGTCGAGGGACTCCGTGGCGGTCGCCATCTCACCGAGGTGGAACAGCACCGTCACGAGGTTGCCGGGGCTGGCGTCGATCTTGTCCGCGAAGTCCGAGATGCTCGCACCGCGACGGAGTCGGACGACCGTGTTGCCGTCGCCACGAGGGACCTGCACACCGCCGAGCGACGGCGCCTGCCGCATCTCGTACTCGGCGCGCTTCGTCCGCTTCGACTTGCGGGCACGGCTCTTGCCGCCACCACGACCGAACGCACCAGCGGTACCGCCACCGGGGCCACGACCACGGCCGCCGCCACCGGCGGGACGCGGGCCGCTGAACGCCGGACGCGGGAAGCCGCCACCGGCGCCGCCACCGGCACCCGGACGACCACCGGGGCCGCCACGACCGCCGCCACCCTGGCCCGGGCGCTGCCCGAAGCCGTTCGGACGGTTGCCCTGACCGGGACCACCCGGACGCGGAGCACCCGGACGGGGCGCGCCGGGACGCGGGGGCTGCGGACGCGGGATCCCACCGCCGCCGGCACCGCCGGCGGGGCGCTGGCCCATGCCCTGGTTCGACGAGTAGGGGTTGTTGCCCGGACGGGGCGGGCGCGAGCCCATGCCCTGGCTGGACGCGTAAGGGTTGTTGCCCGGACGTGCGCCCGGCTTCGGGCCACCCGGCTTCGGACCGGCAGCCGCTGCGGGCTTCGGGCCACCCGGCTTCACGGCGTCCGACTTGGCGGGACCGTCAGCGGAGCCGGAGCTCTTCGACTCGGCTGCCGCCTTCTGGGCTGCTTCTGCCTCGGCCTGTCGCTGTGCGACGGTCTTCGGAGCCGGCGTGACGGGCACGTCGGAACCGTCCGAGGGTGCTGCCGCGGCGGGTGCTGCGGCCTCGGGCTCCGGGGTCGGCGCCGGACGCTTGGGTCCGGGCTTCGGGCCACCGGGCTTGGGCGCTGCGGACTTCGCCGCCGGCGCGGGTGCTGCTGCAGCGGGCTTGGCGGACGCCGAAGCACCTTCTGCCTGCAGGGCGGCACGGAGCTTCCGTGCCACGGGGGGCTCGACACTCGAGCTCGGTCCCTTGACGAACTCGCCCAGCTCCTTGAGCTTCTCGAGTGCGGTCTTGCTGTCGACGCCGAGCTCGCTTGCGATCTCGTGTACGCGTGGTTTCGCCACTGTTCTCCTTCACGGGTCCCACCCCGTCAAGGGGTAGGACTCACTGGATGATGGGTCTCATTTCGAGCCGCTCATCAGTTGTCCATAAGCCGTTCAGCCTGTTCTGTCGTGTCCGGGCGCTCTTCCGCGAGGTCCCTCGGGTGAGGGAGACTCCGCAGGTAGTCGAGCACCGCAGACGTGTCCGGTTCGCGATCCAGCCGCAGCGCCCGGCGGAAAGCCCTGCGCTTGACGGCCAGCTCGTAGGCTTCGACGGTCGGTGTGAGCCACGCTCCCCGGCCCGGCATGACTGCCTTCGGATCCGCCACCACACGTCCGTCACCCAGGGCGACGACTCGGAGGAGGGAGGATCGGGATGCGCGACGACGACTGCCGATGCACGTTCTGACGGCGACCACTCTACTCCTTGCCTCCGACGACCGCGATCCGGCGCGCCCGGACGGGGCACGCCGAGCGCGAAACCCGCCCGCTACGACTCGTCGTCGTCCAAGATGGAACCTCGACGAATCATCTGGATGTCGACCATCACTCGTCGTCGTCCAGGATGGAATCCGGCTGGATGTCGATGCGCGCGCCCGTGAGCTTCGCTGCCAGGCGGGCGTTCTGCCCTTCCTTGCCGATCGCGAGCGACAGCTGGTAGTCGGGCACCAGAGCACGGACCGCCTTGGTCGAGACGTCGAGCACGAACGCGCTCGTCACCTTCGCCGGCGACAGCGCGCTCGCCACGAACGTCGCGAGGTCGGGCGACCAGTCCACGATGTCGATCTTCTCGGCACCGAGCTCGGTCGTCACGGCGCGCACGCGGGCACCGAGCTCGCCGATGCACGCGCCCTTCGCGTTGACGCCGGGTTCGTTCGCCTTGACCGCGATCTTCGTGCGGTGACCGGCTTCACGTGCGAGCGAGGTGATCTCCACGACGCCGGAGGCGATCTCCGGGACCTCGAGCGCGAACAGCTTGCGGACCAGACCCGGGTGCGTGCGCGACACCGTGATCTGCGGACCCTTGTTGCCGCGGCCGACGCTCGTCACGTAGACGCGGAGGCGGGAGCCGTGCGTGTACGTCTCCCCCGGGACCTGCTCTTCCGGCGGCAGGATGGCCTCCACCGTGCCGAGGTCGACGTGCACCATCTTCGGGTTCGGGCCCTGCTGGACCACACCCGCGACGATGTCGCCTTCCTTGCCGCGGAACTCGCCGAGGATCTTGTCGTCGCCGATGTCGCGGAGTCGCTGGTTGATGACCTGCTTCGCCGCGAACGCCGCGATGCGGCCGAAGTCGCTCGGCTGGTCGACGGCCTCACCGATGACGGTGCCCTCGTCGTCGCGCTCCGGTACGAAGACGCTGACCTCACCGGTCTTCCGGTCGAGCTCGACGCGGGACTGCGCGTCGGCCGGCTCGCCGTTCTCGTCGGTGTGCTTGTGGTACGCGGTCAGGATGGCCGACTCGATGATCTGGACGAGTTCTTCGAACGGGATCTCCCGTTCACGCTCCATGAGTCGCAGGACTGCGAGATCGATCTTCACCGAGGGCCTCCGTATTCAGCTGAGTCGCTCCCGCGCACTGGAACCGCGCAGAAGTCGGCGTCCAGACTACCGCACTGCGGGTCGCGACCCGGCCGCGCCGTTGCGGACTGGAGGCACGGTGCCAGCCCGCACCGAGCCTCCCGTCCGGTGCGTGGCGCGCCCAGATCCCCGAAACGGTCCCGGAACGACGAGACGCCGCCGATGTCGGCGGCGTCTCGTTCCGGTCGCGGCGTTTCGGCCGCACTGCGGTGCCAGCCGCTAGATCGCGCGGACCGCCGACAGCAGGTCGGCGACGGGCACCTCGGTGCGCTCACCGCTCGCACGGTTCCACAGCTCGACGATGCCGTCGGCGGCGCCGCGACCGGAGACGATCACGATCGGCATGCCCAGGAGCTCGGCGTCGCGGAGCTTCACGCCGGGAGAGACCTTGGGACGGTCGTCGTAGAGCACGTCGTACCGGTCGTCCTCGAGCGAGGCGACGATCGACGTGGCGAGGTCGTAGGCGGTCTCGTCCCGACCGGTGGCGACCACGTGCACGTCGAACGGTGCGACGTGCTTCGGCCACGCGAGACCCTTGTCGTCGTTGTGCGCCTCGGCCAGGATCGCGAGGATGCGGGTCACGCCGATGCCGTACGAGCCCATCGTCACGGTGGCGAGCTTGCCGTTCTCGTCCTGCACCTTGAGCCCGAGGGCTTCGGCGTACTTGCGGCCGAGCTGGAAGACGTGGCCGATCTCCATGCCGCGTGCGGTCTCGAGCGGACCGGAGCCGTCGGGTGCGGGGTCGCCGGCACGGACGTCGGAGACCTCGACCACGCCGTCGGCGACGAAGTCACGCCCGGCGACGAGGCCCGAGACGTGGAGGCCGCGCTCGTTCGCGCCGGTCACCCACGCGGTGCCGTCGACGACGCGCGGGTCGACGAAGTACCGGATGCCCGTCGCGCTGTCCGCGCCGAGGACCTGCGGGCCGATGTAGCCCTTGACCAGGCCCTTGTGCTTCCGGAAGTCGTCGTCGCCCGCGGCTTCGACCTCGGCGGGGGCGAACGAGACCTCTGCACGCTTCAGGTCGACGTCGCGGTCGCCGGGGAGCCCGACGACGACGATCTCCCGCGTGCCGTCGAGGTGCGTCAGCGCGAGCACGACGTTCTTGAGCGTGTCGGCGGCCGTCCACGGCGCACCGTCGCGCGGAGCCACCTGGTTGGCGTGCTCGACGAGGGTGTCGATCGTCGGGGTGTCCGACGCCGGTAGCAGCACGGGTTCGGGCTGGCCGTCGATCGGCAGGGCGTAGGGCACCGGGGTGACGTACGCCTCGACGTTGGCCGCGTACCCGCCGGCACTGCGCACGAAGGTGTCCTCACCCACGGCGATCGGGTGCAGGAACTCCTCCGACTTGGAGCCGCCCATCGCACCGGCGTCGGCCTTGACGATCGCGTACTCGAGACCCAGGCGGCTGAAGATGCGCTCGTAGGCGTCGCGCATCGTCTGGTAGCTGCGGTCGAGCCCCTCGTCCGTGACGTCGAACGAGTAGGCGTCCTTCATCGTGAACTCGCGACCGCGCAGCAGCCCGGCACGGGGACGTGCTTCGTCGCGGTACTTGTCCTGGATCTGGAACAGCGTGACGGGCAGGTCCTTGTACGACGAGTACAGGTCCTTCACCAGCAGCGCGAAGAGCTCTTCGTGCGTGGGCGCGAGCAGGTAGTCGGCGCCCTTGCGGTCCTGCAGGCGGAAGATGCCCTCGCCGTACTCGGTCCAGCGGTTCGTCGCCTCGTAGGGCTCGCGCGGGGCCAGCGCCGGAAGCAGGACCTCTTGCGCGCCGGCGGCCTCCATCTCCTGCCGGATGATGCCCTCGATGCGCGCGCGGACGCGCAGACCGAGCGGCAGCCAGGCGAAGATGCCCGGGGCCTGGCGACGGATGTACCCGGCGCGGACGAGCAGCTTCGCGCTCGTCACCTCGGCGTCGGAGGGATCGTCGCGGAGCGTACGGAGGAACAGATGCGAGAGCCGTGTGACCACCCGCTCAGCCTAGCGGCGGTGCCGACCGTCACCGCGACGGACAGGAGGCCCGTGGCGGGATCGCCACGAGCCTCCTGTCCGGTGTGTGGTGCTGCGCGCGGTCAGGACGTGACGACGAGCGGCTTGCCGGTACCGGCGGCCGGACCCATCTCGTCGGCCAGGCGGTTCGCCTCCGCGAGGAGCGTCGCGACGATCTCGGCCTCCGGCACGGTCTTGATGACCTGGCCCTTGACGAAGATCTGGCCCTTGCCGTTGCCCGACGCGACGCCGAGGTCGGCCTCGCGCGCTTCTCCGGGACCGTTCACGACGCAGCCCATCACGGCGACGCGGAGCGGCACGGTCATGCCCTCGAGCCCCGTCGTGACGTCGTTCGCGAGCTGGTAGACGTCCACCTGGGCGCGACCGCAGCTCGGGCACGAGACGATCTCGAGCTTGCGCTCGCGGAGGTTCAGCGACTGCAGGATCTGCAGGCCGACCTTCACCTCTTGCGCGGGGGGCGCCGACAGGGACACGCGGATGGTGTCGCCGATGCCCTCGCTGAGCAGGATGCCGAACGCGGTGGCGCTCTTGATGGTGCCCTGGAACTCCGGACCGGCCTCGGTCACGCCGAGGTGCAGGGGCCAGTCGCCGCGTTCGGCGAGCTGCCGGTAGGCCTTCACCATCACGATCGGGTCGTTGTGCTTGACCGAGATCTTGAAGTCGTGGAAGTCGTGCTCCTCGAACAGGGAGGCTTCCCACACGGCGGACTCGACGAGCGCCTCCGGGGTCGCCTTGCCGTACTTCTGGAGCAGGCTCGGCTCGAGCGACCCGGCGTTCACACCGATGCGGAGGCTGACGTTCGCCGCCTTGGCCGCCGCGGCGATCGCGCCCACCTGGTCGTCGAACTTGCGGATGTTGCCCGGGTTCACGCGGACGGCGGCACATCCGGCGTCGATCGCCTGGAAGACGTACTTCGGCTGGAAGTGGATGTCGGCGATCACCGGGATCTGCGACTTCTTCGCGATGATCGGCAGCGCGTCGGCGTCGTCCTGGGTCGGCACCGCCACGCGGACGATGTCACAGCCGGACGCCGTGAGCTCGGCGATCTGCTGCAGGGTCGCGTTGATGTTCGTGGTCGGCGTCGTCGTCATCGACTGCACGGACACCGGCGCGTCGCCACCGACCAGGACCTTGCCGACCCGGATCTGCCGGGACTTGCGACGGGGGGCGAGGGTTTCCGGGGCCTTGGGCATACCGAGATTCACTGCGGGCACGGATCGAACTCTACGCGCTCCGGGTGCGCGCGAACCTCAGAGCGTGTCGACGACCGTGATCAGCGGCGCGTACAGGCGCATGGTGTCGAGGGCGCGCTCGTGGTCGGCGTCGCTCGCTCCGGCGCAGGCGTCCGCCACGACCGTCACGCGGGCGCCGGCGTCGGCCGCCGCGAGCGCGGTCGACAGGACGCAGCAGTCCGTCGACACACCGGTCAGGACCAGGTGCGGTCGGTCCCCCACGACGGACTGGAGGGTCGTCCCCCACTTGCCGAAGGACGTCTCGGTGACGACGGGGCCGTCCAGAGCCGCGAACGGCTCCGTCAGGTCGTACAGCGGATCGTCGGCGGGGACGAGCGCGAACGGCCAGTCTCGGTAGTAGTCGACCCATGCACCCTGCGGGCGCTCGGGCGCGACGAAGCGGGTCCGGACCGTCCGGTCCGCGAACCGTGGGAGCAGGCGCTGGATCCCCGCCGCTGCGTCGTCGTAGCGCGGCGCGGCCCACTCGCTGTCACCGGTGAAGACGCGTTGCATGTCGATGACGACGAGCCACGCGTCGCTGGTGTCCGGCGCCGGCGTCACGGGTGCAGCTCCGTCGCGGGGACGCTGTCGATCGGCTCGGTCACCGGCAGCGACTCCTGCTCGCGGATCGACCGGCGGGCGAAGAGCACCGTCCCGAGAAACCCGACGACCAGGGCCACCAGCACGCCGAGGTTCGCGTACGCCCACGCACCGGTTCGACCGCCGAGTCCGAACGGCTCCAGCAGGTACCCCTGCCAGTTGAGCCACGACGGCACGCCGTACGTGTTCGTCACCAGGCCCCAGCCGAGTGCGGTCCCGAGCACGACGAGTCCGATCGCACCCCAGCGGACGTCGCCGTAGCGGCCGGTCGTCGCGTGCAGCTCCCCCTCGGCGTAGGCCTTCCGGCGCAGGACGACGTCGGCCACGAAGACGCCGCACCACGCCGCGATCGGGACGCCGAGCGTGACCAGGAACGCCTGGAACGGCGAGATGAAGTCGGTCGCGAAGAACACCACGTAGATCGCGCCGGCGACCATGAAGACGCCGTCCACCCCGGCGGCGACCGGGCGCGGGATGCGGATCCCGGCGCTCAGCAGGGCGAGTCCGGAGGAGTAGATGTCGAGCACGGCGCCGCCGACCAGGCCGAGGATGGCGACGATCGCGAACGGCACGAGGAACCAGACCGGCAGCAGTGTGGTGAGCGCGCCGATCGGGTCGGCGCTGATGTCGGTGTTCAGCTGCTTCGACGACCCCGCGAGCAGGACCCCGGTGACGACGAGCACCACCGGAGCGAGCGCTCCCCCGAACGTCGTCCACCACACCACCCCGCCCGTCGAGGCCGACCGCGGCAGGTAGCGCGAGTAGTCGGCGGCGGCGTTCACCCAGCCGAGCCCGAACCCGGTCATCACGAGGACCAGAGCGCCGACGACGTTCTGCGCGCTCCCGGACGGCAGCGCCGCGAGTGCGCCGAAGTCGATCGACCCGGCGACGAGCACGATGTAGACGACCGTCAGCACGGCGGTGATCACGGTGATCCACGCCTGCAGCCGCATGATCACGTCGAACCCGGCGATGCCGGCGCCGATCACCAGGGCGGCGACGACCACGAGCGCGACGAGCTTCGTCACGACGCCGTCGTCCCAGCCGAGCTCCCGGAACACCGTCGACGTCGCGAGCACCGCCAGCGCAGCGAGCGAGGTCTCCCACCCGACCGTGAGGATCCAGCTCAGGAACGACGGCAGTCGGTTGCCCCGCACGCCGAAGGCCGCACGGCTCAGGACCATCGTCGGCGCCGAACCGCGCTTGCCGGCGATCGCCACGATGCCGCACAGCAGGAACGAGAACACGACCCCGATGACGGACACCACGGTCGCCTGGACCACGGAGATCCCGAAGCCCAGCACGAACGAGCCGTAGCTCAACCCGAGGACGGAGATGTTGGCGGCGAACCACGGCCAGAACAGCCCGCGGGGCCGCCCCTTCCGCTCGGACTCGGCGATGACGTCGATGCCCTGCCGTTCGACGGCACGGACCTCGGGCGCTGTGCTCATGCGCTGAGCGTAGTGCTGGCGGGGCCTATCCGAACAGGTTCACCGGCCGCACGATGTCGGCGTAGATCAGCAGGGCGCTCATGCCGGCGAGCAACACCACGACGACCATCGTGAGCGGCATGGTCTTCGCGAGGTCGATGGGACCGGGGTCCGCCTTGCCGACGAGCTTGAACGCGCGACGCTTGATCACCTCCCAGAGGGCGCCGGCGATGTGCCCGCCGTCGAGCGGCAGGAGCGGCACCATGTTCAGCACGAACAGGCCGATGTTCAGCGACGCCAGCAGCCCGAGGATCGTGTAGATCTTGTCGACCACGGGGACGCCGCTCATCGACGACACCGTGCCGATCGCCCGACCGACACCGACCACGGACACGGGGCTGTCCGACGAGCGCTCCTGCGCGCCGAACGCCGCGTTCCAGACCGCGACGAGGCGCTGCGGGAGGTCGATGATGAGGTGCGCGGACGCCCCGATCTGCGCTCCGGTCGCCGGCAGGACCGCAGCAGGCGACTGCCGCACGAGCGTCTGGCCGATCGAGACCCCGACCACACCGACCTGCTGGGTCTTCGACGTGCCGTCCGCGTTCTTCACGACCTTCCCCTGCGCGTCGTACACGTCGCGGGTGGCCAGCGCCGGCGTGACCTCGAGGGTCTTCCGTGCACCATCGCGTTCGACGACGACCTGGACCGGCTTGCCAGCGGACTCCTGGAACGTGTCGGAGACCTCGGTGATCGTCGGGTTCTCCTTGCCGCCGACGGCGAGGACCACGTCGCCGGAGCGGATCCCGGCCTCTTTCGCCGGGGAGACGGCGTCGCCTGGTGAACACGTCGTCGTCGCGGTCGTCGGG
Source organism: Curtobacterium guangdongense (assembly GCF_049341845.1). Classification (NCBI taxonomy): domain Bacteria; kingdom Bacillati; phylum Actinomycetota; class Actinomycetes; order Micrococcales; family Microbacteriaceae; genus Curtobacterium; species Curtobacterium guangdongense. The sequence continues at coordinate 328,196 of NZ_JBMPIT010000005.1, forward strand.
AGCACGCAGTCCACGCTCGACGTGAAGGTCGTGGTCGGCGCACCGAACCCGACGAGCAGCACACCGAACAGGACGATCCCGATCACCAGGTTCATCGCAGGACCGGCGACCATCACGATGATGCGCTTCCACGGGGTCAGCCGGTAGAACGCCCGCGAGTCGTCGCCACCGGACTCCGCGATCTGCTCGGCGCTGGCCTGCCGGGCGTCCTGCACGAACGCGCTGTACATGCCCGTGTTCGTGATGGCGCGGCCGGAGGCACGGGGCTTCAGCATCCCCACCATGGAGATGTAGCCGCCGAGCAGGATCGGGCGGATCCCGTACTCGGTCTCCCCCCGACGGAACGACCAGAGCGCCTTGCCGAAGCCGAGCGAGTACTGCGTCACCTTCACGCCGAAGAGCTTCGCGAACGCGAGGTGACCGAGCTCGTGGAGCCCGATCGAGATCAGCAAGCCGACGATGAAGACGACCACACCGAGGACGAAGAGGAGCACGGTTCCGACGGTCACCGGAGAAGCGTACGGGACGCTGGCAAAGAAGCAGCCGAGCGTGTCCTGGATGGTGACCCGTGCCTCCTGCGCGTCAGCGGGCCAGTGCGCGGTCCGCAGCGGTCCGTGCCCACCGCTCCGATGCGAGCACACCCTCGAGCGACGGCTCCGTGGGCTCGTGCGACTCCACCACCCGCTCGATCGTCTCCACGATGTCGAGGAAGCCGATCGCGCCGGCGTGGAACGCGGCGACGGCCTGCTCGTTCGCGGCGTTGAACACGGCCGGGTACGTGCCGCCGAGTTCGCCGACCCGCTTCGCGAGTGCCACCGCGCCGAACGCCTCGTCGTCGAGCGGTTCGAACGTCCACGTGCTCGCCGCCGTCCAGTCGAGCGGGACGCCGACGCCGGGGACACGGTGCGGCCATGCGAGCCCGAGTGCGATCGGCAGCCGCATGTCCGGGGGTGATGCCTGTGCGATCGTCGACCCGTCGGTGAACTCCACCATCGAGTGCACGATCGACTGGGCGTGCACGGTCACGTCGATGCGGTCGTACGGCACGCCGAAGAGCAGGTGCGCCTCGATCACCTCGAGACCCTTGTTCACCAGGGTGGCCGAGTTCGTCGTGACCACGAGGCCCATGTCCCACGTCGGGTGCGCGAGTGCCTGCTGCGGTGTCACGTCGCGGAGGCTCGCGCGCGACCTGCCTCGGAACGGACCGCCGCTCGCCGTCAGGACCAGGCGGCGGACCTCGGCGTCGGTGCCCGAGCGGAGGGCCTGCGCGATCGCGGAGTGCTCGCTGTCGACCGGGACGATCTGTCCGGGCGACGCCGCCGCCTGCACGAGCGGGCCGCCGACGATCAGGCTCTCCTTGTTCGCCAGGGCAAGGGTGGCGTTCGTCTCGAGCGTGGCGAGCGTCGGACCGAGCCCCACGGAGCCGGTGATCCCGTTGAGCACCACGTCGGCCTCGACGCTGCGGATCAGGCGCTCGGCATCGGCGGCGCCGAGCGCGGTGTCACGGACGCCGAACTCGGCAGCCTGCTCGGCCATCGTGTCGGCGTTCGTCCCGGCGGTGAGGCCGACGACCTCGAAGCGGTCGGGGTTGCGAGCGACGACGTCGAGGGCCTGCGTGCCGATCGAGCCGGTGCTGCCGAGGACGATGATGCGGCGGCGTTCGCCAGTGGTGTGCATGGTGCTCGAATCTACTCTCGCGCCGGACCCCGGCCGCCTTCGGTATTTCAGCGGCGGAGTTCCGGTCCCTGGTACGTTTCCACCGAACTCGTCTCGTCAGGAGGAACCATGCTGAAGAAGACCGTGGTGGTCGGCGCTGTCTGCGCACTCGCCACCGCCGGTGCACTCTCCGCCGCCGCGTCGCCGGCTGCACACACCTCCGTCGGCAAGTGGGTGCCGTCGGGACTCGCGATACGAGTCGGCACGCAGTCACCGGCGGAGATCGACCGCATCATGCACGGCGGCGGCCAGATCGAGGCGTACGTCGACCCGGACACCGGCGCCGTGCTCGCTGCGCAGCGGTCGTCGTGGCGCTCGATCGTCCGGACCGGGTGAGGTATCAGCCCTTCGCGAGCAGGTCCACGACGAAGACCAGGGTCGCGTTCTTCGGGATGTCGGAGCCCTCCGGCGGGTTCGCGCCGTAGCCGTCCTCCGGGGTGACGACGATCATCACCTGGGAGCCGACCTTCTGGCCGACGAGTCCGGTCACGAAGCCCTTGATGAGCGAGCCCTCGGCGATGGTGAAGGTCGTCGGTGCGCCCTTCGACCACGAGGAGTCGAACTCCTTGCCGCCGTCGTAGAGGACACCCTTGTACTGCACGAGCGCGGTGTCGCCCTCGGCGATCTCGTCCCCGTCGCCCTGCTTGATGACCTCGGCGGTCGTCTTGGTCGGAGCGGTGGTGTCCGGGATGGTGATCTCCGGTTCACCGTCGGACTTGTCCTTGACGGTGGGCAGGTCGGGGTTCTGCGGCTGGGCGGCGCCCGTGGACTTCGTCGGCGTCTGCGCGATGACGTCGGCCACGACGACGATGTTGCCGCCGGTGTTGAACCCGAGCGCGGACGACGCGCCGACGGCAGCGATGCGGTCACCGACGTGCGAGCAGGCGAGGAGCGCGCCGAAGCCGCTGCCACCGACGGACAGGACCTGGGCGTTGCCCTGGTCGAACCCGACCGTCCCGAGCTTCTTGGCGTCCGACGCCTGGTAGACGCTGTAGGCGACCTGCGTGTAATCGCCCTTCTTCAGCGCGGCGCCGGAGCCCTTGGTGACGGTCGTGGCCTGCGGCGGCGTCGCCTTGAGTCCCTTGTCGAACGTCACCGTCGGGGCGGTCTTGCCGCCGAAGTCACCGGAGACGTCGATCGCGGCCGAGGCCTTCCCGGGCTTCGGGCAGCTGGTGATCGCCGAGGCTGTCGCGCTGGACGACGCGGACGGCGTCGCCGACGAGTCGGTGGAACCGGAACCGGAGCAGGCGGCCAGTCCGAGGACGACGGCGGGCACCAGGGCGATCGGGAGCAGGCGGAGACGCTTCACGGGCACCTAGTCTGCCTCACTCGTCGATGAGTCGGCTCCGAGTCGGGGTGCGCCCGGTCGACGGGCCGGGTCGGCGACGATGGTCGTGGCGTCGTGGTGCACCGGGAAGGCCACCGACCGGGCGATGAAGCAGAGCGCGTTCGCTGCCGCGTGCGCCGCCTCGGCATCGGCGACGCGGTCCGCTTCGGCGATCGTCACGACCGGGTGGAGCGTCGCGCCGGTCAGTTCTCCCGAGCCGTCCCGGTTGAGATTCATCGAGGCGGTTGCACGGTCCTCGTAGGCCAGGACCGTGAACCCCTGCGTCACCGCGACGTGCAGGTAGCTGAGCATGTGGCACTGGGCGAGCGCCGCCGTCACCATCTCCTCCGGGTTCCAGCGATCGCGGTCACCACGGAACGTCGGGTCGGCGGACCCGAGGACGTCGGGTTTGCCGGCGGCGGAGACCACGTGGTCGCGTCCGTACTCGCGGTACCCACTGGTGCCGGTCCCACGGTCGCCGGTCCAGCGGACCTCGACCTCGTAGGTGTGGTCGTGCATGCTGCTCCCCTTCCAGGGCGATCCGGTGCCGTGCGGCTCGGTACGATCTCGGTATGACGGAGAGCACCGATGTCCGCACCGACCGCCATCCTCTCACCGCCGACGGCGCCGTCGAGCTCGCGGTGCTCGAACGCTCCGGCTTCGACGAGAGCCGGCACATCGGAGCCGGTGTCGTCGTCGACGCCTCGGGCACGGTGATCGACTCCGTCGGGGACATCTCCGCGAGCATCTACCCACGCTCCACGATGAAACCGTTCCAGGCACTCGCCATCCGACGGGCCGGCGCGCGGTTCTCGGACGCAGAACTCGTGATGACGACGGCGAGCCACGCCGGCACGCCGTCGCACCAAGCCCTGGCGGAACACATGCTGGCCTCCTTCGACCACGTCGAGGCCGACCTCGGCTGCCCGCCCGACATGCCGTACGACCGGGCGACGGCGCGGACCATGACCGAGCCGCGTCGGCTCGCGATGAACTGCTCCGGCAAGCACGCCGGCATGCTCGCCGCCTGCCGGGTGAACGGGTGGGACGCGGCGACCTACCTCGACATCGAGCACCCGATGCAGCGCGCAGTCCGGGCCACCGTCGAGGACGCGACCGGGGAGGTCGTCGACGTGATCGGCGTCGACGGGTGCGGGGCGCCGGTGTTCCCCCTGACGTTCACCGGCATGGCCCGTGGCATCGCGGGAGTGGTGCAGCGCGGCGACGCCGACACGGCAGCACTCACCGACGCGATCCTCGCGAACCCCTGGGCGATCGACGGGGTCGGGCGTGCGAACACGGTCACGATCGAGCGGCTGGGGCTCGTCGCCAAGCTCGGTGCCGAGGGGGTGATGGTCATGGCTGCGCCCGGCGGTGCGGCAGTGGTCGTGAAGGTCCTCGACGGGGCACTCCGCGCCGGCACGCTGGCGGCGCTCACACTGCTCGAGCGGAACGGCGTCGTCTCCGCTGACGGTGTCGCCGACGTGCTGGCCGCCACCGGCGAGAAGGTCCTGGGCGGCGGCGTCCCGGTCGGCTCGATCCGCCCCGGCGCCGGGCTGCGCTGAGCCCCGGGAGGGTCGAGCGCCGGGAGCACCGGAGCGAGTGCCAGTCCGACGGGTTCGTCCGGGTCGCTGCGGAGCGTACAGCCGTACCGGGTGACCTCGATGGTGGGACAGCGCTCACGTGGCCGGGACCGCAGATCCGGGACGAGCACGACGGAGCCGGTCCTGGCGCCGTCGACATCGACGAGCACGGCCACCGCGACACCCGACGGCAGCGTCGCGACGGGCGCGCAGGCCAGCTCGGGCAGGACGACGTCGACGCCGTGGGCGACCCGGAGCTCCTGGTCGGTCGTCGCCGTCGCCCCGAGGTCTGCCGTGACCGCCGCGAAGACACCGACGGCCAGTGCACCGCGGCCGACGACCAGCACGCCGTCCAGGCGGTCGATCGACACCGGTTCTCCCCCGATCACCCGGCCGACGTGCAGTGCACCGCCTTCGAGCTCACCACCCTCGGCCGCCACGTCGACGACCACTTCGTCCATCGGAAGGCGGACGTCGATCGCGGGGCGTTCCGTCTCCGCCGGCCGCGCCCGCACGGCTGCCGCGATCACAGCGAGGACGACGGTCGCCGAGAGGGACGCGATGCGCTGTCCCGGCGGGCCCGGGATCGACGCGGCAGCGCCGTACATGGCGGCGACGGCCAGCACGGACCATCGAACGGCGGGCGCTCCCATGCCCCCGAGTCCAGCGCACCACGACGACGAACGAGAACGGGCGCCAGAGTCCGTGGAGAACTCCGGCGCCCGCCGGTGTGTGCAGGGATGCGCTACTGCACGAGGAAGAACTGCTCGCCGATGTCAACGCGGGCACCGCGCTCGACGCGGTACCGACGCCCGGGCTCGCAGCGGCGGATCGATCCGTCGATGTGTCGGATGACGGAACCGTTGCCCGAGAAACGATCGGACACCCAGAGGTCGTCCTCGTCGCGCCCGAGCTCGAGGTGCGTCTTCGACACGGACTTGCCCGGGTCGTGGATCGTCAGCAGGTCGTCGAACCGCTCGCCGGGCTCCGGGCGGGGCAGACGCCCGAGCAGTCCGGTTCCGTGGACGCCGATCCGCTCACCCGTGCTGAAGTGCAGGACGAACGGCGCACGCGTCGGGGTCTTCGTGACGATCCGGGTCTCGTCCACATCCTCGTCGAGTTGTGCGGACTCGTCAGCGTCGGTACTCGAGGGCACCACGTCCGCGTCCGACAGCGGTCGGGCAGGCTCCGCACCCGGGACGGGCGGGAGCGGTGCTGCGGTCGGAACGGGTGGGAGGGGAGCTGCGGTCGGGACGGATGCGTCCTCGCGCACGGGCGATACCTCGACGTCGTCCGACGCCTCGACATCGTCCGTCGGCCCGACGTCGTCCGTCGGCTCGACGTCGTCCGTCGGCTCGACGTCGTCCGTCGGCTCGGCGTCGCGCGGTTGCTCGTCGGCGCCTGGCGCTTGGGCGCGATCGGACTCGTCCCCCGGGACGTCGACCGGGATCTCGTCGTCGGGTGCCTCGACGGGTGACCCGTCGTCGTTCGCCGCCCAGTCGGGACGGTCGACCGGCAAGGGCATCACGGGACCGGTGAACGCGGCGGTGACCGCAGGACGGACTGCCCCACACTCGCCGCAGAAGATGTCGTCGGGCTCGAGCCGGTGGCCGCACACGTGGCACGTCGTCGGCTGCAGCCCGGGCTGGACCAACGGCGTCGGACGCATCGACCGGCGGTCGACCAGCGGCTCGACGACCGCGGTGTCGCCCGGTCGGGCACCGGTGTCCGCCTCGGGGAGAGCACCGGGCGTGGGCTCGTCCGACGCGGCCGACCGCTCGGCCGGCGAGGCTGCTTCGTCGCGATCGGCGAACGCAGGCTCCGGTTCGGCCGCGGCCGACTGCTCGTCGACGGCTCGTCCGATCCACCACGACGGCGCACTCGGAGCAGGTGCGGGTGCAGGCTCCTGCGGCGGCGCCCAGAACGGAGCGGCGGCCGCCTCTGCCACGGGCTGCGACGGCTGCACCGTCGGCGGCACGGGGGTCGTTCCTGCGCCGGAACGGGGTGCGACGCGGGTGACCTCCGGGTCGTCCTCGACGGCAACGGGCTCGGACGGGAACGCATCCGGGTCGAGCGGCGGCTCCGACGGCACGGGCGCGTTCGGAGCACCCTCGGTACCGGTCCACGCACCGAGGCCACTGCCGGCACCGTGCACGTGGGTCGGTGCGGAGCGGGGAGCGTAGGAGTCCGGCGTCCGGACCGGGACGGGCGCGGTCGGACCGGACTGCCGGCGATCGGCACCGGTGAGCCACGCCCTGGTGGCGGGATCGAGCGTCGACTCCGGCAGCCACGCCTCTGCGGCGGGGTCCTGGCGACGGCCGTGCTGGTCCGGCTGCTGGAGCGGCGGCGGTGTCGCACGGTCGACGGGCTCGGGCGCGACCGATCGTCGCCCGGGAGCCGCGTTCACCGCTCGACCGCACTCACCGCAGAAGATCGCTCCGTCCGGGAGCACCGATCCGCAGTGTTCGCATCTGATCACAGGTTGCCTCTGTCCTCGTCCGGCCCGCCGTGACGCTCGTCGGGCCTCCGGACATCGTAGTCACCGCCGGCTCCACGCCGACGCTGACCGGCACCCGCACGCCGTCGGAGTGCGCCGCCGACACGTGCAACAGCGGCCCTCGGTGCGGTGCTGCGCAGCGACCTCGTCGACACGGCGGTGCGGATGCGCTCCCGCCGGGTCCGTCCGTCGCGGAGGTTGCCGATGGCGGTGTCGGTGGCCTCCCACATGCGGTCGGCAGTGCGGTCGTCCGCCTCGCTCGGGCCGAACACCGCCCGGTCCGCCAGCGCGGCGAGTCCGGTCCCACCGTCGCCCGGGGCGCTCGACGCGACCTCACGTCGCGTCGACTCCGCACGGACGTCGTGTCCGCGGTCGAGCAACGCGTCCCGGTACTCGTCCCACGCGCCGACGATGCGGCCCCTGGCAGTAGCGGCCCGGCGACGGCGACGACGACGGATCCGCTTCAGCAGCACGATCACGCCGAACGGGAGCAACACCAGGGCGATGAACGCGAGGGTCCCGAGCACCCACGGCAGTGCCGCGAGCAGGATCTGCAGCCACAGCGGTGGTTGGTCCGGCGTGTTCCGGTCGCTCTGCGGCGGCGTCTGCTGGTCCTGGTCCTGCTGGTCGACGGGCGGCGGCGGCACCACCGTCTCAGGCCGGGTGACCGGTTGCGGGGTCTGCTCCTGCTCCTTCGGGATCTCCCGGACGGTCGGGTTGGGGTTCAGCGTGACCCATCCCCACTGCGCCGTGTCCACCTCGATGCGCGCCGTCACGTCGGAACCGCGGAAGGTCGTCGTGCCGGCAGCACCAGAGGAGGACGGCGTCGCCCCGGAGTCACCTCCGGCTGCGAAGCCCAGCACGACCCGGGTGGGGAAGCCGATCGACTCGGACATCAGTGCCGCCGCGACGGCGTACTGCTCTTGGTCGCCGAGCATCAGTGGCGACGTGAGGAGTTCCTGGATGCGGTCGGCACCGTGCCCAGAACGACTGACCCGGTCATCACCCACACCGTGGCTGACGTACCCGTTCCGCTGCAGGGCCTGCACCACGGCCAGGAGCTTCGCCCCGTCGCTCTGGGCATCGGTGGTCGTGGACTCGACGGTGTCGCGCACGGCGTCCGGGACGTTGCGAGCCGCAGGGACCGACGCGGGTCCCGGCCGGGCGGTCGCCAACTGCTCGTCCGTCGGCTGGTCGGGCACCACGGCGGTGAGGTCGTACCGCGTCCCGTCCTGCACCCCGCCGACGACCGCTCCGGTGCGGGTCGACGCGTTGTAGAAGAACGCACCGCGCTCGCGCTCCCCCGCGGCGCCCGCGAACTCGACGCGTTCGAGGTCGCCGACGGTCGGGAGCCAGACCCCGGAGTAGCCGTCCACGGTCACGCCCACGTGGACGGTGGTCCCGCTCACCCCACGGACGTCCACGGACGTCGGGACACGCTCGAACGTGCCGGATGCCGACGCGCCGTCCGTCCCGCCGACGCGGTAGACCACGCCGTCGTACGTGTCCAGCGTGGCGATCCGCACGAACCCGTTCTCCGGCAGTCCGGTGACACGGAGCTGCGTGGTGTCCGCCTCGGTCGATTCCTCGTACGCCCGGAAGCCGCTGAGTGGGCTGACGTAGTCACGGGGATCGAACGGCTTGACGACGTCCGTCCGCGCGACGGTCCGCGCGGTGGTGGGCGGCGCGACGAGCCCCAGTCCGGTCGCGACGATGGCCGCCGCGACGATCGTCCCCGTCCCGACCAGGGCCGGCCGGACGACGGACCTGGTCACGGTGACACGGGCGCCGATCGTCTCGGCCACCGCGACGGCGCGGCGCGCGTGGCGCACCGTCAGCGCCCAGACGAGCGCGATGCCGGTGAGCACGACCGCCAGGGCGAGCGACGTGTCGAGACGGCTCGGCCCGACGACGACACCGGCAGCGAACAGCACCAGTGCCGGGATGCTCGCCAGTTCCTGCCTGGAGGCACGGGTCGCCACGCTCACGGACGTCACGGTGGCGACGAGGAGCGTCACGAAGAACGGCACCAGGAGGGCCTCGTAGGTCCCGACGGGCAGGCTGATGGTGACGAGCCGCTTCCAGCCGAGCGCGACGCCCGAGAACAGGTCCAGGAGGCCCTGGCCGGTCGGGAGCACCGCGTTCGCCTCCCCCGGCACGGCGGCGGGGACACCGGTCACCGTGAACGCCGCGACCGTCGAGATCGCGACGACCGCGGTCGGCAGCCGGAATACGGCGCCGAGCAGCGCGACGAGCGAACCGACGAGCACCGCGGTGACCGCGGCGACGACCATGCCGTCGTCCCGGTAGACCGGCCACCACGCGATGCTCGCGACCGCCAGGAGCAGCCACACGACGAGCGTGCCGCCGACGAGCCGGAACGCCGGCACCCGACGGGCCCGCCGTCGCGTGTCTCGCCGTGCGCGCGACGGTGCCACCGCGGGGGCGCTCATGCCGCGGCCGATCGGTGCAGCGCGTGGCGGAGGTCGTCGAGGTACCCGATGGTCATCACGGTCAGCCCTGGTACCCGCACGAACCGCGGGACGGCCTCGGGCTCGCAGATCACGGCGACGACCTCGACGCCGATCGGGAAGCGGGTGGCGGCGAGCCGGAGCGCAGGGAGTTCGACCGCCGAGCCGACGACGAGGAACGCGACCGAGATCCCGGCGGTGTCGTTGCCCACGATCCGCGCGACCTCGGCGACGGGCAGGCAGGCGTCCGCGAGGCCGACGGTCGCGAAGTCGTCCAGCAGTCGCGTCGGCGTCACGGTCGGCAGGCGGTGCACCGCGTACACGGCGCGCTTGGCGAACTCCGGGGTCCGTTCGGACACGACGACCGTGACCTCTCGGCCGTCGCGCACCGCACGGCTGCCGAGGGACGCCGCGGCGCTGACCGCGAGCTCGAACTCCTCGTCGTCCGCGAACTCGGTCCGGGAGATGCCGAGCGCGATCACCAGGTGCGACCGACGCGTGTCCTCGAACTGGCGCACCATGAGCGCACCGGTCTTCGCCGTCGACTTCCAGTGGATGTTCCGGGGATCGTCACCCGGCATGTACTCGCGGATCGCGTGGAAGGAGATGTCGGCGGGCGAGAGGTCGGTCGTCGCCTGTCCCTCGAGGTCCCGGACCAGACCGGTGCTGGTCGACGGGATCGCGACCGTCCTCGGGTGCACGATGACCTGTTCGCGAGCCGTCCAGACGATCTCCCGGCGCACGAGGCCCACCGGGTCGGCGCGGACACCGGTCACGGGACCGACGTCGAGGACCCCGCGCCGGACCGTCGGGACGGGGACCTCTCGTTCGAACGTGCCGCGCGGGGCGATGGTCGGGATCGCGACGTCCACGAGTCCGGCGCCGACCGGCACCTCGACCGTGATCGGGACGGACGGCAGACGGGCCGGGTTCTCCGCGGTGACGGTCACGCCGGCCGGGTCTCCGACAGCGACCCGGCGGACCGGGAGGCTCATCCGGATGAGCAGCCTCGACCCGCCGATGAGCGCGATGGCTGCGACGACCACGAGCAGGGCGCCGGCGAAGCCGACGACGACGACCTCGCGCAGACCGAAGACGTACCCCGTGACGAACGCGACGAGCGTGAGCGCGGCGACCGTCCAGCCCAGGCCGGTGACCACGGACGAGACCTCGGCCCACCCGCGTGCCACGAGCCTCCAGGCCGTGCGCCACAGACGGACGATGCCGACGACCGCATCGGCGGCGACGCCGTCGCGGTCACCGACCAGCCGCGTGCGGACGTTCGTCAGGCCGGCGACCGTCCCCGTGCGCTCGTAGGCCGTGCTCGAACGACGCGACCGCGTCGACGAGGGACGGCGCGAGCGCGTGGAGACGGGCCGGCGATCCGTCACGAGGCGACCCGGTCCGCGGGCGGCGGGGTCTCCACCAGGAGCTGCGAGACGACGCTCGAGGCGCTGACGCCGTCGAACTCCGCCTCGGCGTCGAGCACGAGGCGGTGGGCGAGCACGGGCTCGGCGAGGGCCTTGACGTCGTCGGGGGTGACGTAGTGACGGCCGCTCAGCGCCGCGAACACCCGCGACGCACGCATCAGGCCCATCGCACCACGGACACTGACGCCGAGGCGGACCTCGTTCGCCGAACGCGTGGCGTCCACGAGGCGGGCGACGTAGTCGGCGATCGTCGCGTCGACGTGGACCGTGCGGGCCAGCGCCGCCATCTCCGTGATCGTCGCAGCGGGCACCACGCTCGCGAGCGGCACCGACGACGCCGGTGCCGAGGAGGTCTCGAGGATCTTCACCGTCGCCGCGTGGTCGGGGTAGCCGATCGACGTCTTCATCAGGAAGCGGTCGAGCTGCGCCTCCGGGAGCCGGTACGTGCCCGCCTGCTCGATGGGGTTCTGCGTCGCGATGACCATGAACGGCGCCGCGAGCCGGTGGTTCACGCCGTCGACCGTGATCGCGGACTCCTCCATTGCCTCGAGCAGCGCGGACTGCGTCTTCGGGCTGGCACGGTTGATCTCGTCGGCGAGCACGATGTTCGCGAAGACCGGGCCGCGGTGGAACTCGAACTCCTGCGCGCGCTGGTCGTAGACGCTGATGCCGGTGATGTCACCCGGCAGCAGGTCCGGGGTGAACTGGATCCGGTTCGTCGAGCCCTGCACGCTCTGCGCCAGCGCCCGCGCCATGCTCGTCTTCCCGGTGCCGGGGACGTCCTCCAGCAGCAAGTGGCCCTCGCTGAGCATCGCCGTGACCGCGAGACGGATCACGAACGTCTTCCCGAGGAGCACCTGCTCGACGTTGGTCACGATGCGGCCGGAGACGTCGGCGAACCAGGTGGCCTGCTCGGGGGTCATGCTCATGTGAAGGGGTTCCTCGTGTCGTTACGGGTTGGGGTTGGCCGGGCTGGGATTCGTAACCGGTACGTACGCGCCTTGCGGGTCCGTGTAGCTACCCACGGTCGCTCGGATGCGGAGATAGCGATACGAGGGACCGTCTGGCACGACGTCGTTGCCTGTCCAAGCCTTCTGAGTCTCGGGGTTGATGTCTGAGCACCCAGCCGACGTGAAGTTGGTCGGGCAGTACTCAAGTGTGTAAGCAGAGGGAGACAACTTGTCGTTGTTGTCCGGCGCGTTCACAACGGGAGTCTGACCGACTACTGCAGTGCCCGAGGCGCGAGTGTTGACTGCTGTCACCGGAGGAAGCGACGTCGACGAGCAGTATTCGTCAGACGACGTCGTACACGCGTACAGCGTGATCGTCGTCGTGTTCCCGTAGCCAGCCCCGGAGGTTGTCGCAGGGCCGTTGATGCTCTGCGGTGATGCCCCGTTGACCGAATACGAGTAATGATCTGCACCGCCGGGACCAGTCACCGAGACCTTGATGTCGACGTGACCGTTATCGTCCGGTGTCTCGGCAAGCGTCGCGCTGCCTGTGGGCGCATCCGGTGGAGTGAAGCTGGTGACCGGCTTGGAAACGCCTACGGCACAGAAGCCGCCGCCGTTCGAACTGAAGACCAGGTATCGGTACTGGCTGCCGTTCCCCGTTACCGTGCGGTCGGTTGACGACGCGATTGGTGTCAGTCCGGTGGAGTCACAGGTGCTCGGAACGTTCCCGGCCGTCCGATAGACGGCGTTCGAAAGGCTCCCACCCTGAGCATCGCCACCTGAGATCGTGAGGTCGACGACGGTCTTCCCGTTCTCGGCGCGCGACGTCGCAGTGATGTTCGCGGCCGTCGGCTGCCCGTACGCCGTGACGCTGGCGGAGGTCGTCCGGTTCCAGTCGTCGTCGGAGGCGACCAACGCGCGGTTCTTCGCGTAGACCGTGGCGGTGTAGGTCGAACCAGCGGTCATGCCGTCGAACGTCGCGCTCGTGGCGTCGCCGCCCACGTTCTGCGTCGACCCGCCGTCGCCGTTGAGCGTCACGACGTAGCTCGACACCGGGCTGCCGGGCGACGGACGAGCCACCGCGGTCCACTTGACGACGATGCGGTTCGGCGTGGTCTTGCCTGCCTCGACCGAGACGCTCTGCGGCGCACCGGGGATGTAGTCGGCGCTCATGACCGGGCTGGTCCCCGAAGGAGCCGACGTCCCGACCGAGTTCGTCGCCGTCACCTGGAAGGTGTAGCGCTGCTGCGGATCGAGGTCACTGAGCGAGCACACCGTGGCGGTGCCGCAGTCGTGGCTGTAGGACGCACCGCCGTCGCCACGACCGATGACCTGGTAGCTCGTGATCGGCGCGTTGTTCGACTGCGGCGCGGACCACTGGAGCCGGACGACCCCGCCCTCGTACGAGCCGGTCTTCGACGGGGTCCCCGGCGCATCCGGCACATCCTGCACCGAGATGGTGACGTCGCCCCAGACGTAGCGGTCCGGGTCGTTCGTGGCATCGGCGACCTGGTACTGCAAGTTCGTGTTGATCGGCTTCGCCGCTCCGGACACCGCAACCTGCAGGCGCGACTTGTCGGCGCTCGGGGTGATCGTGACGCCGGACGGAAGGCCGCCGGACAGCCCCCGGATGTTCACGACGCGTAGCCGCTCGTTCGGGAACGGGTTGGTCGGCTGGTCGTTCGCGAGGACGTCGATCGTCGTCGACGATCCGCGCTTCGCGACGGCGCTGTCCGCCCCCGGCTGCACGAGCGGCCTGGTGGACGCGACGATCCCGACGTTCACGAGCCCGGACCGGCCGGCGTTCGCGGCGTCCGCGACTCCGACCCCGATCGTCGCCGAGGTGTTCTTCTGCGCCGAGTCCGCGACCTTGATCGTCAGTCGCTGCCCGGAGATCGTGGCCGTGGTGCCGGAGGACGGCTGGCTGACGACGGAGTACTTCAGCTCGAGAAGGTCCTTCGGGTACGGGTAGTCCGTCAGCCGCGTGAGGTCGAGCGTGCGCGAGTCACCCGGCTGCATCTCGATCGAGGACCCGGTGAACGCGGGCGGCTGGTTCGAGCGCGGCGTGACCTTCACGGGGAGGACCAGGGTCGCGACCCGTCCCTTGCCGCCGTTCGCGTTCGAGCCGTCGGTCACCTCGAACGAGATCGACGCGTTGCCGTAGTACAGCTTCGCCGACGTGAACTGCAACGTGGACGAGTCGACGGTGAGGTCGTCGCCGTTCGCGTGGGTGGCCTTCACCGTGCCGGGATCGGTGATCTTGGCGGTCTGCCCGTTCGCGGTCACGACGTACTTCGACAGCGGGATCCTGATGGTCGACTCGCTCTTCACCGTGATCGCGCCGGCCGACCGGTTGACCTGCGGGAGGGCGTCGTCGAACCCCGGGACGTGGATGAACCCGTACGACACGATGTCCGGGTGGTCCTGCCGGGCGACCGAGAACGGGATGACCTGCGAGTCGTCCGTCAGGCGCACGGCGATCCGGCCGTCCGTCGTGGTGCGGGCGGTGTCGCCGTAGCCGTCGACCACACCCACGGTCAGGGAGGACGTCGACCCCTCGGCGAAGAAGACGTTCTTCAGCACGTCGACGGTCACGCTCTGCCGGTGCAGGATGTCCTGCAGGTCGAGTGTGGTGTCGTCGACCTCCGGGCGGAGCGGGCGGGCGTCCTTGTCCACGGTGACGGTGAGGAACGCCGTGCTCGCACCACCGCTCTCGTTCGACGCCGTGTACAGCACCGCGAAGTCCCCGCTCTTCGCGGTCTTCGGCGGGGTGACGCGGATCTCCTGCTTCCGCAGGACCTTCGCCGTGACGTCCTTCGCGGTCGGCTCGGCCTTGGAGACGGTGAGGTCGCCGCCCTCGGGGTCCGAGTCGTTCTGGAGGACGCGCACCGTCACGGAGCCGCCGGGCCGGATCGTCACGTGGTCCGCCTCGGCCACCGGGTTCGACGCCTGTTCGGCCCGCGGTGCGATACCGACACGGATGGTGCCGGTGGCGCGAGCGCCCAGCGCGTCGACGACCGTGTAGGTGAACTCGTCGGTACCCGCCGAGTAGTCGCCGGCCTCGTAGGTCAGGGAGTCGGCTCCGATGTCGCTGACCGACCCCTTGTCCGGGTTCGACGCCACCCCGACGAGCTGCACGGAATCGCCGTCCGGGTCGATGCCGTTCAGCGGCACGGAGATGCTGACGGCCTGGCCCGCGACCACACGAGCCGTGACGGTCTGTGGCACCGGCGGGTTGTTCGTGGCGCTGTCCTTCTCACGGACCGAGATCGACACCGCTGCGTCCGCCGACTGTCCGTCCGGGCCGGCGACGCGGTACACCGCCGTGTAGTTGCCGGGGGTCTTCGGTGCGAGGTACCGGAGGTGGTCACCGGAGGCGAAGAGCAGACCGCCGTCGCCGGGGACGTTCTGCACGAGGTCCGGCTGCAGGGTCAGCGGCTCGCCCTCCGGCTGGGTGTCGTTCGCGAGGACGTCGATGTTCGCGACGTCCCCGACCCGGACCGTCGCGGTGTCCGGCTGCGCGACGGGCGGCTGGATCCGGTCCGGCTTCGGGATCTCGACGACCGTGACGGTGCCGGGCGACGACGCCAGCCCGTTCGTCTCGGTGTAGGTGAAGGTCACCGGCCCGTCGAGCGGTGCCGACAGGGTCGTCCGGATCGTGTGCTGGTCGAGGATGCTCGCCTGTACACCGGAACCCCGCGCGGGCCCGTCGAGCGCCGTGACGAGGAGGACCCCGCCCGCAGGGTCGATGTCGGTTGCGGTGACGTCGGTGTCCTTCGTCGAGAGCGTGTTGACGAACACGGTCTTCGGGGTCGTGATCGGCGCGGTCGACGCGTCCGGTGGTGCCGCGATCGTCATGCGGACGATCCCGCTCGACGTCTTCGTGCCGTCCGTCACCGTGTACTCGACCTGGTGGTCCCCCACGGCGTCGCTCTGTACCCGGAAGGTCCCGGCGTCGTAGCTCGGGGTGATCGTCACGCCGCTCGCCGACGAGACACTCGTCAGCGTGATGCTCCCGTTGCCGCCCCGCACGTGCTCGAGCGGGTCCACCGTGAACGACTTGCCCGCGTAGCCCTTCACCGGGAACGCGTCCGCCCGGAGCGGAACGCTGCCTTGCGCGGCGACGTGCACGGTGAGGGATCCGCGGCCGTCCGCTCGGCCGTCACTGACCACCAGCTGCACGCTGCGGTCGCCGGTGTGCCCACTCTTGTTGCGGAAGTCGAGCAGGCCGTCCGGCGTCGTCGAGACCTCGTCGCCGTCGGTCGCGGTCGCCGACTTCAGGTACACCGGGTCGCCGTCGGGGTCGACCCAGTCGCCGAGCACGTTGCTCGACACGTGCCCGCCCTGGACCACGTCGGCCGTGGTGTCCCTGACCTGCCTGGGCGCGTCGTTCTCGGACTCGGGTCGCACGCTGACCCGGACGGTGGCGGTGGCCGAGCCGCCGTTGCCGTCGGTGATCGTGTACGGGAACGTCACGGTCCCGGACGCGCTGTCCGACAGGGCGATCTGCAGTCGCTGCCCGTCGTCGACGATCGCGACCTTCCCCGCGGCCTGGTCGACGGACCCGACCTCGCTGACGATGATCGGGTCGCCGTTGGGGTCGTAGTCGTTGAGCAGGACCGGGAGGCTCGTGGTGCGTCCCGGACGAGCGCCCAGGTCGTCGTCCACGGCGACCGGCGGCTTCTGGTCCTTGTCGACCTCGGGGTTGTCGTCCGAGATCTGCTCCTGCTGCTGGTCGTCGTCCCGCTTGATCAGGTCGGACCAGTTGTCGATGAGCTGACCGCTCCGGTCGATCGCCCACGAGCGCCCGGTCGACGGGTCGTTCGCGACGACGGTGTCGGCGTTGTGGATGATCTGGAGGGCAGCGCCGCCGGGAACACGGTCGAGCTGCTGCAGCGCGCGGCCGGCGCACGTGTCGATCGCCTGCCCGCCGCTCCACGCCCCGAACGTGCAGGTGCCGTCGACGTACGGTCGGGCCGCGCGTCCCGACACCGCCAGGGCGGTCGTGGTCGCGGAGCCCGACGGTGTGACGCGGACGAGACCCGCGGCACCGGCGACGACCACCGAGTCCCCGTCGGCCGAGGACCGCTGGAGCGCCGGGGATCCGCCGACCCGGTCGCCGAGGTCGACCGTGTCGCCGTCGACCGAGAGCGCGCCGGTCGTCTGATCGAGGACCGCCATGTGGGAGCCGAACGCCGCCACCTGGAAGTCGTCCTTGCGGTCCATCCGCACGGTCCAGCGCTTCGCGACGGACAGGGTCGAGCCCACCTCGACGAGGGACGCGGTCCCGGTCCGCGGCGAGTACACCGCGACGTGCTCGTCCGACGCGTCGAACACCGCGTCCGCGCCGAGCGTCAGATCCGCCTTCGTCGATGCGTCGAAGTCCGCGAGGTCCTTGGCCGGGGTGGACCAGACCTCACCGGTCTCCTGGTTGCCGATGACCGCGGTCGATCCCGAGAAGAACACCTGCGGCGACCCGGAGGGCAGCGTGACCGGGTCACCGATCGTCGCGTCCGCGACGTCGACCTTCGCGACCGTGCCCTTGGTCTCGTCGACGCTGTAGACCATCGATCCGCTCTGCAGCACGGAGAGCGCGTCCGTGGACGACTCGACGGCGGTGTTCAGCTGCAGGACCGCGGTGTTCGCGCGGCCGACCGCGCCGTACTGCGACGAGGGCACCCAGACGGTGCCGTCCCCGAGCGCGACACGCTGCGTGTGGTATCCGCTCGAGACGACGGCGGCCCCGGCGACGAGCGCAGCGACGACCACGGACGCGCCAATGGTGATCGCGGCGGACCGGTGTTGAGCGATGAGCCGTCGGATCACGAGCCGCCGCCGATCGTGGCGCACCGTTCGGCACTCGCGACACCGGTCTTGCCGTCACGGTTCACCGCGACGGAGATGCACTCCTCGTCGCCCTTGCTGCCGGAGACGACGAACGACGTGCCCGACTGCTGGCTCGACGCGCCGTTCGAGGAGATCACGTAGGTGTCGCCGTTCCGGAGTCCCGGGTCGCTCCAGCGGAACGTGACGGACTGACCGGCGGTCGACGCGCGGACGTCGGAGACCGTGGGGATCGCCCCGGAACCGACGCGCGTCACGAGGACGAAGGACGTGACCGCGAGGGCGACCACGACCGCAGCCGCGACCGAGGACGCCCAGATCACGGTCCGGCGCGATCGACGGCGGGCCCGGGTGACCGAGCCGGTCCGGTGGACGGTGCCGACGCTCCGCGAACCGGTGGCCGCCACACCGCCCTGCACCGGGCGACGAGTCCGGCGCCGACGACCGACCCGGCTCGGGGGCTGGAGTTCCCGGATCATCGTGCGGTCGCCCTCCGGCGTGGGCGTGGCGACGGCCCATGCCTCGACCGCGACGTCGGCGGCGGTCTGCGGGATGCCGAGCTCGGCCTGGACCTGCTGGAAGCCACGGACGAGCTCCATCACGGTGGCCGGGCGCAGCTGCACCTTGCGGGACATCGCGGTGGCGAGCAGTCGTTCGAGCGACGGCGGCACGTCCGTGCGACCGGACGGCTTCACGCCGCCCTTGTCCACGCGCGCCATCAGGTCGGCGGCACCGTTCTTGCCGCCGGGGACCTCGAACGGGCTGCGTCCGGCGAGGAGCGAGAAGACCGTCGCCGCGAGGGAGTAGACCTCGGACTGGATGGTCCCGCGGGACTCGTCGATGAGGACCTCCGGCGCCGACCACGGGATGGACATGCCGATCGGCTCGTCGGGGTCGGACTCGCCGATGGTCGCCGCGATGCCGAAGTCGGACAGCACGGGGTTGCCGTACGCGGTGAGCAGGATGTTGGAGGGCTTGATGTCGCGGTGCAGGACGCCTTCACGGTGCGCCGTCTCGAGCGCGGAACCGATCCGGACACCGATCGACAGGACCTCGGACACCGGGATCGGCTCGCGTCGGTAGCGCTCGCTCAGCGACGACGAGCAGAGTTCCATCACCAGGTAGGGACGCCCGTCGGCCGCGACGCTCGCCTGGAACACGGTGAGGATGGACGGGTGCGTGCTGAGCCGCGCCATCAGGTTCGCCTCGGCCTGGAACATCTGTCGGACCCGGTCGTCGACGACTTCGTCGAGCAGGACCTTCACCGCGACCTGGCGCCGCGGCATGTCCTGCTCGTAGAGGAACACGTCGGCGAAGCCGCCGGAGCCGAGGACGTGGACCGGGCTGAACCCGGCGATCACGGGAGGGGTGGACGGCAGCCGTCGCGCCATGGCACCTTTCCTCCCCGGCCGACACGGCCTGCTCTTGCTCGCGGCCCTTCAGTCTACGGAGCCGGACGCGCTGGAATTCCGCACTCCAGAGAACGGGATACCGACGCACTCCCCCAATTCGGGGGACATCTAGTGTCGAGGCAGCGTGTCCTCGATGTCGCCGTCCTGCGGTGCGTCCTCCACTTGGAGGACGACGACGGTGACGTTGTCGCGGCCACCCGCGATCAGGGCGTCACCCACCAGGCGCTCGGCGAGCTCCTGCGGGTCGGCGACCTTCGCGGCGATGCGGCCGATGACCGCGTCGCCGATCTCCTTCGTCAGACCGTCAGAGCACACGATGTACCGGTCGCCGGTGCGGAGCGGCAGCGTCCACCAGTCCGGCTCCGGCGGTTCGCCGAAGCCGACCGCGCGGGTGATGACGTTGCTGTCCGGGTGCGCCTCGGCGTCCTCTGCCCGCAGGACACCGGCGTCGACCATCTCCTGCACGACCGAGTGGTCGACCGTGATCCGACGGAGGACGCCGTCGTCCACCCGGTACGTCCGCGAGTCGCCCACGTTGAAGACGAGCGCTGCCGGCTGCCCGTTCGACGCGACGAGCGCGAGTCCGGTCACCGTGGTGCCGGCACCGATCGCGTTGCCGCCGGCCGCACGTTCGATGTCCGCCGTCGCGAGCAGGAGCGCGCGCTGGATCGACTGTCGGGTACCGAACGGCCCGTCGACCGAGTCACCGAGGCGACGGACCACGGCGTCGCTCGCGCGGTCACCGGCGAGGTGTCCGCCCATGCCGTCCGCGACGACGAAGAACGGTGCTTCGACGATGTAGCTGTCCTCGTTGTGGTCACGGCGACGACCGACGTCGGTCGCGGCTCCCCACGAGAGCGTCAGGGTGGCGCCGTGCGTTCCGGGGACGTCGATGGCGTGGGCTGCGGCTGCTCGGCCGAGTTCGGTCACGTTTCAGGATCGCTCTCTGGGGGTTCGGGGCGTGCCGGTCTGGTGGGTCGGAGGCTGGTGGAGCGACGGCGGGACACCGTCGGCCCCTGGCGTGAGCCGGAGGTGCGGCGAGAGGATCTCCACCGCGATGCCGTCCCCGATCTCGACTACCGTACCCGTCAGCGCGACGATCGACGCACCCGACGACATCCGGTACGGCGCCGAGCCGGCGGGCCGGACGACGGTCCCGTTGGTCGAACGCAGGTCGTCGACGACCGCGGCTTCACCCTCGGCGTGCACCAGCAGGTGGGACGACGACACCTGTCCGAGCGGCGACGGCACGGTCACGAGTTCGGGCGCCGGTCCCCGCACGACACGCGGCAACGCGGGACGCCGGCCGATGACCACCGGGTGGTCGAGTCGGATGACGCGGCCACCGACACGGATCGAGGGCACGCGGGTGCGTGGCTGGTCGGGGACGGCCGGGAGGCTCGGGGGCGCGACCGGCGGCGAGGCCGTCAGCTGCGTGGACGGCGCGGTCCGCGGCATCCCGAGGACCGTGTCCTCGGAGACCGTCGACGGGTCCGCCGCAGGGCGCGGCCCACGGATGACGGTGTCCCCGAGCGGGCCGTCGTCGAGCTGGTCCGACTCGTGCGGTCCGCCGCCCGAAGGAGCCCGGAGGACCGTGTCGTCGATCGCGTCCTGTGTGCGAGCGGATCCGAGCGACCGCGACCGAGGACGGATCACCGTGTCCTCGACGTCATCGGCGTCGTCGTGCACGTGGTGCCTCCCTGTGTCCTCTCCGCAAAGGGTCCTCTCCGCGGTGGGTCCTCTCCGCGGTGGGTCCTCTCCGCGGCGGGTCCTGCCCGCGATGCGGTCTCACAACCGTAGACGATCCGGTGCACGCCCCGTCACCCCCACCACTCCGGGCGTGCCCCGGCACGGGCTGATCGATGCACGACGAGCGCCAACGCGTCGTCCGGCACCACGTCGAGCGCGTACCCGGCTCGGACCTCGGCCTCGGTCAACGCACCGACGGCCCATGAGCACCAGGCACCGAGCGCGACGGCACCCGCGACGCCCCGACGTTCGTCACGCGGTGAGCCCTGTTGCTTCCAGCCGTGCCAGACCGCGGTGCACCGCGCGCCGGCGGTCCGGATGCGGTCGCGCGACGGGGCCGGGCCGCGGCCGTGGAACACCGACGGGGTCGGATCCGTGAAGGGATCGAACGGACGGACCGCCCGCAGGTCCGGTCCGGATGCGGCACCGATGAACCGCACCAGGGCCATCCGGGTCGCGAGTGCCGCGCACGCGGTCGCGACGGCCGACCGGCCGGCGGCATCGAGGAGCGCGGTGCCGGGCGCGACGAGCGCGGCGGCGGCGACGGGCAGGGTCACCGCTGCCGCGATCTCGCGCGGATGGCGGACGAACGGGGAGCTGGACGATTGTGCGACGTCGAGGTTCATGCGTCCATCGAAACGCGCACCGAGCCTCCAGAGCGGTGACGGAGGCGAGTCCGTGGTGACCGCGACGTACGGGGGCGCCTGTGGAGGAACGACCGCGGATCAGACGGAGACCGGCTCCAGGCTCTCCGCGACCAGGTCCCACCCGGTGTCCGAGCGCTCGACCGACACGCCCACGGACGTCGCCCACGCGACGAGGTCGTCCATCGACCCGATCGACGCACCGGTCCGAGCCAGCAACGACACCAGCCGGCCCTTCGCGGTCTTGTTCCAGTGGTTCAGCGCCTTCCGGCGGCCGCTGCCGTCGACGCTCACGACCCGCAGGGCCACGGCACCGTCGACCGGACCGAGTGCGCGGTATCCCTCCGAGCGCAGGTCGAGGACCAGTCCCCCGCTCCTGGTGGACAACGCTGCGGTCGAGACGGCTGGCCAGTGCGACGCGAGGCGCAACGCCCCGAGCCGCGAGTCGTGCGACAACCGGTAGGCCGGGATCGGGTCCCCCGCACCGATCGGCCCGAACATGGCCGACTGAACGACCACGTGCCGGTACCACCAGGCTCGCGCCGCAGCCGACGCCGACGGGACGTCCAGCGGGTCGTAGAGCACGCCGGTGTACCGCTCGATCGCTGGCAAGGTCGGCGACGTGTCCAGGGAGAGGTTCCGGAACCGCTCGGCGATCGACTTCGGCCCGAGCTTGAGCGCCGTCCGCGCGGTGGACTCCTCGGAACTGACGGAGCGGGCCGCGGCGATCACCGCGGCCCGCTCTCGGGTCAGTTCCGGGAACGAGAGCCCACCCAGGTCGAGGGTGGATCCCGTGTCCCCACCCTCCCGCTTCGTCTCCGAAGGCGGGAGGAGGACGGTCAGTCCGGTCAGGAGGCCAGCGCGGCCTGCCGCGCCACGATCGTGACCGTGTCGTGCTCGACCGAGAGGAACCCGTCCTCAGCGTCGACCGCGACGGTCGAACCGTCGGCCCGCGTGATGCGGACCTGGCCCTGGGCGAGGATCGCGAGCATCGGCTCGTGACCCGCCAGGATGCCGATCTGGCCCTCTGTCGTGCGTGCGACGACCATGGTGGTGTCGCCCGTCCAGACCTCGCGGTCCGCCGAGACGACACTCACGGTGAGACCCGCCATGTCAGCGGTTCTCCTTCTGGATCTGCGCCCACTTCTCTTCGACGTCGTTGATGCCACCGACGTTGAAGAAGGCCTGCGTGGCCACGTGGTCGAACTCGCCGTCGGCGATCGCGCGGAAGGACTCGATCGTGTCCTTGAGCGGGACCGTGGAGCCCTCGACACCGGTGAACTTCTTCGCCATGTACGTGTTCTGCGAGAGGAACTGCTGGATACGACGAGCGCGCTCGACCGTGATCTTGTCCTCTTCGGAGAGCTCGTCGACACCGAGGATGGCGATGATCTCCTGCAGTTCCTTGTTCTTCTGGAGGATCTGCTTGACGCGGGTCGCCGTCTGGTAGTGGTCGGCGCCCAGGTACCGGGGGTCCATGATCCGCGACGTGGAGGTCAGCGGGTCGATCGCCGGGTAGAGGCCCTGCGACGCGATCTCACGGGAGAGCTCGGTCGTGGCGTCGAGGTGCGCGAACGTGGTCGCCGGCGCCGGGTCGGTGTAGTCGTCGGCCGGGACGTAGATCGCCTGCAGCGAGGTGATCGAGTGACCACGCGTCGAGGTGATGCGCTCCTGGAGCACACCCATCTCGTCGGCGAGGTTCGGCTGGTAGCCCACCGCGGACGGCATGCGGCCGAGCAGCGTGGAGACCTCGGAGCCGGCCTGCGTGAAGCGGAAGATGTTGTCGATGAAGAGGAGCACGTCCTGCTTCTGGACGTCGCGGAAGTACTCCGCCATCGTCAGCGCCGACAGGGCGACGCGCAGACGCGTTCCCGGCGGCTCGTCCATCTGGCCGAACACGAGGGCGGTCTTGTCGAAGACACCCGCCTCTTCCATCTCACCGATGAGGTCGTTGCCCTCACGGGTGCGCTCACCGACACCGGCGAACACCGACACACCACCGTGGTCCTGCGCGACGCGCTGGATCATCTCCTGGATGAGGACGGTCTTGCCGACACCGGCACCACCGAACAGACCGATCTTGCCACCCTGGACGTACGGGGTGAGGAGGTCGATCGACTTGATGCCGGTCTCGAACATCGAGGTCTTGGACTCGAGCTGGTCGAACGCCGGGGCCTTGCGGTGGATCGGCCAGCGCTCGGTGATCTCGAGCTTCTCGTCGGTGTTGAGCACGTTGCCCAGCACGTCGAAGACCTTGCCCTTGGTGACGTCGCCGACGGGGACCGAGATCGGGGCGCCCGAGTCACGGACCTCCTGACCACGGACGAGGCCGTCGGTCGGCTTCAGGGAGATGGCACGGACGAGGTCGTCGCCGAGGTGCTGTGCGACCTCGAGGCCGATCTCCTGCGACGAGTCACCGATGGTGATGGTCGTGAACAGGAGGTTGTACATCTCCGGGATTGCGTCGTGCGGGAACTCGATGTCGACGACGGGACCCGTGACACGGGCGATCCGGCCGACACCGGGCGCCGACGACGTCTCGACCGCGGTGGTTGCGGTGTCGGTCATGGCTGGTGCCTTCCTGAGGGTGGGTATCTGTCCGCGAACGACGCGGACTACTTCTTCTTCGACGAGAGGGCGTCGGCGCCGCCGACGATCTCGGAGATCTGCTGGGTGATCTCGGCCTGGCGCGCGTTGTTCGCGAGACGGGTGAAGTCACGGATGAGCGAGTCGGCGTTGTCGCTGGCCGCCTTCATCGCCTTCTGCCGGGCGGCGTGCTCGGAGGCAGCCGACTGGAGCATGGCGTTGAAGATGCGGCTCTCGATGTAGACCGGGAGCAGCGAGTCGAGCACCGCATCGGCGTCCGGCTCGAACTCGTACAGCGGGAGCGGCTCGTTGTCCGTCGGCTCCTCGACACCCTCGACGACCTCGAGCGGGAGCAGGCGGACGACCTGCGGCTCCTGGGTCGCGAGGCTGAGGAAGCGGTTGAACACGATGTGGATCTCGTCCACGCCGCCCTCGGCCGTGTCCTGGAGGAACTTCGACACGACCGCGTCGCCGATCTCCTTCGCCGTCGAGAACTCGGGCTGGTCGGTGTTGCCGACCCACTGCTGCTCGGACGGGCGCTCACGGAACGCGAAGTACCCGACGGACTTGCGCCCGACGAGGTAGAACACGACGTCCTTGCCCTCGCTGCGGAGCAGGGAGGCGAGCTCCTCGCCCTGCTTGAGGACGTTCGTGCTGAACGCGCCGTTGAGGCCACGGTCCGAGGTGAACAGCACCACGGCCGCACGCGTCGACGACTCCGGCTCGGTGGTCAGCACGTGGTCGACGTTCGAGAACGTCGCCACGGCAGACACCGCCCGCGTCACGGCCCGCGAGTACGGGCCGGACGCGGCCATGCGGGCCTGTGCCTTCTGGATCCGCGACGCCGAGATCAGCTCCATCGCGCGAGTGACCTTCTTCGTGGTCTTCGCCGACTTGATTCGCTGTCGGTAGACCCGGACCTGCGCTGCCATCTAGCGACGACCCTTGACGATCTGCTCCTGGTCCACGTCCTCGGCGTCGGCGGCGTCGAACTGCTCGGACCCGAGCGTCTTGCCGTCGCTCGTCTGGAAGCTCTTCGAGAACTCGTCGATCTGCTTCGACATTTCGGCGACGGTCTCGTCGCTGAGCTGGTTCGTCTCGCGCAGCGTCGTGAGGACGTCGGAGTTGCGACGCAGGTGGTCGAGCAGCTCGGACTCGAAGCGGAGCACGTCCGGCACGGGCACCGTGTCGAGCTTGCCGTTCGTGCCGGCCCAGATCGAGACGACCTGCTCCTCGACCGGGTACGGCGAGTACTGCGGCTGCTTGAGGAGCTCGGTCAGACGCGCACCACGGTCGAGCTGACGACGCGACGCCTGGTCGAGGTCGGACGCGAACATCGCGAACGCCTCGAGCGAGCGGTACTGCGCGAGCTCGAGCTTCAGCGTGCCGGAGACCTTCTTGATCGACTTCACCTGGGCGTCACCACCGACGCGGGACACCGAGATGCCCACGTCGACGGCCGGACGCTGGTTCGCGTTGAAGAGGTCCGACTGCAGGAAGATCTGGCCGTCGGTGATGGAGATGACGTTGGTCGGGATGTACGCCGAGACGTCGTTCGCCTTGGTCTCGATGATCGGGAGACCCGTCATCGAGCCGGCGCCGAGCTCGTCGGACAGCTTCGCGCAACGCTCCAGCAGACGGGAGTGCAGGTAGAAGACGTCACCCGGGTAGGCCTCGCGTCCCGGCGGACGACGCAGGAGGAGCGACACGGCACGGTAGGCCTCTGCCTGCTTCGACAGGTCGTCGAAGATGATGAGGACGTGCTTGCCCTGGTACATCCAGTGCTGGCCGATGGCCGAGCCGGTGTACGGGGCGAGGTACTTGAAGCCGGCCGGGTCGGATGCCGGGGCGGCGACGATGGTGGTGTACTCCATCGCGCCGGCGTCCTCGAGCGCACCCTTGACGGAGGCGATCGTCGAACCCTTCTGACCGATCGCGACGTAGATGCAGCGGACCTGCTTGTCCTCGTCGCCGGACTCCCAGTTGGCCTTCTGGTTGATGATCGTGTCGATCGCGATGGCCGTCTTGCCGGTCTGGCGGTCGCCGATGATCAGCTGACGCTGGCCGCGGCCGACGGGGATCATCGCGTCGATGGCCTTGATGCCGGTCTGCAGCGGCTCGTGCACTGACTTGCGCGACATGACGCCAGGCGCCTGGAGCTCGAGGGCACGGCGGCCCTCTGCGACGATCTCGCCGAGGCCGTCGATCGGAGCGCCGAGCGGGTCGACGACGCGACCGAGGAAGCCGTCACCGACGGGGGCGGAGAGGACCTCACCGGTACGGGTGACTTCCTGGCCCTCTTCGACACCGGCGAACTCGCCGAGCACGATGGCGCCGATCTCGTCCTCGTCCAGGTTCTGGGCCAGGCCGAGCGTGCCGTCCTCGAAACGGATGAGCTCGTTGGCCATGACGCCGGGGAGGCCTTCGACGTGGGCGATGCCGTCACCGGCGTCGGTGACGTGCCCGACCTCGGCCGTGGAGGCCTTCGTCGGCTCGTAGTTCGAGACGAAGTCCTTCAGGGCATCACGGATCTCATCGGGGCTGATGGTGATGTCTGCCATGGGATTTTCCTTGTTGGTTTCCGGGGCCCTTCGGCTCCGAGAGGGTGATGCTGTCCGGTCAGGACAGTTCCCGTTGTGGACTTGGGGTGTCGGGTACGACCGTACGCTCAGCCCGCGAGCTGGAGCCGGAGGTCGGCGAGGCGCGTGGACACGGTGCCGTCGATGACGTCGCCGCCGACCTGCACCCTGACCCCGCCGACGACCTTGGGGTCGACGACGTGGTTGACGATGATGTCCTTGCCGTAACGCGCCGACAGCCCACGGGCGACACGAGCCGCCTGTGCTTCCGACAGCGCCGTCGCGGTGATGACCGTGGCCACGACCTTCTCGGCCTGGTCGGCGACGATGCGCGAGGCATCGCGGACCAGTTCACCGATCCGGCGGCCGCGGGGCTGCTGGACCAGTGCCGACAGGATCGTCACCGTCTGCGCCGACGACTTGCCGCCGATGAGGCGCTCGACGAGCGCGCTCTTCTCAGCGGGGCTGCCGAGCTTCGTGCCGAGCGCGAGCTCGAGGCCCGCGTCGGACCGGACGGCGGTCTCGAAGGCGAAGAGCTCCGCCTCGATCGAGGTGCCGGGGTCGGCGGTGGCCGCGACGGCACGGATGCCCGCGTCCTCGATGCCGGCGAGCAGGTCCTGCTGGGAGGACCAGCGCGCGCCGGCGACCGCCGTCAGGACGGCCCGCGTGGTGGTCGCCTGCCCGGCGAAGACACGGTCGATGACCGCCTTCTTGCCGACGACGTCCGCCGTGGGGTCGGCGAGCAGCGTGAGGAGCTGCGAAGAACCGGCCACCACTCGCCCTGCGGCGAGGATCTCAGCACCGGTCGCCAGGTCGGCGCTCCCGCCGAGTTCGGCGAGGACCGCCTGCGTCGACGAGAGTGCTGAACGAGTGGCGCTCCGCATGCTCAGCGCTCCGTCTCTGCCTGCGACGCCTGCGCGTCCTTCGACGACTCGAGGTCGGCGAGGAAGCGGTCGACGACCGCGGTGGCCTTGGCGTCGTCCTTGAGGGACTCGCCGATGACACCGGACGCGAGGTCGAGTGCGAGCGAGCCGACCTCGGTGCGGAGCGACTGGAGCGCACTCTGGCGCTCTGCCTCGATCTGCGCCTGGGCGTTCGACGTGATGCGCGCGGCGTCGGCAGCAGCCTGCTCGCGGACCTCGTTGCCGATCGCCGTGGCGTCCGCACGAGCCTGCTCGCGGATGCGGGAGGCCTCGGCACGGGCGTCGGCGAGCTGCTTGTTGTACTCCTCGAGCGCAGCAGCAGCCTGCTCCTGAGCGGCCTCGGCCTTCTTGATGCCGCCTTCGATGGCCTCGGTGCGCTCATCGAGCATCTTCGTGATGCGCGGCGTGACGACACGCCAGAACACCAGGAAGATGATGACGAAGGCCACCGCAGACCACACGATGTCGTACACCGGCGGGATCAGCGGATTGTGGGTCTCCTCCGCCGCGATGATGAGTGCGTTCTGCATCGAGGAACCTTAGTTGGTGAAGATGAAGTACGTGGCGATACCGATGAAGGCCAGGGCCTCGGTGAAGGCGATACCGATGTACATGAGGGTCGTCAGTCGGCCCTGGAGCTCGGGCTGGCGAGCGACGGACTCGATCGTCTTGCCGACGACGATGCCGACGCCGATGGCCGGGCCGATCGCAGCGAGGCCGTAGCCAACCGTCGCGATGTTGCCGTTGATCTCCGCGAGAACGGTCGTTGCGTCCACGTGTTTTCCTTTCGAGGTGCGGGCCCGACGGTTGCCGGCCCCGTAGGGGGTCAGTGAGGAATCAGTGCTCGTCTGCCAGCGCCAGCTGGATGTAGACGGCGGTGAGGAGCATGAAGACGTACGCCTGGAGCAGCGCGACGAGGATCTCGAAGAAGCTGAAGGCGATGCCGAACGCGAGCGTGCCGATCCCGAAGAACGCCAGCAGGCTGTGCGAGTCGAAGAAGAAGAACCAGGTGGCCGAGAAGAACAGCACCAGGAGCAGGTGACCGACCACCATGTTCATCAGCAGTCGCAGGGTCAGGGTGACCGGGCGGAGGACGAACGTCGAGACGAGCTCGATCGGCGTCACGATGATGTACAGGTACCACGGCACCCCGGGCGGGAAGAGCGAGTTCCGGAGGAACGTGCCCGGGTGCTTGCGGAGACCGGCGTAGATGAACGCGACGTACGCGACGATCGCGAGGATCAGCGGCATCGCGATACGGCTGGTGCCGGCGATGCTCATGAACGGGATGAGCCCCGTCAGGTTCATGAACAGCACGCCGAAGAAGATGGTCGCCAGGAGCGGGAGGAACCGCTTGCCGTCCTTCTCGCCGAGGTTGTCGAAGGTGTTCCGGCGCACGACGTCGAAGCCGTACTCGATGAACGCCTGACCACGGTTGGGGATCAGCTTGAGCGCACGGGTCCCCGCGAAGGCGAAGACGACCAGCACTGCGACCGCGATGAAGCGGATGATGACGATCCGGTCGATCTCGAACGGCGTCCCCGCGAAGAAGATCGGGTCGGGGAAGAACTCGTTGATCGACGGACCATGGAACTCGGCGGCCTTACTGCTCCCCGCCGCAACGGTGTTGGCCGCAGCGGTGAGGGACAGGGGAAGAGCGTGGGATAGCAGCGCTGTCTCCTGTGTCGGCGCGCGCACGTCATGGCACGCGATGGTGGACTGTGTGGAGGCTCGTCCGCTCCGAGCATGGCTCCGGGCGCGGACTCCTCAAACCCTATCAGGTGTCAGAGCCTTCCCGGGCTCTCAGACGCGTGGGTCGTCCTTCTCAGCGTCCGCAGAGCCGGGCAGGGGCACGTCGATCGGCACGCGCCCCTTGGCGATGACCGTGACGTCGATCACGAGCGACCCGATGACGCCGACGATGATCGCGATCGCGAGCACCGGCGTGTTCACCCAGTCCCGGTCCCTGAGCAGCACCAGCACCACGATGAAGAGCACGAACTTCACGAGGAACATCCCCATGATCGTGCCGAAGAAGGCGCCGGAGATCATCTGCCCTCGGGAGAACCGGATCGCCAGCAGGACGCTCACCGCCGTGAGCCCGCAGAACACGACGCTCATCACCGCGCCGATGAGCCCGCCGACCAGCCCGGGAGTCCCGGCGACGAAGAAGCCGACGACTCCCCCGACGACGGCGAGGGCGACCGCGAGCACGGCCCCCTGCACGAGGATGCGGCGGAAGAGCGGGCTGACGTGGTCGAGGCCGTTCGGCGTGGTCACGAGGGGTCTCCTGGGGTCGGGATGTCGCGGGTGGCTGCTGCGCGGTCGAGCGGGTCGAGCCGGGCATCGACGGCAGCGCCCGTTCCGCCACGGCTCTGGGCGGCGATCTCGGCGCGCTTCCGGCCGAGCGGGGCGAACGTCGCGATCGCGCAGATCGTGAACCCGACCGCCACGAACGCCACGACCCACCACCACTGCAGGAACAGGAACAGCAGACAGCCGATCGCGACGGTCGCCGTCCAGGCGTAGAAGATCAGCACGGCGTGGAAGTGCGAGTGCCCCATGTCGAGCAGCCGGTGGTGCAGGTGCTTCCGGTCGGCCGAGAACGGCGACTTCCCCGCGCTCAGTCGTCGGACGACGGCGAGCCCGAAGTCGAGGATCGGCACGATGAGGATCGCGAACGGCAGCAGGATCGGGATGAACGCCGGCAGCAGGTCGGTCCGGGTGCGCACCGCCGCCGGGTCGATGTTGCCCGTGATCGACACGGCGCTCGTGGCCATCAGGAAGCCCACGAGCAGCGCGCCGGCGTCCCCCATGAAGAGCTTCGCCGGGTGCCAGTTCAGGATGAGGAACCCGAAGCACGCGCCGACGAGGACGGCCGTCAGCAGCGACGGCAGGTTGAAGAAGAACTCGGTCTGCACGACCACGCGGTTGATGAAGAACGTGTAGAGGAAGAACACCCCGCCGGCGATGATCGCGACACCGGCGACGAGGCCGTCGAGCCCGTCGATGAAGTTGACGGCGTTCATCACCAGCACGACCGCGAGGACCGTGAAGATCAGGCTCATGTAGGACGAGCCGACGCCGAGCGTGTTGCCGATCGGCAGCGACACGATCGCGACGCCCTGCCACGCGAGGATCCCCGCGGCGATGATCTGTCCGGCGAGCTTCGTCATCCAGTCGAGGTCCCAGATGTCGTCGGCGACACCGAGCACCACGATGATCGTCGCCCCGGCGAGCACCGCCAGCACGCGCCCGGGTTCGGCGAACACCAGGCGGAAGTAGTCCACACCCGCGATCTCGGGGAACAGGAACCACGCACACAGCAGCGAGACCATCACGCCGATGAACATCGCGATCCCGCCGAGCCGCGGCGTCGGGGTGCGGTGCACGTCGCGCTCGCGGACCTTCGGGTACCACTTGTACTTCAGGCCGAGCTTCCAGACCAGCAGGCTGACCAAGAAGCTCACGACCGCGGAGATGAGCCCCGCGAGCAGGTAGTACTTCACGTGACGAGGTCGGCCCCGACGACCCGTTCGATCTCCGAGTCCGGGATGACGCCGTGCCGCACGATGCGCAGCCCGTCACCGGTGGAGAGCCCGGTGGCGTCGACGATGGTGGACCCGGTCGACGCCTCGAACCCGTCGTGCGGCTCGAGGGAACCCCCGTCGAGGTAGACGGACACGCTGTCACCGAGCATCGACTCGGCGGCGTCGATCGTCATGGCGGCAGGGTCGCCCGTCGAGTTCGCCGACGACACCGCGAGCGGGCCGACCTCCTGCAGGAGCTCGAGCGCGATCCGGGAGTCCGGCATGCGGAGCGCGACCGTGCCGCGGGTCTCCCCCAGGTCCCAGTCCAGGGAGGGCTGCGCGTGCAGGATCACGGTCAGCCCGCCCGGCCAGAACTCGGCGACCAGGTCGCGCACCTGCTGCGGGACCTCGCTCGCGAGCGCGTCGAGCGTCGGCGGACCGGGGATGAGGACCGGCGGCGGCGACTGCCGGGTCCGTCCCTTGGCGTCGAGGAGCCGCTGGACGGCTGCCGCATCGAAGGCGTCGGCCGCGAGGCCGTAGACGGTGTCGGTGGGGACGACGACGAGTTCTCCCCGGCCGAGTGCGGCACGTGCGAGCCGCATCCCGGTCAGGAGTCCGTCGGGGTCGGTGCAGTCGTATCGGGATGCCATGACTCGACGATGATAGTGCGACACAATGGAGGACATCGTGAACGAGACGCCAGCGCCCCGACTCCTGTTCCTCTTCGACATGGACGACGTGCTCGTCCGCTACGACTGGAAGACCCGGATGGCCGGCTTGACCGACCTCACCGGGCACGAGCTCGACGAGCTCCGTCGGCGGTGGTGGCTCACCGGCAACGAGTCCCGTGCCGAGGCCGGACACTTCCCGGACGGCGACGCGTACCTCGCCGCGTTCGCGGCCGCGATGGAGTGCGAGGTCCCCGAGACGGAGTGGGCGCGGATCCGCGGTTCCGCGATGACCGAGCTCCCGCAGCGCATCGAGGCGGTCCGCATCGCCAGCGAGCACGGGCGTGTCGCGCTCCTCACCAACAACGGTCCGCTCGCCGGCCGCTGGATCCACGAATGGGCGCCGTCGCTGCCGCCGCTGTTCGGCGAGCACCTCGACACGTCGAGCAACTTCGGTGCCAGGAAGCCGGAGCCCGAGGTCTTCCTGCGTGCGCTCGAGCACCACGGCGCGCGGCCGGAGGACACCTTCTTCGCCGACGACATGCCGGAGAACATCGAAGGCGCCAGGAGCGTCGGCATCCACGCGGTGCTGGTGGAGCACGACACCGACCTGCGCGAGGCGGTCCGGGACTTCGTCGCGCGTTCTGTCCCATCGCACGTGCACTAGGAAGCCGAATCGCGCGTAGGAGATCGGAACGTCTGACCTCCTACGCGCGATTCGGTCACCTACGCGCGATTCGGCAAGGCGGACGGGAGGCTCGGGGTGCGTCCGGTCAGCGCGTTGCGGTGGTCGTGCGGTCGCGTCCCGTCAGGTCCTGGTGCGTCTCCGGGGAACGGAACCCCCGGCGCGCCAGGACGTCCCGCACGGCTGCGCCCTGCGGCTCGGCGTGCTCGACGACGAGCGCGCCGCCGGGGACGAGCAGGCGCCAGGCGGTCTCGGCGAGGGCTCGGACGGCATCGAGGCCGTCCGGTCCGCCGTACAGCGCGAGCGCCGGGTCGTGGTCACGGACCTCCGGATCCACCGGGATCGCGTCGTCGGGGACGTACGGCGGGTTCGACACGACGACCGAGACGGTCCCGTCGAGCTCCGGGAACGCGTCGGCGAGGTCGCCCTCGACGAGACGGACCGTGCCGCCGTACCGCTCGAGGTTGCGACGTGTCCACGGGAGCGCCTCGGCCGAGCGTTCGACGGCGTAGACGAGCGCGTTCGGCACCTCGGTGTCCATGGCGATCGCGATGGCGCCGCTCCCCGACCCGAGGTCCACGGCGATCGGCTCCGGGACCGCTGTCGCCCGGAGCGCGTCGATGCCGAACTGCACGACACCCTCGGTCTCGGGCCGCGGGACGAACACCCCGGGGCCGACGGCCAGGGTCAGCGCGCGGAAGTGCGCCTCGCCGGTGATGTGCTGGAGCGGCTCACGGGTCATGCGTCGGGCGACGGCCTGACGGAAGCGTTCGACGTGCTCCCCCTCGATCGCCCCGCCGGTCATCGCACGCGCCTGGACAGCGCCGCGCGAGGTGTCGGTCGCCCACGCGAGGAGGAGTTCCGCATCCACGCGCGGTGTCGGCACACCGTGCGCGACGAGCGCAGCGGTCGCCTCGTCGAGGAGCCGATCCGCTGGATGCGCACCGTGCATGTCGGACAGGAGCCGAGCCTCCAGTCCGGGGTTCAGCTCTGGTCGCCGACGGCGGCCAGGCGTGCTTCTTCGTCCGCACGGATGGCGGACTCGATGACGGGCTCGAGCGCACCGTTCATCACGCGGTCCAGGTCGTACGCCTTGTACCCGGTGCGGTGGTCCGCGATGCGGTTCTCCGGGAAGTTGTACGTGCGGATGCGCTCTGACCGGTCCATGCCGCGGATCTGCGAACGACGGGCGTCCGACGCGATCGCGTCGAGCTCCTCCTGCTGCTTCGCCAGGATGCGGGCGCGCAGGACGCGCATGCCCGCCTCGCGGTTCTGCAGCTGGGACTTCTCGTTCTGCATCGCGACCGTGATGCCCGTGGGCAGGTGCGTGATGCGGACCGCGGAGTCCGTCGTGTTGACCGACTGACCGCCGGGGCCGGAGGACCGGTACACGTCGATCTTCAGGTCGTTCTGGTTGATCTCGACCTCTTCGGGCTCGTCCACCTCGGGGAAGACGAGCACGCCCGTCGTCGAGGTGTGGATGCGCCCCTGCGACTCGGTCGCCGGCACACGCTGCACGCGGTGCACACCGCCCTCGTACTTGAGGTGCGCCCAGACGCCCTGCGCGGGGTCGGACGAGTTCGACTTGATCGCGACCTGGACGTCCTTGTAGCCGCCGAGATCGCTCTCGGTGCGCTCGAGGAGCTCGATCTTCCAGCCCTTGGACTCGGCGTAGTGCGAGTACATGCGCAGGAGGTCGGCCGCGAAGAGCGCCGATTCCTCGCCGCCCTCGCCGCCCTTGATCTCCATGATGACGTCGCGGCCGTCGTCGGGGTCACGCGGGACGAGCAGCCGACGGAGACGCTCCTGGCGCTCGGCGAGCTGCTCCTCGAGCGCGGGGACCTCTTCGGCGAACGCCGGGTCCTCGCGCGCGAGCTCCCGGGCGGCGGCGAGGTCGTCCCCCGCCGCCGTCCAGGCCTCGTACGCGGACTTGATCTGGTTCAGTTCGGCGAAGCGGCGGTTGACCTTCTTCGCCCGGGCCGGATCGGCGTGGAGCGCGGGGTCCGACAGCTGCTGCGTCAGGTCCTCGTGTTCCGCCAGCAGCCCTGCTACCGACTCGAACACCGGTTACTCCTGGTGGCCGTGGTGACCGTTGCCGGTCGCCGGGACCGACTTCTGCACCTGGACGAGAAACTCGACGTTGGACTGCGTCTCCTTGAGGTTCCGCAGCACGATCTCGAGCGCCTGCTGCGGGTCGAGCCCGGCGAGGGCACGACGCAGCCGCCACGTGATCTTGACCTCGTCGGCGGAGAGCAGCTGCTCCTCGCGACGGGTGCCGGATGCGTTGACGTCCACGGCCGGGAAGATCCGCTTGTCCGCCAGGTGACGGTTCAGGCGGAGCTCCATGTTGCCGGTGCCCTTGAACTCCTCGAAGATCACCTCGTCCATCTTCGACCCGGTCTCGACGAGCGCCGTGGCAAGGATGGTGAGCGAGCCACCGTTCTCGATGTTGCGCGCGGCGCCGAAGAAGCGCTTCGGCGGGTACAGCGCGGACGAGTCCACGCCGCCCGACAGCACGCGACCGGAGGCCGGCGTCGAGAGGTTGTAGGCGCGGCCGAGGCGGGTGATCGAGTCGAGGAGCACGACGACGTCGTGACCGAGCTCGACCAGGCGCTTCGCACGCTCGATGGCGAGCTCGGCGACCGTGGTGTGGTCCTCGGCGGGACGGTCGAAGGTCGAGGCGATGACCTCGCCCTTCACCGTGCGCTGCATGTCGGTGACCTCTTCGGGCCGCTCGTCCACGAGGACGACCATCAGGTGCGCCTCGGGGTTGTTCTTCGAGATCGCGTTCGCGATGGCCTGCAGCACGACGGTCTTGCCGGCCTTGGGCGGCGAGACGATCAGGCCGCGCTGGCCCTTCCCGATCGGGGCGACCAGGTCGATGATCCGGGTCGACAGCTTCGCCGGCTCGGTCTCGAGACGCAGACGCTCGTTCGGGTACAGCGGGGTGAGGTCCTGGAAGTCGACGCGGTTCGCGGCGTCGTCGGCGGACTGGCCGTTGATCGTGTCGATCTTCACCAGGGCGTTGTACTTCTGGCGGCTCTGCTGCTCGTTGTCACGCGGCTGCTTGATCGCGCCGACGACCGCGTCGCCCTTGCGCAGGTGGTACTTCTTCACCTGGCCGAGGGAGACGTACACGTCGCTCGGGCCCGGGAGGTACCCGGTCGTCCGCACGAACGCGTAGTTGTCGAGCACGTCGAGGATGCCCGCGACCGGGATCAGGACGTCGTCCTCGGTGATCTCCGGCTCGAAGTCGTCGTTCTGGCCACCGCGGCCGCGCTTGCGGTCACGCTGGCGCCGGCTGCGGCCGCTCTCGGCCTCGTCGTTGTGACGCTGCTGCTCGTCGCGCTGGTTCTGGCTGCTCTGGCCCTGGTTCTGCTTCTGCTGGCCCTGCTGGTTCTGGCCCTGCTTCTGCTGCTGCTTCTGCTGGTCGCCCTGCTTCTGCTGGTCGCCCTTGTCGGCGTCCTGCTTGCCGTTCTGCTGGCGACCGTTCTGGTCGTCCTGAGCCTGCTGGCCCTGCTGGCCCTGCTGGTCGGCGGTGTCGGCGTTCTGCCCACGGCCGCGACCACGGCCACGGCTGCGACGACCGCGGCGCTGACCGCCCTCGTGCTCGCCGTTCTGGTCGTTCTGCTGGTCGTTCTGGTCGTTCTGGTTCTGCTGGTCGTTCTGGTTCGACTGGTCGTCGACCGCATCGGTCGACGGCTCGGCGTCGGCAGCGGGTGCCGCGTCGGCGCTGGTCGGAGCCTGCTCCGCGGGCTTCTGGCCACGACGGCGACGCTGGCCACCGTTCTGTCCGGCGGGCTGGCCGCCGTTCTGGCTCGCTTCGGCGGCGTCCTTCTCGGCGCGGACCTGGTCGAGCCCGGCGAGGAGGTCCTCGGTGCCGGTCTGACCGTGGTTGGTGTGCTCCGCTGCCGTGGTCGGCGCGGTGGTCACGTTGCCGCCCGAGGTGGCGCGGCGCGAGCGACGAGCACGCGAGGGCGCCTCGGTCGTGGTCGCCTCGGCGGCGGGGGCCTCGACCTCGGGCAGCGTGGGCTGCTCGGGCGCCTGGGCGGCAGCGGCGGGGGCCGCGGGGGCCGTGGTGTCGGGCGTCGTCGCCTCGGCGGGGCGCTTGTCCTCGATGGCGGCGATGAGGTCGCCCTTGCGGAGCTTCGAGAGCCCCGTGATGCCGAGGGAGGAGGCGATGCGCTGCAGCTCGGGCAGGCGCAGTGCGCGCAGGTCGCTGGGGATCTCCACCGTGTCGGCAGAGTTGTTCACGTCGGTCAAGTTCCTGTGTTCCTTCCGAACCGCAGAGCGCGGAGATTTTTCACCGACTCCCGCACGGGGCGCACTTGCACGGGTGGGCAAGTGCAGTGCATCGGCCGCCGTTCAGACGACGGGCCGGGATTCGGTGATCTGAGGGAGATCACACCTGGGGTCGGAGATTCCCTGCTGGCTGTTGAGCCGCGCTAGGGGCGTTCTTCGTGGACCGCCGGGTGCGGCTCCACTGTAGCACCACCCAGATCGACGGCCAGCATGAGCGGGCGCCAGGTGGATTCGGCGTGTCGCTCCACCAGCCCGGCGGCCGTCAGACGCTGCGCGGGATCGCTCCCGAGCACCAGCAGGCTCGGCCCGGCACCGGACACCACAGCAGCGAGGCCGTGCTGCCGGAGCAGCCGGATGAGCACGTCGGTCTCCGGCATCGCGCTCGCCCGGTACGTCTGGTGGAGCCGGTCCTCGGTCGCGGCGAGCAGGAGCTCGGGGCTCTGGATCAGCGCGGCGACGAGGAGCGCGGAGCGGGACACGTTGAACGCGGCGTCGGCGTGCGGCACGCTGGCCGGCTGCAGGGACCGCGCGAGCTTCGTCGACAGCGTCGAGGTCGGCACGAAGACCACCGGCGAGACACCGCGGTGCACCAGGAGTCGCTTGTACGCGGGGCCCTCTGCGGTCATCCACGCGATCGTGAGCCCGCCGAAGAGCGCCGGCGCGACGTTGTCCGGGTGGCCCTCCATCTCGGTCGCGAGGGTCAGCAGGGTCGA
This sequence comes from Curtobacterium guangdongense, assembly GCF_049341845.1. Taxonomy (NCBI): domain Bacteria; kingdom Bacillati; phylum Actinomycetota; class Actinomycetes; order Micrococcales; family Microbacteriaceae; genus Curtobacterium; species Curtobacterium guangdongense. The sequence continues at coordinate 365,808 of NZ_JBMPIT010000005.1, forward strand.
CGCGTCCAGGTCGACGACGCCCTCGAGGAGTCCCCTGGCCGCCATCAGCCCGGCGACGATCGCGGCGGCGGAGGACCCCATGCCGCGGCCGTGCGGGATCGCGTTCACCGCGTGCAGCTCGAGGCCCGGCTGCTCGACGCCCGCGTGCTCGAGTCCACGCCGGATCGCACGGACCACGAGGTTCGTGTCGTCGGTCGCGACCTCGCCCGCACCGACCCCGTCGACCGTGACGGTCGCACCGGGTTCGTGCCGGACGCGGACGTCGACCTCGTCGTACAGGGAGAGGGCCAGGCCGAGCGAGTCGAACCCCGGTCCGAGGTTGGCGGAGGTCGCCGGCACCCGCACGCGGACCGCCCGTCCGGCCGGTACAGCGATGCGGGCGGTGACGCCCCCGTCCGGCCCGGACGAGCGGTCGGTGCTCACTGCGCGCCGGCCAGTCCGAGCACGTCGGCGACCGCCGCGGTGTCGACCGGGACGCTCGTCGGCGTCACGTCGCTGCCGTCCTCGGTGCGGAGCGCCCACTGCGGGTCCTTCAGGCCGTGGCCCGTCACCGTGATGACGACCTTCGCGCCCTTCGGGATCTGCCCGGCGTCCGCGCGCTCGAGGAGTCCCGCGACACCGATGGCCGATGCCGGCTCGACGAAGACGCCGACCTCGGCCGACAGGATGCGGTGCGCGGCGAGGATGCCGGCGTCGGTGATCGCGCCGAAGTAGCCGTCCGTCTCCTCGCGCGCTTCGAGGGCGAACTTCCACGACGCGGGGTTGCCGATGCGGATCGCCGACGCGACCGTCTCGGGGTGCTCGACGACGGCACCGTTGACGATCGGTGCCGAGCCGGCAGCCTGGAAGCCGAACATGCGCGGCATCCTGGTCGAACGACCGGCGGCGACGTCCTCGCGGTAGCCGCGGGAGTACGCCGTGTAGTTGCCGGCGTTGCCGACCGGCAGGAAGTGGAAGTCCGGCGCGTCGCCGAGGACGTCGACGACCTCGAACGCGGCGGTCTTCTGCCCCTCGATGCGGTCGTTGTTCACGGAGTTGACGAGGTGCACCGGGTAGTTCGCGGCGAGGTCGCGTGCGATGTCGAGGCAGTCGTCGAAGTTGCCCTGGACCTGCAGCAGCTGGGCGTCGTGAGCGACGGCCTGGCTGAGCTTGCCCATCGCGATCTTGCCCTCGGGCACGAGGACGGCGGCGGTGATGCCGGCGTGCGTCGCGTACGCGGCGGCCGAGGCGCTGGTGTTGCCGGTCGATGCGCAGATGACGGCCTTCGCGCCGTGCTCGACGGCCTTCGAGATCGCCATCGTCATGCCGCGGTCCTTGAACGAGCCCGTCGGGTTCATGCCCTCGAACTTCACGTAGACGTCCGCGCCGGTGCGCTCCGACAGCCGCCGCGCCGGGATGAGCGGCGTGCCGCCCTCCCCCAGCGTGATGACGGGCGTCGCCTCGGTCACGTCGAGACGGTCGGCGTACTCGCGCAGGACTCCCTGCCACTGGTGGGCCATCAGGGTTCTCTCTCTGTCTGGTGCTTCGGGGCTGGTGGAACGGGGGCGGTGCTGGTCGGGACGGTGCGGGTCAGGCGCCGACGACGCGGAGCACGCTGGCGACGTCGGTCACGGTCGCCTCGCCACGGAGGGCGGCGACGGTGTCGGCGAGGTCGGACTCGCGTGCTTCGTGCGTGCCGATCACGAGGGTGGCGGTGCCGCCCTCGCCGTGCGCGCTCGACTGCTCGACGGTCTCGACGCTGACGCCGTGCTTCGCGAGCACCCCGGCGACGGTCGACAGCACGCCGGGGGCGTCCGTCACGTGCAGGGTGATCTGGTAGCTCGTCCGGACGGTGCCGATCGGGAAGACCGGCAGCGCGGACTGGGTCGACTCGGCGACGCCGGGGCCGCCGATCACGTGCCGACGAGCAGCGGACACCAGGTCGCCGAGGACCGCGGAGGCCGTCTCGACACCACCGGCACCTGCGCCGTAGAACATCAGGTCGCCGGCGGCCTCCGCCTCGACGAAGACGGCGTTCTTCGCGCCGTGGACGCTCGCGAGCGGGTGGGTGTCCGGGACGAGCGCCGGGTACACGCGGGCGCTCACGCCCTCGCGACCGTTCTCGTCCGTCAGACGTTCGCACGTCGCGAGGATCTTCACGACGTAGCCGGCCTTGCGCGCGGCACGGACCTGCTCGATGGTGACCGAGGTGATGCCCTCGCGGTGCACGGCGGCGAGCGGGACCGAGGTGTGGAACGCGAGCGACGCCAGGATCGCGGCCTTCTGCGCGGCGTCGTACCCCTCGATGTCGGCGGTCGGGTCGGCCTCGGCGTACCCGAGCTCCGTCGCGGTCGCGAGGGCGTCCTCGAACGTCGCGCCTTCGCGGTCCATCAGGTCGAGGATGAAGTTCGTGGTGCCGTTGACGATGCCCATGATCCGCTCGATGCGGTCCCCTGCGAGCGAGTCGTGCAACGGACGGATGATCGGGATCGCCCCGGCGACGGCGGCTTCGTAGTAGAGCTGCGCGCCGACCTGCTCCGCCGCGGCGAAGAGCTCGGGGCCATGGGTCGCGAGGAGCGCCTTGTTGCCCGTCACGACGTCGGCACCGGACTGCAGCGCCTGCAGCACGAGGGTGCGTGCCGGCTCGATGCCGCCGATGAGCTCGACGACGATGTCCGCGCCGAGGATCAGCGAACCGGCGTCCGTGGTGAAGAGCTCCCGCGGGAGGTCGACGTCGCGCTGGGCGTCGACGTCACGGACGGCGATGCCCACGAGTTCCAGGCCGGCGCCGGCGCGCGAGGCGAGCTCGTCGCCGTGCTCGAGGAGGAGTCGCGCGACCTGCGAGCCGACCGAGCCGGCTCCGAGCAGCGCGACGCGGACGTTGCGGTATTCGATCATGTGGTGCGTGTCTCCGGGATCTCGGGGGCTCACCGCGCGGCACCGGCTGCGGCCGCGGGCGACACCCCGGTGTCGCGGGCGAGGAGGTCGTCGACCGTCTCACCACGGACGAGGATACGGGCTCGGCCGTCGGCGACCGCCACGACCGGCGGGCGACCGACGTGGTTGTAGTTGCTCGCGAGGCTCCAGCAGTAGGCACCGGTCGCCGCGACCGCCAGCAGGTCGCCGCGGTGGACGTCCCCCGGGAGGTACTCGTCGTGGACGACGATGTCCCCGCTCTCGCAGTGCTTGCCGACGACGCGGGTCAGGACCGCATCGGCGTCGGAGGTGCGGGCGAGGCGCGCGGTGTACTCGGCGCTGTACAGGGCGGGACGGGCGTTGTCGCTCATGCCGCCGTCCACCGACACGTAGGTGCGCGTCGCCTGGTCGTGCCCGTCGGACGTCTCGAGCGTCACCGGCTTGATCGTGCCGACCCGGTAGAGCGTGAGGCCCGCCGGCCCCACGATGTACCGCCCGGGCTCGACGGCGATCGCCGGCACGGGGATGCTCCGCTCGGCGCAGGCGTCCGCCACGATCGTCGCGAGGGCGTCCGCCACGTCCTCCGGTTCGAACGCCGAGTCGGCTTCGGTGTAGTCGATGCCCCACCCGCCGCCGAGGTTGAGCTCCGGCACCGGGCCGGACTGCACGAGCGTCGCGTGCACGTCCATCAGGCGACGAGCGGCTTCGCGGAAACCGGACTCGTCGAAGATCTGCGAACCGATGTGCGAGTGCAGGCCGACGAACGCGAGGGACGGCAGGGACCGGATGGTCTCCGCGGCGGCGACCGCCTCGGTCAACGGGATGCCGAACTTCTGGTCTTCACGAGCGGTCGCGAGGTACTCGTGCGTCGAGGCGTGCACTCCGCTGTTGATCCGGATGCGGACACGCTGGACGACCCCGGCGGCCGCTGCGGCGTCGGCGACCCGCTGCACTTCTTCGTGGCTGTCGAGCACGATCGTGCCGACACCGACCTGGACCGCGCGGGCGATCTCGGCGTCCGACTTGTCGTTGCCGTGGAACCCGAGCCGACCGGGGTCGACCCCGCCGGCCAGGGCGACCGCGAGCTCTCCCCCGGTGCACACGTCGACGCGGAGATCTGCCTCGGCCATCCACGCGGCGACCTGGGTCGTGAGGAACGCCTTGCCCGCGTAGTAGACATGCGCCGTCGTGCCGATGCGACCGAACGCCTCGGCGAAGGCGTCGCGCACCCGGACCGCGCGGGACTGTACGTCACGCTCGTCGACCACGTAGAGCGGTGTGCCGTACTCGGCCACCAGGTCGTCGGCGGACACCCCGCCGACCGCGAGCGAGCCGTCGTCCGTCCTGGTGGCGGAGGCGGGCCAGATCCGCGCGGTCAGCGCGGAGGCGTCCGTCGGGAACCGCAGCCGCGGCGGGGCAAGTGGGTTCTCGCTCACGGGACCCGATCCTACCGAGCCGGGACGAGCCTCCCGGCCTGCGTTACGTCCCTGTGGACGAGTCAGCACGTTCCGGTGGTCTGGAGGCCCTGCTCGCTCAGCGGGAGCTCGTCCGCCGTGACGCGCACCGTCGCGTGCGCAGCCGTCACGTCGAGTGACCGGACCCGCAGCGCCTCGGGCAGGAACTGCGCCGTGCACACCGACACGGGCGTGTTCGTCACCCCGGGGATGTCGTCCACCTTGAGGTCGAGGGCCGAGTTCGTGATCCTGACCGTCTTCGGGGTGATCGTGATGCCCTTGCCGTCGCTCTGGGCGACGACGGAACCGCGGGCCTCGTACGAGATGTCGTAGCCGAGCACCGCGGTCGTGCCGGACAGCTGCACGCCGCCGTCGACGAGTGACATCCGGTCGAACAGCGGACTGTACTTCGACAGGTCCTTCACGCTCGACGCCGCAAGCGTCACGGTGCCGTCGACGTCGTGCACGGCTCCGGCACCGTCGATCGGCACGTCGTGCGCCGTGACGTCGGCGGCGAGCGGGACGCCGTCGACCGTGATCTCCTTCGACGAGATCTCGACCTCGTCGAGGGAGCCGCCGATCAGCTGCGGGATGAGGACGCCCTTCGCGTGGGCGTCGACCGTGCCCTCGGTCCCGGCGGGCAGGGACTGCTCCACCTGCTGCGCGATCATCCGGTCCACGACGCCGCGGAGCACGAACTCGGCGATGACGACGAGCGCGGCGAGCACGACCACGATGCCGATCACGACGATCGTCAGGGTGCGGCCGCGGCGGCGCCGCTTCGGGGTGTCGGTTGCGGTGGACATGCGTCCCACCTTGCCAGCGTCCCCCGGCAGCCCGCCTGGAGGCTCGGCGCG